>DNXU01000065.1:10969-14631 GCA_003505715.1 Cyanobacteria bacterium UBA8803 | reverse complement strand
GGTGAGGGTGTGAGGGGGTGAGGAGATGAGGAGGTGAGTAGATAAGCATAATAAGTAGATAATACTAATTCTTTAGTAAGTTCCCTTACCCCCTCACTCCCTCACCCCCTCACCCCCTCACTCCCTCACTCCTCATCCCTTAACTGCTCCTGCTGTTATGCCTTGAACAATCCGGCGTTGAAAGATTAGCACGAGCAATACTAGGGGTAATGTGCCAGCAACTGTGGCTGCTGCAATGGGGCCGTAAGGAATTTCAAAGGCAGAATTACCTCCTAATTGAGCAACGGCTACTGGAATAGTTTTCATTTCTTCACGAGTAATGAAGGTGAGGGCGAAAATAAATTCATTCCAGGCAAAAATAAATGTGAGAATTCCCGTAGTTACTAGAGCCGGGAGAGCCATAGGTAGCACTATCTGTAAGAGCATTTGTATGGTATTGTATCCGTCTACTTGGGCTGAATCTTCTAAATCCTTCGGCAATTGTTGGAAGAAACTGCGCAGAATTAAGATAGTGAAGGGCAGGTTGATGGCAGTATAAGGAATAATAAGTGCTAGGTAGTTATTGCCCAGTCCCACGGCTTTGACGATCTCTAACAATCCTAAAAATAGCAGGACGTAGGGAAACAGGCTAATAATTAGGATGCAGGCTAAGATAATTTGCTCGCCAGGAAGACGTAACCGAGCTAAGGTATAAGCAGCGGGTGCTCCTAATATTAAACAGACAAGGGTAGAGGTGAACGAAACGAAGGCACTGTTAAATAGATAGCGCCAGAAACCTGTACCGAGACTTTGGTAATGCTCAAAGGTGAGTTGGTTGGGGGACGGAATGTAGATATTGGGAACGGCAGAAATTGCGTTATTGACCTTAAAGGAGGTCAGGACTTGCCATAGGACTGGGGCGAGGCAAAAAATAACAATTAGCACCACGCCTATCCACAAAATGATTCTCTGGAGGTTGACGCCTGTACTTTTTGCTACTTCTGTACCTTGACTTGTTCCCTGCATCTCTTATCTGCCCCCTGCAACATTAATCCGTGCTTTTGACAGCCAGAAACTTACAATGGCTACGGCTGCAATTAGCAATAAAAAGGTTACTACTACTAAAGCAGCTCCATAACCAAAATCTAGATAGCGCCTAACAGTAGCATAAATGTAAATCGAAACCGTCTCCGTTGCCCCCGCAGGCCCACCGCCCGTCATCACTTGCACGAGGTCGAAAATACCGAAGGCTTGGGCAAAGCGAAATAATAGAGCAATAAGAATTTGCGGGGCTAAGAGGGGTAGGGTAATTTGCCAAAAACTCTGAACGGGATTAGCACCATCAATAGCGTGGGCTTCATACAGGTCAGTCGGAATTGATTGCAATCCTGCTAGCAAAATGATCGCGATAAAGGGTGTGGTTTTCCAGACATCTGCAACAATCAAGGCTAGCATAGCTCGGGCTGGATCGCCCAACCAGGGAATACCAGTGTCAATGAATCCCAAACGCAGCAGGATATCGTTGGCAATACCGTACTGATCGTTAAAAATCCAAGCCCAAGTAAGTCCCATCACCGCCGTTGGTAATGCCCAAGGGATGAGGGCAACAGTTCGCACAAAACCCCGACCTCGAAAGGATTTATCGAGAACGAGTGCGATCGCCATACCGATAAACAATTCGAGAAGAACGGAGGCTGTAGTGAAAATGGTAGTATTCCACAAACTGGCAAAGAAGCGCCCATCACCCAACAGTCGCCCATAGTTTGCCAGTCCCGTAAACTGTGGCTGTAACTGAGTACCCAGGTTTTGAACAAACAGACTTAACCAAAAAGCACGTCCAATAGGGTAAGCAAATACCAGTATCATAACGAGCAAGGCTGGTATTAAAAGCAGCCACCCAGTCAATTTTTCTCCTAAACGAATTGTTAATTGTTCATTGTTCATTATTAATTATTAATTGTTCATTGTTAATTGTTCATCGTTCACCCCCTCATCCCCTCATCCCCTCACACCCTCATCCCTCATCCCTCTTTGGCAGCAGGAGGCGAGTTTCATTAGCGGCGGCTTTCATAGCTTGTTGGGGAGTCATTCTTGCGGTTAAGGCGGCGCTGAGGTAACGTTGTAAGATATCTGAGGCTTGGGCGTATTGGGCAATGGGGGGGCGCAGGACGGAGTTTTCAATTACTTCTAAGAGTTGGGGAAAGTGGTTGTATTTAGCTACTAGTTCTGGGTCGTTATAGAGGGACTTGCGACTGGGGGCATAGCCATTTGCTAAACTGTATTTTTTTTGGGTCTCGGCACTGCTAAAAAATTCAATGACGCGCCAAGCTGCTTCTGGGTGTTTTGAACTTTTGGCAATTCCTAGTCCCCACCCTCCTTGGCAAGCGCCACTACGTTGGCCAGAAGCGTGAACCATGGGTTTAATAGCGTATTTGCCTGCAATGGTAGTCTCTGAAGCCAAACTGTAGACATAAGGCCAGTTGCGTAAGAAAACTGCCTTACCATTTTGGAACAAGCGGCGGGTTTCTTCTTCGGCGTAGGTGGTTACTCCAGGGGGAGAAAGGCGGTTTTCGATAGTGCTGCGTAAGAACTCAACGGCTTGTACCGCTTGGGGTTGGTCAAGTCCCACTTCTAAGGTTTGGGGATCTACCCAGAAGCCACCGAAACCAGCAAGGATCTCGGTAAACATCGCTGGTAGACCTTCATACTGCTTGCCTTGCCATAAGTAACCCCAATCCGCTAATCCCTGCTGTTGCAAATCCTGGGAAATTTTGATGAGTTCCGCGAAGGTTTCGGGCGGTGGATATCCGGCTTGTTTTAACAAATCTTTACGGTAGTAAAGCATTCCTGCATCGGAACGGGTGGGAATGCGGTAGAGTTCTCCTCGATAGCGTCCCCCATTTAGATCACCTGCTAAAAAGTCTGATAATTCTGCTTCAGTAACTCGCTCAGATAGAGGCCTTAACCATCCAGCCGCAGCAAACTTGGGCACCCAGACAATATCCATGTAAACCAAGTCGTAGGGAGAATCTCCTAGTAGGAAGGCGGAGGTATAGAGGTCTTCGATCAGGTTAGTATCGGTAGGTCCAGCTACGGCTTCCAGATTAATATCTGGGTTTTTGGCTTCAAATTCTTTGATAAAGGGTTGCCACAGGACAGTCTCTGGGGCGTTCATGAAAACCTTGACCGTAACAGGTTGCTGGGTTGCAGCTGGGTGGATTGAAAACTGAATTGCGGCTAGGGAGGCAATCAGTAACACTAAAAAACCAGGGAGTTTGCTGCGGCTGCGGACTTCTCTTTTTAGATTGCCGAGAGGCTTGCTTATTCTCATCTGGTGGAAAAGAGGGGGTAAGGGCTAGGGAACAGAGATTTTCATTATGCCAGATGAGAAATCCCTAGAGTAACTCGCTTGCATAAGCATAGCGGGAATCTTCAGTATAATTTGGTAATTGGCAATTGGGAAAAAGCTAGTTTTTTTAATATTACCTATGACTTTATTACCTATCACTTAAACAGTCTTGTTCTGTAGTAAGTATTTGGGAAATCTGTATTAACCCTCTTCTGTCACTTTGGGAAAATTTGACCAATTTACGTCAATCCAGCCCACGAAAAATCAAGGTTTCACCCCAGTTTGACAGAAGAGGGTTAAGCTGTTCGTCATTTAAATCAGATTGTCAAGAATT
>DNXU01000065.1:0-10904 GCA_003505715.1 Cyanobacteria bacterium UBA8803 | reverse complement strand
TCAATGGACTTTAGCTATTAGCCCGGAGTTTAAACTCCGGGCGGGCTTCTTCAAGAACGCAAAGAATAGTACCGAGTAAAAATTACTCCTCCAGCTCCCCCAGCTCCCCAAATTTCTCTATCGACAATAAATCCGCCCTGCCTTTCCTTGGGGGGTTAGGGGGCAAATACTACTTATTTGTCCAACTTTAACCACCATTGATACTCGCAGGTATATCCTGACTTGCGCCAAGTTGCTAGATCCACCTTAGTCAGTCGGGTTAACTGGGAGCATTGAGGCTGGATCGCCTGACTAGCCAATGCCCAAATCAAGCTGCGAGCTACATCTACTCCCGTTTTTAGCCATGATTCCCTATTGCCCGGAATGCCCAATTCTTTAACCGACTCCACATCCACCCAAATCCCATGCGCTCCTAAAAGAATCTGTGCCATCCACTTCGCTCGCGGTAGATGACTGGGTGAAGTAATTAATCTAACTTTACGAACACCCCACAAACGTAACCTTGGGATATTAAAGTAGAAGTTACCAAACGTAGAATTGGCACATTTTTCTAACCAAACCTGGCGGATAGGAGCCTGGAACTTTTGAAAAATCAGCAATATGCAGGGATCGAGCGAGCCATGAGAAATCAATACTCTGGCTTGGGGGTGCTGCTTGACTAACTCGGCAGCAGCAACCTCCCGCTGAATGCTGCCTCCCAAAACAAACAAAGTGTCTACTGGTGCAGCTGCCGCCGCCATTAATCTGAAGGTATTGAAGAGTACCCCAAGGGTGAGGAGGATGCCCAACAGCCATAACCCCAGTCTTAAGCAAGATCTTCGCCGATCGCTCAACAACCGATGCTGCCAACGAACCCATCTGTTTAAAATGAATCTAAGCGTTTTATTTCCTGGCAACCCATATTTCATTTGTTCTCACTAGCAATCCCCTTGTGGGAAAGACTTACGATCGCTATCAGCAGGACACTGAGTAAAGTGGCACAAAATTTCTCTAGCTGGGCAAGACAGTTTGAGATAGTGACAATAGACCTGTGTGAGATGATTGTAGAATCTAACTTGTGGGTGCCCCCTCAATATGCCCGATTCTGATATCTAAACCAAAAACCCGTTTGACTAACTCTCCATGAAGCAATACTCCAAACAGTCCCCCTGGTTCAAAGGCTTCCTATTCACTGGAGCGATCGCCACCACAGTCACTATGTCGGTGTTTGCACCCATTGGGGGTCGCTCTGTCTTTGCCGCTCTCCAGGATAGTCCAAAAAATATAGTTGATGAAGTCTGGCAGATTGTCAATCGGGAATACGTCGATCACACCTTCAATCAAGTTAATTGGCAAGCCACCAGGCAGCAACTGCTCAGCAAAAATTACACCTCCAAAGAGCAAGCCTACGAAGCAATTCGCCAAGCCTTAGAGCCTTTAGGAGATCCCTACACGCGCTTCCTCGATCCCGAACAATTCCAAGCTCTAACTAGCCAAACAGCGGGCGAACTATCGGGGGTGGGCATTCGCATTGGCATTCAAGACGAAACTAAAATGCTGATGGTGGTTGAACCGATCGAGAATTCTCCAGCCTTCAAAGCTAATATTAAAGCTGGGGATCAAATCGTAGCCATTGACGGCAAATCTGCTCAAGGAATGAGCGTTGAAGAAGCGTCAGCGCTCATCAGAGGCGAAGTGGGCACATCGGTTACCCTCCAGCTATCGCGGCAGGGGAAAGGCATTTTTGACATTACCTTAACCCGTGCTCAAATCGAACTCCCATCCGTGCATTCCAGCCTCAAACAGGAAGGCCAGCTGCGAGTAGGCTATATTAGCTTAGATGAGTTTAGCTCCCACGCTGCCGAACAAATGCAGCGAGCAATTCAGAACCTGAATACCCAGAACGTGGACGGTTATGTTTTGGATCTGCGGGGAAATCCCGGCGGATTGCTCCACGCTAGTATTGAAATTGCCCGGATGTGGGTACCAAATGGAGAGATTGTCCACACGGTAGACCGTAAAGGCGGACAGCAGAAATTCTCTGCTAACCAAACTGCTTTAACCCAGTTGCCTCTAGTAGTTCTGGTCGATGGGAATTCAGCTAGTGCCAGCGAGATCCTCACAGGTGCCCTCAAGGATAATAAACGAGCTACAGTTGTCGGCTCTCGTACCTTTGGTAAAGCCGTCGTTCAGTCGGTTCATTCCTTATCCGATGGCTCAGGTTTAGCAGTAACCATTTCCCGTTACTACCCTCCCAGCGGTACTGATATCAACCACAAGGGAATTGCGCCCGATATCAAGATTGACTTAACCCAAGAGCAAGAGCAGCGTCTGGCCAACCAACCGAACTTACGAGCTACTAGTAACGATGACCCTCAATACAAACAGGCGATCGCAGTTTTAGAAACTAATGTTTTAGCTCGACGAGGCATCAATCAATCCGTCAAACCTATCAGCATTCGCTAGTGACTCCCCTTGCGCCATTGGGCTAAACGTTGTTGAGCCTTAGCGTCAAGGGAGTTAAATAAAAAACGACCGCTCGATTGTTTGGGCGGTCTGTTTTTATGACGAATTCGATGAGCCGTGAATTCCACATCGGTGGCTAACTGCTCCGATGACATCCATTCGGCTCCATATCCGACTACGAGTAGTCGCTGCGCCCGATCGGAAGTAGCCACAATTAACCGTTGCTTGGACTGACTCAGCTTGCTTTTAAAGGTGGCACAGAATTTTTCGATATAACTATCCGCTGTCTGCCCAAAGTCTGTATAGCAAACCGATAAATAAGTAGTTACGGCTTCCTGATTACTCTGTGTCTTTTGATATTGAGCATCAAATACCACCTGAGTTTGATAACCAACAAAAGCGCTGTAGTTGATCAACACTTCTACCAACTCTTGGCGGGCAGCCAGAAGTCCATGGCGATCGCGGGTCATTTTTAAGCTAGACCAACTACCAATGATATTGTAGCCGTCAACTAGTAAAACAGCCTGGGGCGAAGGAGGAGGCATTATTCAAGGCGCATATTTATTAGGTATTGGAAGCTGAGAGGAGTTCAGGAACTTCTCAACTCCTGAACTTCTGTATTCTTTGTTGAATATCTCAGACTTTATTAATAATAGTTTACATTGCCTCATTTGGCTGCTGGATGAGTCGTTGCTTGAGGCGTTCTGGCTCCCCCCGATCGACCACCTTACCTTGTTCCAACAGAAACGCCCCGTCGCAATAATTCAATTCCTCTAAGCGGTGAGTTACCCAAAGTGCAGTCAAGCCCCGACTTTTGACTAAGCGCTGCACTTGGGCAACTAAATCTAGTTGACTATCGGGATCTAGCAAAGCCGTAGGCTCATCTAAGAGTAAAATCTCCGACTTACGAGCGATCGCCCCAGCAATAGCAATACGCTGTTTCTGTCCGCCACTAAGGGCATAGATCGGGCGTCGCTGAAGCTCAAGCAGATTTACCGCCGCTAGCGCCTCCCTCACTCTAGCGCGGACTCGATCCAGGGGCAGCTTTTCCTCTACCAGCCCAAACGCAACATCTGCTGCCACCGTCGGCATGACTAGTTGGTGATCGGGGTTTTGGAAGACAAAACCCACTAACCCAGAAATCTCAATCTCACCCGCTTGGGGCAGCAATAATCCTGCCAGCAATTGCAGTAACGTTGATTTGCCACTGCCATTTGTCCCCAAGAGCATCCAAAACTCACCCTTAGGGACATCCAGAGAGCAAGATTGCAAAACCGATGTCCCTCCAGGCCAGCTGAAACAAAGATCCCGAACCCTAATTGCTACTTCAGCCATCGTGCTTGCGATCTACCCCATCCCTCATCCCTTTACTCTACTCTGTTAGGGCAAAGAAACCGGGCGAACGCCCCGCACCTGCTGCACCAGATTTCTGAGAAATTACCACCGCAACGATCTGGCTGGTGAGAACACCAATTTTCTTTTCCGGATCGCGATCGCAACTCAGTTCCAACAACGCCGGCTTCTCTGTACGCATGGCTTCTATAATTTGGTCGTAAGTTGCCTGGGCGTCCTCTTCTGACTTCCGCTGTACAGATAAGGGCAGAGGTGTATTCTTTAAAGTCAAGTCAATGGTGAACATGCAACTATCAAACGTTAAGCATTCTTTCTTTATTATCACCTATGAGCTTTTGCTCACCGTGGCTAAGGACTCTGAACCTAAGGGACTAGGAGTCCAGCCAGTAAGGTTCTTGCGTTTGGCTAGTAAGGGCTGGGAATGAACCATCGGTAAGCGTACTGCCTCTTGATAAAGGATTTCATCCACGCGACCATAGATTTTGGTACGTTCAGCCTGATCATTTGTGGCTCGTCCCCGTTCTAAAAGCTGGAGAACTTCCTGATTTTTCCAACCTCCCAAGTCTGATGTGGAGCCAGGGCCGAAGTGAGTGTAGTAAAAATTGTCAGGGTCGCCATAATCACCCGTCCAACCTAGCATAAAGGCTTGGAAACCTGGAGGCTTGCGGCGGTCTTCTAAATAAGCTGCCCAGTCCTTAGTCTGTAAATTAACTTTAATGCCAATGGCACTCAGTTCGGCAGCGATCGCTTCGGCAATGGGTTTAGGCGTGGGGAAGTAGGGGCGGCTGACAGGCATATACCACAGATCTAGCTCAAAACCATTGGGGTAACCTGCCTGCACCAGCAGTTCCTTGGCTTGTTTCTGATTGTATTGATAGTCAACTACTTGGTCTGACTGATACTCTTGCAGAGAAGGAGGGGTAAAGTGGCTGTCGTATTGACCTAACTCACCCCAAAAGGCTTTTACAATCTCTGGTTTATTCAGGGCTATTGCGATCGCCTGACGCACTTCGACTTTGGCTAGCGGTTCGTAGCTGGGGTTCAAAGCTAAGTAACCCACGTTTAAGGAGGGGCGGAAGACAGCTTCTAAGTTGGGGTCTCGCTTAATTTCTGCCAACTGATCGGGAGCCAGATCGACCGTTAAATCAATTGTCCCGGATCGCAGTTGGGCTAATCGGGCTGCGGGATCGCTGATGAAACGGATAACTAACTGCTGAGTTTTGGGTAAGTCAGGTTTCCAATAGTTTGGGTTCGCCTCCAGGACAATGCGATCGCCTGTGCGCCATTCTTTAAACCTAAACGGCCCTGTACCCACAGCCACAGAGGCAGGCGTACCGTAGGGGGCACCCGCTTTTTTAATCGCATCTGGACTAGCGATGCCAAAGTAACCAGAGGCTATAGCACCCGGGAACGCAGCAAAAGGCTGCTGGAGGACAAACTTAATTGTGTATTCATCCTCTACAATCACATCTTGCAATAACGATTGAGGCGTGCCCTTATAGCCACCAAAAATATTCCCCCAAATTTCATAGGTTTTACCCGCCTTGCGGTAGCCAAACTCACTCTCTTGATTCCACCAACGCTCCACGTTAAATTTGACAGCTTCGGCATTAAAGTCGGTGCCATCCTGAAACTGAACCCCCTGGCGCAGCTTAAACGTCCAGGTTTTACCATCCCTCGACACCTCCCATTCCTTGGCCAAACTCTGCTCTAGTTCCGTAGTTCCTGGTTTAGTTTCCAGCAGGCGATCGTAGATTTGCTGCTGAACGATGATTGAATTACCGTCCGTGATATTCCCAGGTTCCAGGTTTACAGGCTGTCCGCCCGAACCATAAACCAATGTTGTAGCTGGGGAAGTTGGGCTGATAGTGCTTTGGGGGGATGGGCTTTTACAGTTCGAGAGAATTATTGCCAAGGTAAAAGCCACCATAGCCCAAATAATTAACTGTATTAACCAAGAACGCCTGCTAAAGGCAGAAGGTAGAGGGCACAAGGGTAGAGGAGTTTCTTTCATAGGTAACGCAAGGTGTGCCGTTGGTGGGAGGATTACAAAGAACGAACCTGAAAGACTCGTACCTTCAGGTCGGGGAGTATCAAATCTAAGAACAAATCATGGGTTTTAATTATAAATATAACTAATACTAATTAATGGAAGATTTAGGCGAGAAAAGGTCGAGGTATAAAGCTTAAGAAAGTCTTGTGAAAACTTCATTTTAGAACAACTATCTGCACCAATTAGGCAACAACTGACTCTTGGGAGAATTATAAGTATAACTAATTTAATATTCAATTAACAATTTCATTCCTAATCCCGTTTGGCCTCCCTAACTTTTTCTCGTAGTATCAGAAATGAAGCTGCCTACCGCCTAGCCAACCTGCCTCCAGGCTTGCGCTAGAGGCATCAAGTATGCTTCAGCTCCAATTTCAGTGCCGTTGCAAATCAACTACAGAGGAACACTAATGGCAACTTACAAAGTTACATTAATAAACGAAGCTGAAGGGCTAAATACCACGATTGACGTTCCAGATGATGAGTACATTCTGGACGCTGCTGAAGAGGCAGGTATTGATTTGCCCTATTCTTGTCGCGCTGGTGCTTGCTCTACCTGTGCTGGCAAAATGGTAAGTGGTGAAGTTGACCAGTCTGACCAATCTTTCCTAGATGACGATCAAATCGAAGCCGGATACGTTCTGACTTGTGTAGCCTATCCCAAATCTGACTGCACCATCATGACTCACCAAGAAGAAGAACTGTACTAATAACTTCGGAATTACTTTAACCAAAAAAGTCCAATCTTTCCAAAAAATTGAGGGAAAGGGTAAAGCAAATCACCCTTTCCCTATTCCCTATTTTCCTCCAATTACTACTCTGGCCAAAAAACAATTGAATCGTTCAGGGGCTCAATTTTAGTTCCAGGATAGTAAAAACTAAGAATGCGCTCTCCTGACCAGCCCAGTTGGGCTAAGTTGTAGGAACCGTATTGACTTAAGCCGACACCGTGTCCAAAACCACCACCGATGAAAGTATAGCCTTTGAGAGTTTTAGAAGCGTCGTAGATCGGCTCCAGGTAAAAGAGAGTACTGCGAGGAGGACCAAAAGCACTGCGAACTTCATTTTTATGAAGTTCAACCACACCCTTATCAGTTTTAACTGCCAGTTTGAGAATACGTCCCGATGTGCTCCGCTGCACTACTTGCATCTGCAAGACTTTGGTGAAATTACCCAGAGGGTGTTTAGTTCTTTCCAGATAGCGTTGTAAATCAGCAGCGATCTGTTCTAGGGTGTTAGCTCTACTCCAGCGGAAGACATCCCTACCGCTTTCGTTAAATCCCTCTTTTAAGTTAATGAATTCACGGAAATTTCGTTCATCTGCTAGGGATTTTTGCGATAAGTTCCAGATCGTCTGAGGAGCGTCAATTACAGCTTTTAAGTAAGGACGCTCCGCACCATTCCAGGTATCGCTAAACGGAGCCGTGACCCCGCCAGAAGTGGAATAATATAAGGCGTCTACTAGCTCGTTGTTGTGGGTCAGTACCGTACCCTTGGTCGTAGCGATCGCCTGATCGGCTGTAGGAACTGTACCAGTTAGCCCTTTATAAACCTGACAGTGGGTATCGGCACAGAGTTGGTAGTTGTCAGCAGCAAATCGGCGCAAGTTCCGCAAGGCGTAGGTACGGGCAATAATAGTTTGAGCTTCCACAGCTGCATAGGGTGCCCCCGGCCCAATTTCGTGAGGTACTACACCGCGTAGATAGGTTTCTAGGGGAACTTGATTCACTAAGGTATAGGAACCGTAGGCATTGGGCTGGAGCCGCAGGCTGCCACCATACATACGAGAGGTTTTATTATTCGCACCTTGACTCACTTGGATGAGATTTTTCTCAGCAGAAATCTCTAACTCCTGCCTACTGTAGCGATAGCCATCAAGCACAAACGATGCCCGTCGCACCTGTTGTACAACTTCGGTTTCGAGATGAACGTTGGTATAACCTTGAGCTTTGAGACTTGATAGTAGCAAGCGCCGCAGTAAAGGGGTCTGGTAAATATCGCGTTTCGCCCAAACCTGCCAGCGTTGCGGTTGCGCTACCTCTACCTGAATGCCAAGCTTTCGCCACTGATTGGCACTATCTTCTGCTGTTTCAAAGGTAGCATGATCGCTGAGAACCAAACGTTCTTCTACGATTGGTTGCGGTAGCGGTTGCATTGCCACCTCCACCTTAACGCTGTCAGTTTGCTTTGTTTGCGGCTTCATATTACCTGACAAAAAGCGTAAGGTGAGGCGATCGCCTGGAGTAGCTTGCAAGGTGAGCTGGTCAGTTGTTTCTGAGCCAAAGCGCTGTACAATTCCAACTTGTAGTTCCACCTCCTTGGGAGTTTCCGCGCAGGCTCCCCAGCCTGTCAACCCCCAAAGGCATAAGGCCATCCAAAAGCTCTGTGTCATTTGTTCTGTCCTATTTCAGTTGCCTTGTGTCAGTTTTCAACTAATGACCAATAAGTAATGACTAACGAGCAATGACTAACACTCAATCATCACTCGGAGTCAACAGTACCTCACCTTTAATCATCCGTTGCGCAGCATCTAGCAGCACTTCTTCTAGATAGGGTTTGGTAAAGTAGCCATTTGCTCCTAGCTGAGCTGCCATTTGCCGATGCCGTTTGGCACCGCGAGAGGTGAGCATGGCGATGGGTAGTTGATTAAGATTGTCATCTTTCTGTAACCGAGACAGCAATTCCAGACCATCCATGCGCGGCATTTCAATATCACAGAAAACAATGTCGCACGGTAGCCCCGACCTGAGTTTTTCCCAAGCTTCCTGACCGTCACGAGCTTGTTCGACCCGATAACCTGCTTTAGAGAAGGTCATGGACAGGAGTTCGCGCACGGTAATAGAGTCATCTACAATCAGCACCATTGGCTCATGCTGGGCTGGGGTTTCGTCTTGGGCTTCTTGGTCTTGGCTCTCGGTTCTCGGCCAAATGGTAACGCCCCCATCTTTGCGAATCCGACCCATTGATAGGTCAATAAGTTCCAAAACGTCGGCAATTGGCATAATGCGACCATCGCCCAAGACGGTGGCTCCGGCAATACCGACTGGCTTAGGAGCTGGGCCTTCGAGTTGCTTAATTACAATTTCCTGCTCGCCCAACACCTGATCTACCTGGAGAGCAATAAAGTTACCAGCACTGCGCAGCACTACGATTGAGATTAAATCGTCTTCCCGATTGCCGCCATAAACGTTGCCCCGACTGATCTGACGATTGTAGGTCAGTAAATCCGAGAGCGGCTGAAAAGTTAGCATTGTTTCCCGCCAGGGAATACAGCACTGACCTTCTGCATTGGTTTGAACGCGATCGCTTGGCAAATCCATCATATCTTCCACCCCGTCCATAGGGAAAGCAATACGAGCCCGATCGCTCAGGCAGCACAGAGCTTTACAAATACTCAGGGTTAGGGGTAATCGAATGGTAAAGGTGGTGCCTTTTCCTAGGACAGAATCAGTATGGATGGCTCCCCGAATTTCACTTAAGCTAGTGCGGACAACGTCCATACCTACACCACGACCGGCGAAGTCGTCAGCTTGGTCTTTAGTGCTAAAGCCTGCATGGAAAAGAAAATCGTATAAATCTAAGGGGGTCATGTTTCTGGCTTCAGCGGGAGTAATCAGCTTCCGCTCAATTGCCTTTTTGCGGATGCGTTCCAGATCTATGCCCGCTCCATCATCGGAGATAGAAATGACCGTCTGGTTCCCTTGGTGGAACGCCTTGAGGATAATTTGACCCACAGATGGCTTCCCTTTAGATTTGCGGATCTCTGGCGTTTCAATGCCGTGAGTCAGAGCATTATTGAGGAGGTGGGTCATCGGGTCATTCAGGTGTTCGAGGATCATTTTGTCGATTAAGGTCTCCCGACCATCAACCGTTAGCTGAGCTTCCTTCCCTAACTTCATGGAAATATCGCGCACAGCACGGTGCAATTTATCAGCATTTTGAGCAAAGGGCACCATACGCGATCGCGTCAGTCCTTCTTGGAGTTGGGTGGTAACCTGCCGCAAATTTCGGGTGACCTGATCTGTTTCATCCACCAAAAACTCGATATCCGATGCTGACTCCCGTACTTGGACAATGAGCTCAATCATCTCTTGAGAGAGCAAATGGAAGCCGGTGAAGCGATCCATTTCTAGGGGATGGTATTCGACACCTGAGGAGTTATTACTTTGCGGCTCCACATTGAATGCAGCTCGATAGTTATTGTGGCTAGCTAACAAAGAGCTTTCCAAAAGCGATCGCTCATACAAATCCCGCATTCTGGCACCAACATCGCTAAGGGCTAATACTTGATGTTGTAAATTATCCAGAAATTGCCGCAGGCGTTCTTGATCCTGCTCTAAACTATTGCGGCTCACCACGAGTTCTCCGACCAAGTTGCTGAGACTGTCTAAGTGTTTAACTGGCACCCGCATCGTCTGCTCAAACATCTTAATGCGCCGACTTGGTAGAGGACGAGCCTGCCGCTGGTCAGAGCGCGTAGCGGGTCCGCCACCTATGCTTTGCTCAGCCTGCTTCAGTAGCTCTTCTAGCTCATCATCAAGAGAGTCTTGACTTTGAGCAGCCTTGTTGCCCATCGTTACAGGCTCTGCTATAGGCAGCTGTTCGCTCAAGAGCGCTTCAAGATCGTCAAATGCCTCTACCTCTGATGAGGTAGATGCTGTACTTGCCAGAGTGGTTTCTTGTGTCAGCAGTGCCTCTAGTTCGTCAAACTCACTGATGCTTTGGACTGCATTGGCAGCGGTAGTGGTTTCTTGTGTCAGCAGTGCCTCTAATTCGTCAAACTCACTGATGCTTTGGACTGCGCTGGCAGCGGTAGTGGTTTCTTGTGTCAGCAGTGCCTCTAATTCATCAAACTCACCGATGCTTTGGACTGCACTGACAGCGGTAGTGGTTTCTTGTACCAAGATTGAATCTAAATCGTCAAACTCACTGGCCGTATCAAGCTCAACCGCTGACTGATTGACCAACTCATCCAAGCCAGCCTCGAACAATGATGGTTCTGAGAGCGTTTGCTCTGTTTCCTCACCAAATAGAACCTCTAAATCCTCACCTGTTG
>DNXU01000547.1:1311-3009 GCA_003505715.1 Cyanobacteria bacterium UBA8803 | reverse complement strand
GGAAGTTAAAGATTGGCATACAAAGGTTTTAGTGATCGCGCTATTGCTCCAGCTGCTTGATGGTTTTCATCGGATTCTTTAAAGCGACTCGCCATATCATAGAGCTTAGCTTCCAGTTCCTGAAAGGTCTTATACCTTGATACCAGCTCGAATAACAAATCGTCAAACGTCTGCCCTCTCAGCAGCAACCAGTCTTGTTGAGTTGCTTTAAACGGGTGATGAACCGCAGAAAATACTAAAATTTTCGCTCTGAGGGGGTTGGTATATTTCATCACTTCCACGCGCAAATCAAAGCGGTCATAATTTAATTTTCTTTCATCCTGTTCCGATGTTAGTTGAGAAGTAGAATACCCCAGATTTACGCTTTCATCTTGGGTTGATTCTGCCGCTGACTTGCCCCCCCTAACCTCCAGGGCGGATTTATTGTCGATAGAGAAATTTGGGGAGTTGGGGGAGCTGGGGGAGGAAAGCGCAGGAGTTTGATTGATTCCCTCCACATTTGAAGGGATAGAGTAGCTAGCCTCCTGTTCCCTATTTCTCCCCCCCAAGGTTGGGGTTGCGTAATCAGGACAGGGTGCCAGTACTGATTTACTCCCCCCCAAGGTTGGGGGGGGCTGAGGAGTTGATTGGGTAGTTTTGGCTAACTGGACGTAAGTTCCTTGTAAAGACTCGTCGTATAAGCTTTCTAATTTACTAATAATGGTATTAGCGACTAAAAAATACTCAGCCTGTCGGTTAAGAGTTTCAACTTGGTTGTGGAGCGCTGAACTGAGCTGTTCTATTGTTTGGTGCAATTCAGTGAGTTCTTGAATTAAATCCGCTAATTTTACCCTCTCTAGGATGTTGGGGTTGTTTTCCCACCTATCTTGGCAGACATAAAATATTAGTTTTTTAATCCGAATTGAGTTTTCCTCTTGTTCTAGCTCCCTAGCAATCTCCTCAAATATAGATGGAGGTTCTGTTGTCGAAACTGAGTTGTTGGGTTTGGCAAATACTACTTGAGTAGATTCTTCAGAGTCATTATATAACTTACTTAATTGAATAATTATTGTATTGGCTACTAAAGCATATTCTGATTGCCTATTTAGGGTTTGTACTAGTTCATGTAGGGTATAACTTAGTTGTTCGATAGTGGGGTGCGATCGCTTTAACTCTTGAACTAAATCACAAACCTGATACTGATTTAAGCGGCTTATATCATTTTCCCAACTATTCTTACACGCATAAAAAACTAATTTTTTAATCCGCCTTGAATTGGGATGTTCTTCTAATTCTTTAACAATTGAGTTGAGGATAGATAAGCCTTGCATTATTAAAACTGATAAATAAAGTTTTTACTCTTATTTTAATTCGCTATATTTGTCCAGTTTCCTGTGCCAGAAACTCAATTTGAGGGACTAAAGGATCTTGGACGATACCGACACCCTTAAACCCCCACCGCCGGAGCAAGCCTTTTAACTGACTTGGAGAAATTGACTCAACCGCAAACCGATCGGCCACATCAGCACCGTGGGTATTGAGGTAGCTAAGGGCATCAAACTGCTCGCGAAACATTAATAAGTAGCCTGCATTCCCCTCTCTAGTACTAGCCTTAGGTTGGGCAACCAGATAGCGACCATCAGTCCGAGAAAGAATTAAATAATAGACTTGAGTGAACATAACAGTTAGCTTTAGGAATTGGTAATGGGTAATTGGTAA
>DNXU01000547.1:0-1163 GCA_003505715.1 Cyanobacteria bacterium UBA8803 | reverse complement strand
CCCTCATCCCTCATCCCTTATTTTAGATTTTCCAGACGAATTCTGGGATCGACTGCTTTTAGTAACAAGTCGGCGAGCAAGTTACCTAAAATTAGCATCAGTGCGCCCATCATGAGACTAGCCATAACTAGATAAATATCTTGAGCCGTCACAGCTTGTAAAATCAACCGCCCTAAACCCGGCCAGTTGAAGAAAAATTCCGCAATAAACGCACCGCTTAACAAGCTGGCAAACTCAAAGCCGAGAAGCGTTACCAAGGGGTTGATCGCGTTGCGCAAGGCGTGGACGTAGATTACCCGGTTCTCTGGTAGCCCTTTAGCACGAGCAGTCTGAATGTAGTCTTGGCGCAAAACGTCTAGCATCTCCCCGCGAGTAATCCGCTGTAGACCTGCAAAACTGGTAATTGAGAGGGCAACCGTTGGCAAAATCATATGCCAACCAATATCTAAAACTTTACCGATCGGGGATAAATCAGCGTGATTGATGCTAGTCATACCTCCTACAGGAAATAGAGGGGAGGTGTATTGAGCAAAGATCAGCAGCACTAGAGCAGTGATAAAGCTGGGGAAACCCTGACCAGTGTAGCTGATGACTTGCAAAAAGCGGTCCCAAAAGCGATTCTGCTTGACAGCGGCAACAATTCCCAGGGGAATCGCGATCGCCCAAGTGCCAATAATAGATGCGATCGCCATCAGTAAAGTTGCCGGGATGCGCTCCCACAGCAAAGAGGCGACAGGGCGAGAATAGACAAAACTCATGCCAAAGTCACCCTTTGTAACCACTTGTACCAGCCAACGCCAATACTGTATATATCCCGGCTGATCCAAACCGAATTGCCGTTGTAGTTCTTCAATCCGTTGCGGGGAAATTTTGGGATTCTGCCTGAGGGTGTCCAGGTAATCTCCCGGTGCAAACCAAATGATCAAGAAACTCAGGGCAGATGCCAATAGCAAGGTCAAAAGAGCTTGGAGCAACCGTTTCACGATGTAAAGAAAAGTCTCGCTCGTTACCAGCCTTTTGAGCCAATCAACAGCACCATCTAACCCATTAGGTTTTGAAGAATCTTGAGTAGAAGAAGTCATCTTGTTGGTTGTTGGTTGTTGGTTGTTGGTTGTTGGTTGTTGGTTGTTGGTTGTTGGTTGTTGGGTGTTCGTTGTTGGTTG
>DNXU01000035.1:4959-9629 GCA_003505715.1 Cyanobacteria bacterium UBA8803 | reverse complement strand
AGCAGGGGGAGGAACGCTGCGTTTATCCTGGTGATGTTAAGTCGTAGAGGTACTTTCATGCTCCATGTAACTCTTGATGAAATACAACGGGATCTGTTGAAGTATCTTCGCCAAGTTGAGGCAGGTGCAACTCTTGTCATTATGCACGCTGACAAGCCAATCGCTGAGTTGAGACCTATTGTATCTAGCCATAAGCAGCTACGACCATTTGGGTTGTGTGCTAGAGAGTTTACGGTTCCCGATGATTTTGATGCACCTTTGCCGGAAGATATTCTCAACGCATTTGAGGGTAAATGAAAATTCTGCTAGATACGCATATTTTCCTGTGATTCATTAGCGGTGATAGCCGACTATCAACAGATATTCGGGATGTTATTCGTGATTTAGATAATGATATATACCTGAGTGTTGTTTCTGTGTGGGAGTCCATCGTTAAGTATCAGCTAGGCAAGCTACCATTGCCAGAACCACCTGAAACATATTTGCCCAAACAGCGGGAACTTCATCAAATTGCCAGCCTTACCCTCGATGAAAATAGCATTGCTCAACTAGCTAAATTACCACCCTTGCATCGCGATCCATTTGATCGGATGCTGATCTGTCAGGCTTTACAATATGGCCTAACAATTGCGACAGTCGATGCAGCAGTGAGAGCCTACTCAGTCAGCTTTATATAGCAACAGCGCAGCATTCATCCGAAGAAAGCGATCGCCTGTTGTGGGAACGATCGTAACGCGACGATATGCGTGTGGTTTTACCAATCTTGTCGCGAGGGCACTCGTGAGCAGATTATTAAAACCACCTGCATATCATGGGGTTACTAGAAAAAATTCAGGAAAAAACTGCATAAGGGCAAGAGCGTGAGAGATAAACTGTCAATGAATGAGTTACTGTAATATCTATCCTCCCATCAGCCATGCGTCTCCCCAGATTTGGCAAAATTGCTCTCGTCACCTTCCTGATAGTCGTTCTTCTCCAAGTTAATTGGGGATTTCCTAGTGGTTTAGTGAGTGTAGGACACAAGGAAGATAGGCAATTTTTCCAACAGTCCCAGGTTTTGGCGCAAACTCCAGAGGCGCGGAAAGCACAAGCAGATGGACTGCTCTAGCAAGGGATTGAGCAGTTTAATACCAGTCAATTTGAAGCCGCATTACAATCTTGGCAACAGGCACTGGTAATCTACCAGCAAATTAAAGATCGCCAGGGTGAGGGAAATGCGCTGGGTAATCTAGGACTTGCTTACTATGTCCTAGGTGACTATATCCAAGCCACAGCTTTTCTGATGACCCAGTTTTATCAAAATCTGCAACAAAATTTAGATAAAGCTCAAGCCTTGCGGCAAGCTATGCTGACAACGATGAACCAATATCCCCAACCCTTACAATGGGCAGCATTTACATTAATTGGAGAGATCTAAATCCGCTACCAAATCCGGTATATCATACCCGCTTGATTAAGCATAATAAAAACTGTCCAAGGGCGGGTTTTGATTTAAGACATATCTGCGGAGCCTCTAATATTTGTCCCTAAACCCGCCCCTACAGATATTATGTTTTTAGTTACCAAATCCGCTGCCACCATGTCTCCCATCAAACGCCGCCAATTCCTCCAATTCGCTACTTCCACCCTAGCAACTATCGGATTCAGCCACCTCAATATCATCCGCCAAGGAGAACGCTACGGCAAAGTACTCGCCCAAAATACTCCCCGCAAACTAGCACTACTTGTAGGAATTAACGAATACCCCAAGAGCGATCGCTTCCGTAACCTCCAAGGCTGCCTCACTGATGTGGAGTTGCAGCGCCAACTGTTAATTCACCGCTTTGGATTTAAAAATACAGATATTTACACCTTAACTAACGATCAAGCAACTCGCCAAGGCATTCTCACAACCTTTGACGAGCATTTAATTCAACAAGCTAAACCGGGAGATGTGGTAGTATTCCATTTTTCCGGACATGGTTCTCGCATCTTTGACCCTAATCCCATTAATCCCCAGGAAAAATTAAACAGTACTTTTGTCCCTGCTGACGACCACCCCCTCTCCCAGCAAGGTATCGTTAACGATATTTTAGGACATACTTTATTTTTGCTCATGTATGCTCTAAAACAAAAAACTGAGAATATTACTGTAGTCCTGGATAGCTGTCACTCTGGTGGCGGGACGAGGGGAAATGTGCGGGTGCGCAACGTGCGGGGGGGTGAGGATTTCAAAATCAGTTCAGACGAACTCGCAGAGCAACAGAAATGGCTGGCAAAACTGCAACTATCCCCCCAAAAGTTCATTGAGGAACGCAATCTGGGCGTGGCGGCAGGAGTGGCGATCGCTTCTACTCAACCTAGTCAACTAGCGGCTGATTATGAATTTCCCGGTTTTAGTGCCGGAGCATTTACCTATTTGCTGACTCAGTATCTCTGGCAGCAACCCAGTGATGTTGAAAGTGCGATCGCTCTGGTTAACCGTAAGCTGAACTCCCTACCAGTTAGCAATCAAAACCCGCTTTATGAGGTCAAGCCTAATAGTGGCAATGGCAAGAAACCAGTCTATTTCATCCAGCGACAAGTGCCTCCAGCTGAAGCGGTGGTAACTGAAGTTAATGGCAACGAAGTAACATTGTGGTTGGGGGGAATTGAGCCAGATAGTTTTGATGCTTTTGGAGAGGGAGCCGCCTTTACCAGTGTAAGTGAAAATCAGCGCGGTTTGACGAAAGTTCAATTACAATCTCGTCAAGGCTTAACAGGCAGAGCGATAGTTGAAGGCACAGTGCAACCCGGACAAGTCTTACAAGAATTTGCCCGTGCTATTCCTAAAGATTGGCAGATGCGGATCGGGATTGATTCCTCTTTAGGAACAGATGCCCTTACTGCTCAAACGACGCTGCAAACTATCAACCGCATAGAACCCGTTCTGGCTCAGTCTGGAACTTCACCCTATCCCAAAGACGTACATTACATTTTCAGCCGGATGACTCCTGCTTATCGGCAACAATTGCAGCAAGACGGCGTAACGGATATTCCGCCAGACGGCAGCATCGGTCTATTTTCTCAAGCTTTGGAATTAGTACCGGACTCCTTTGACGTAGCAGGGGAAAGTGTAGAGGATGCGATCGCCCGTCTCCGAAGCAAAATCCGAGGGCTACTAGCTGCCAGAATTATCAAATTGACCCTGAATGCGCAATCCTCGAAGCTGGATTTAGCTGTAACTATGAAACTGGAGCAAGGAAATAAATTAATCGCTCAAGCCTTTACCGTGCGAGGTTGTAAAAGTGGCACTTGCCAGGGTTCCAGCAGTCGGGGTACAAGCCAACCTCTTACCCCCACCTTACTCCTAGAAGAACCATTTGCCTTCGAGGTAACTAACCGGGAGTCCCAACCCCTTTATCTGGGTATTCTCTCCATCGACCCAGCTGGTAAGATGAACGTGCTATTTCCTAATGAGTTTCAACGGGAATCCAACGAAGAGTTAGATCAAGCTACCCAAATCGCAGCCAATCAAACCCTACTCATTCCTAACCCCGAGAAAGATGATTTCGTATTAGTAACCGATAGTCGAGGCAAGGGAGAAATGTTGATCCTCGCCAGCCCAAAACCCCTCACTAAAGCGCTATTGAGATTGCGCAACCTGCGCGGCAGCCAACGAGGCCCCTTTGAGTTGACCGAACCTGTAGAAGTCATTGGCGATCTCCTCGACGATTTAAGTAGGAGTGCCAGGGCTATATTGCGATCGCAGTTAGTTAATCCTGCTGAAATGGCAGCGCTATCTATTACTTTTGAAGTACAGTAGCCCCCCTGCCCCCAACCTTGGGGGGGAAAATCCAGAGGCAGTAGCCCAGGTCTATCCATTTATCCTATGTAGGGGCGAGTCGCTATTTTGATGTTAGTAGTAAAAAGGATAAGATAACTTGACTCGCCCTGATTGACTATAGTTTAGGGCAACGGATTTGGTAAAGAATGTAGCGGATAGAATTGTAAGAGATCTATAAGGATGGAAATTCACCAGCGGCACCCATGGCCTTTGACAGCTGAGGAGGCGATCGCTATTCAGGAGGAGCTTCGCCACCAAGTTATTACGACCGACCAACTCGGAATTGTACAATATGTAGCAGGAGTAGATGTTGGTTTTGAGGAAAATGGTGCTATTTCGCGGGCAGCAGTCGCTGTACTGAGTTTTCCTGACCTACAACTGATCGAGCAGGCAATTGCGCGACGCCCTACGACCTTTCCTTATATTCCAGGGTTCCTATCCTTCCGGGAAGTCCCAGTAGTGTTAGATGTGCTGGCAAAAATTAGCACTATACCCGATTTAATCTTATGCGACGGTCAGGGGATTGCCCATCCCCGCCGATTAGGTCTTGCCTGCCATCTGGGCATACTGGCAAATGTGCCCACCATTGGGGCAGCCAAGTCCTTGTTAATTGGTAAACATGAAAAATTGCCTGAGGAAAAAGGCAGTTGGCAACCGCTTTGGGATCGAGGGGAAATCGTTGGGGCAGTGGTGCGATCGCGAAGCCGGGTGAAGCCGCTTTACGTTTCTATCGGTCATTGCATCAGCTTACCCACAGCTATTGATTACGTTCTGCGCTGCACTCCTAAATACCGCTTGCCAGAGACAACTCGTTGGGCAGATAGATTGGCATCAAGGCGAATTAAAGGGATGAGGGATGAGGGAT
>DNXU01000035.1:4637-4866 GCA_003505715.1 Cyanobacteria bacterium UBA8803 | reverse complement strand
GTTAGGGTGTTAGGGTGTTAGGGATGAGGTTACATGTAGACTTTTTGTACTATTTCCCTTAGTACTCGACGGTTGCGCTGAAACACCTGAAGATACATATCAGCAGTTTCGCTATCATCACTTCCTACCTGATAAACCGTATTGCCCTGACGGAAAGAATCTTCGGGATCGCCCTCCCGATGCTTTACTGTAATGGAATCTCCGCTGCGCTTGGCTTCACCAAGGTAAT
>DNXU01000035.1:3626-4590 GCA_003505715.1 Cyanobacteria bacterium UBA8803 | reverse complement strand
GCGGTTTCACCCGCAGTATTTAAGGTAGTTCCTTGAGGACATTTGTTATAAATTCCCCTCTGTTCTAACTGAGCGAGTTGGTAAAATGCTGTGTGGCCTGGGGATTGAATATAACCCGTCTGCTGGAGGAATTTGCGTAAATCTCTAAAGAATGAATCGCGATCGCTCTGTTGGTAATTCTGCTGTATCCGCTGCCATCCATCCTCGCTCTGACCGAGCAGGTATTTATCAGCCAAGTAAGCCGCCAGCGCTGCTCTGCCCACTTCTGGATATTGGTCTCGATACTCGGTGTAACGCTGCCATAGTTGGTAGGCATCATTGTAAACCAACTCTGGATAGCTGCGGGTTACATCAATCATCCTGCCATCACGATACTGCCAAATTTGCAGGGGATAGGAAGAACCAGCATAGCTGGCAAAAGCATAAGCAAAGCGGTCATCCCTACTCTCAAATTCGGGTATCTTATCCCGGTTTAAATCCTTCAACTGATAACCACCATTGCCCCAGAAATGTTCGATGGATTTATATTGTTTTTTGGCATGGTCGTAGCGATAAATCAAGGAAAAGGTACAGCAATGCGCTCCGCCACTATATAAATCTAAGATGACTTCTGGTTCAGAATTAGCATCCAAATTTCTAACTTCAAGTTCCGAGAATCGGCAAGCACCATCATCAGGCGATATGGTTTGTGCCAAGAGGGTGCGTCCTTCTCGAATAACTTTCAACTGGAGATTATTATAACAATAATCCTGCTCGTCATAGGAAAATTCAGCTCTTACCTTACCAGATTCAGCTGTTTGAGTCTCTGCCCTAGCTGCCCTCGCTTCTCCGAAAAATGCAGTGATCGCCAACGCTAAACCAATCATCACCTCAAATATAAATTTACCCTTCATTAAAAATTCTCCTCATGCACTAGGCCATCAATAATAGACCTCTTGCAAAGTTTACCCTGAGCATAGCCGAA
>DNXU01000035.1:1672-3586 GCA_003505715.1 Cyanobacteria bacterium UBA8803 | reverse complement strand
ATTAAGCTTTCATTTTTTGTTGTATGCGTAGATCATAGGTTGAAACGGACTTAATCTAAGAGCCATAGAATTTATTCCCTGGCGGTGTTTGATACTTTTTCAAGAGGTCTAATCATAAAAATTTTTCCTCCCCTCTCCCTTTCCCTCATCCCTCATCCCTATTTTCCCTACAGGAGCTGACGCTCAAAACCCATGAAGATTACGATTAAAAGGAAGCATCTCACCAACTAAGAGCCATCCATGAGCCAAACTGAACAAATTCTCTCCCAGTTACCTGGGGATGTTGTGGGACGCCTGCGGAGCGCTGACAAATTCTGGAAAGCCTTACGGGAGGATACGACTCCAATTCCGCTAGTGGTCAAAGAGAGTCAAGAGCCTTTATTGAGCGTAGACTGGGATGTCGCCATCTGTGGCGGCACTTTAGGAATTCTGATCGGTGCTGCCTTGCAAAGGCGAGGCTGGCGAGTTGCTGTAATTGAACGGGGAATTTTGCGGGGGAGAGAGCAAGAGTGGAATATCTCCCGCAAAGAGCTAGATGTATTCTTAGAACTGGAGCTGCTATCGGCAGCAGAACTGGAACAAGCGATCGCTAGTGAGTATAACCCCGGTCGTGTGAGCTTTTACCAAGGGTCTGATTTCTGGATTCGAGATGTCCTCAATATTGGCATTGACCCCGTCTTCCTCCTGGAGCGGCTAAAAGCTAAATTTCTAGAGGCGGGGGGTCAACTGTTTGAAAAAACACCCTTTGACGGTGCAGCGATTCATCCTGATGGCATTCTGATAGAGGTAAGTTCGCCCCGATCCAATCCCAGTCAGCCAGATCTTAGTCAATCTGCCCCTACCACTAGTTTGAAGACGCGCTTGCTCATTGATGCTATGGGGCATTTCTCCCCGATTGTCAAGCAGGCAAGGCAAGGGCAAAAACCAGAAGGGGTTTGCCTAGTCGTCGGTAGCTGCGCTCGCGGCTATCCTCAAAATCAAACTGGCGATTTACTAGTTTCTTTTACCCCCATCCAAAATCAATGTCAATACTTCTGGGAGGCATTTCCTGCTCGGGATGGCAGAACCACTTACCTATTCAGCTACCTAGACGCCCATCCCCAACGCCCCAGCTTGGAGTTTTTCCTGGACGAATACCTGCGCCTGTTGCCGGAATACCAGGGCGTTGAATTGTCCCAAATCGACTTTCTGCGAGTGCTGTTTGGCTTCTTTCCTTCCTACAAACAAAGCCCACTAAGGACGCCATGGCACCGAATTTTGCCCGTAGGGGACAGTAGCGGTACTCAATCTCCTGTCAGCTTTGGCGGGTTTGGCTCAATGGTGCGACATCTGCAACGCCTTACCACAGGAATTGACGAAGCTCTAAAAGGGGACTTCCTCAGCCGAGACGCTTTAGAAAAGCTGCAACCCTATCAACCCAATATTGCCGTCACCTGGATGTTCCAGCGAGCTATGAGCGTTGGTATGGAGCAAAAACTAGCTCCTAATCAAATCAACCAGCTCCTCACAGGCGTTTTCCAAGGAATGGCACAATTAGGAGACGATGTACTCCGCCCATTTTTACAAGATGTCGTGCAGTTTTCCGGACTATCAAAAACCCTGTTGTTAACCTCCCTAACTAAACCTGGTGTCGTGATACCCGTGATTCCTCAGGTAGGGCTAACAACGCTGTTGGATTGGATGGTGCATTACCTCAATCTGGGTGTTTACAGCAGCTTGTATCCTTTAGGAAAAATTGTGAGGGAACCCTTGAACACACTGCCACCCCAAGCTCAATACTACTACCACCGTTGGCTAGATGCATGGCGCTATGGGTCTGGGGGCGACTACTAAATTAGGGATTGGAAATTAGGCATAAATGGTTGCTCCCCCAGTCCCTAATTCCCGTCCCTAATTCCCCATTCCCCATTCCCC
>DNXU01000035.1:0-1607 GCA_003505715.1 Cyanobacteria bacterium UBA8803 | reverse complement strand
GCATCACTACCAAGTTTGCTTTAGCATTTACCGCCTTACTACTGTTAATTGGTATTGTGGCACTGACTGGTTTTTTTTCACTGCGGCAAATGCAACGGGACACTCAAAAGGTGATTCTTACCAGTATTGAGGTGCAAAGCCACGGGTTTCAGATGGATGCGGTGTTAAGGAAGGCTCGCCAATTAGAATTAGAGTTTTTTTTACAATGGCCAAGCATTAGTTTTTCCAGTACTAAACTCAACGATTTTCGCCAAAACCACCGTCAAGAGATTGACAAAGTCCTCGATATTACTAGCGAATTACAAGAGTTGTTGGCTAAGGCGAAGGGGAAAACTGCTCGGCGTCGCAGTAACCCCGATTTAGTGGAGTATGCGGAAATTGTCGAGAACTATTCTCGTAGTTTTCAGGAAACTGTGGGTTGGGTGAGTAATTTGGGTATTGATAATGTGGGAGTACTAGAGCAGCTCGAACAAGATTCAACTATGTTGAGCAACAGGCTACAGCTAGCTGAGGCTGAAGACTTGTTAGCTATATTTCGGGAAATGGAGTCCTTGGAGAAGGAGTATTTGTCAATCCGCGACCCATCAAAAATGGAGTTAATGTATCAAGCTGCCCAACGGCTGCGCGATCGCATTGCGGTTAGCTCTAAGTTAGATACCCTAGAACGTACCCAGGCGTTAAGGTATCTGGATGCCTACCGATCGGTGGCGCAAGATATCGCCCAGCTCGATCGCGAAATCCAGGAAAAAATTCGCAACTTCGACCAACAGGCAGATACGCTTTCTAATAAACTCGTCGATCTGGCAAATAGTGAAGCCAAGCGCACCCGTGACAGCCTCAGTAAAACTGGCGATACGGCAAGTGTCCTGCTCGTTAGTGCTGTTCTAGTAGCGCTAATTACAGCGCTAACCATCGCTAAGCTGTTTGCCTCTGCTTTGACAGGATTAGCAGTTGAACAAACCAAATCAGAACGCCTGCTGCTGAATATCTTGCCCGAACCAATTGCCCGACGGTTGAAGCAGGAGGAGCGCACCATTGCTGACAATTTTGCTGAGGTGAGTGTTCTGTTTGCTGATATTGTCGGTTTTACCGAGCTAGCCGCTCAAACCTCTCCGATCGAGCTGGTGGAAATTTTAAATGTAATTTTTTCCGAGTTTGACCAACTGGTTGAAGTCCACGGTTTGGAAAAAATCAAAACCATTGGTGATGCTTATATGGTCGTAGGTGGTTTGCCGACGCCGATGCCGAACCATGTAGAAGCGATCGCGGCCATGGCAGTAGATATGCAAGTTGTGATCGATCAATTTTGCCGAGAGACGGGTAAATCTTTTAGCATCCGCATTGGCATCAACACCGGGCCAGTGATTGCGGGTATCATTGGCACGAAAAGGTTTATTTACGACCTATGGGGAGATACGGTAAACATTGCGAGTCGCATGGAATCCCACGGTCTACCGGGTCGAATTCAGGTTACAGAAGCAACCTACAAGCATTTAAGGCATCTGTATCACTTCGAGGATCGCGGCCCGATCCAGGTGAAAGGGAAAGGACAGATGAACTGCTATTTGCTGAAAGTTGACGCTTCCCCCTTCGACTAACGCTCAGGT
>DNXU01000395.1:12349-13139 GCA_003505715.1 Cyanobacteria bacterium UBA8803 | reverse complement strand
CCTGACCTTAGCCAGCGGTTTCTAAATTCGGAGTTTTTTTTTAATGATGAGCAATAGCGCCAATACCCAAGTAAAAGCTAATGGCAAAACCAACAGCCGTAGAAGTAAAAAGACTCAGGAGGTTAACATGGATAAGAATAATGGAGCCAAATCGACAGCTATAGCCGTTCAGGAGAAATTGTCAGAGACTTCTGGGCAGGGGATCTCTCTGATTGAGCCGTCAATTCCTCTACCTGGAAACCGCCCAATTGCTGCCAGCACTCTTAAAATTAGCGATCAAGTCTCCATTGCCGGACTTCGCCCAGTTAACTCCAGCGAGTTTCAAGTCGTTGGCACAATCTCCGCGATGGGAGAACGCCCAATTGCCGCCAGTAACGTGAAGGTACAGGATACTATCGCCGTATCTGGGATTCGGCCAATTGCCGTCAGCACTCTTAAGATTTCTGAAACAGAGATGATTATGGGGAATCGCCCCATCAGTTCAAATTTTATTGATGATGAAGATCTCATGGGTTATCTGGATTAAACAGACTCAGCCCATATCCCACTCGCAGGCTGACGCCTGTAGCTACAATAAAGTTAGCCTGCCTACGCAGGCTTATTTTTTTAGGGCTTCTCTAACCGGTTCGGTTTGGCCAAGATCAAATTTAGATCACTTTACTGCCCCGCACCGATCTCAAATTGATCTTTCTGATGCTCATTCTCCTATTGTAAATTAGTCACCATGAGCTGTCACCCATAAGGAAAGAATACAAATGTTTCTCTCCTTCCCCCTATTCCCTTCCCCTAT
>DNXU01000395.1:12027-12241 GCA_003505715.1 Cyanobacteria bacterium UBA8803 | reverse complement strand
ATGGGTGATGGGTAATGGGTAATGGGTAATGGGTCAGCTGTTGTACATTTAAACTGGGTATTTAAGAGGCTGAACCCTTTTACTGGCTTAGATCGCCTCGGAAATTTAAATGCTGAACAGCTTAATAGGCTTAAAATTGCTGACTAATCACCCATCACCTATCACCAATCACCAATCACCAATCACCAATCACCAATCACCCATCACCAATCAC
>DNXU01000395.1:3388-11977 GCA_003505715.1 Cyanobacteria bacterium UBA8803 | reverse complement strand
TCACCAATTACCAATCACCAATTGTTCTAACTCTCGATGAGTAATTTCCAATTCCCATAGAATCTTTCCTTCATTTTCAGGATCGACAATTTCATGGGCTAGGGTTAAAGCTTGATTGAGAAATTCAATCGATGTTTTGTACTTCTTCATTCCTCGGTAAGCAATGCCTAAAATTCTCAGAATGTTAGCTTCATGGTATGAATCTCGAAAAGTGCGAGTGAGGTTGAGAGAGTCTTGGGCAATTGCGATCGCGTCTTGATAATTGCCCAGTTTGTTGTAAAGGTTAGCTAGGTCAGCCAATAATACATAGCTTATACCTTGCTTATTCTCAAGCTTCTCAGCTGCGGCGCGATAATCTTGAAGGTAGTAAATTGCTGATTGTTCGTCTTCTAGCGCGATCGCTGTATTCCCCAATTTTTCCAAAGCACTCAATTCTCCATTTTGAAGTTCATTTTTACGAGCTATTTCAAGAGATTGGGTGTACAAATTGATTGCTGCTTGATAATCTTTTTGGTAAGAATGATTATCTCCAAGAGCCTCTAATGCTTTATAATTTAGTTGGAAATCTCCAATAGCTTTGGTAATCAACAAGCATTCATTTAAATAGTGAATAGCGAGTTGAAAATTTCCCTGAAACTGATGATTCAGGGCGATGTAAAATAACGCTGTTGCCTCTAAGGGACGATGGCTAAGTTTATGGGAGATAACCAAGCTTTTCTGTAGATAGTCAGTGGCCATTTCCAGTCGCCCTAGGGAATGATAGGCTATACCCAAGCGACACAAAATTTCACCATGAGTGTGAGCCGAGGTGACTAATTGATTCGTTTCTTGCCCGTCGCGACAAATCAGGTTCTTGTACAAATCAATCAATTTGATGAAATAACCTCTCTGGCGCAAATACTCATACACATCGGAAATTGCTGTCGCTGCTTCATCCCAATCCTTGGCTTGACAAGCATGATAGTGAGCGATTAGTCGTGGCTTAATATGCTCAAGCCCTTTCCACTCCGACTCTCTAGTCAGAGGAATATTCATAAAATAACTGTAGGCAGAGCGGTGGGCTTGACGGTAGGATTCAGGATCGAGAAACTCAGCAGCTTTCTCTTGTACTAACGGGTGCATCTGATAGGATTCAAGGGCTGGATTATAGTCCAACAGGTGTCTGCGTTTTAGAGCCAAAATAATGTTTTCTTTGAGATCCCGTTCAGTCTGGGCAGGCATCTGGGCAGCAATTCCCTCATATAACAGAGGAAATTCTGAAGTTTGGTAAACAGAAATTAGGCTTAAACAGGTATGCTCTTGAGCGCTGAGGCGCATCATAACTTCATCAATCAGACTGTCAAGATCTCGAATCAGCAACCATTTGCGATCGCGCAAAAATCTACTAACCCGTCCTTGGAACTCCTCACAAATTAAGGCAGAAACCATTTCCATGGCTTTGGGGTGTCCGTGATAGCGTTGGGTTAGGATGGCTAATTCTTCTGAGGTAGCAATTAGATCGAATGATTGCAGCAAGGTAATAGCAGCACCTTCGTCCAGTCCATCCAACCGTAAAGTATAGGTGGCTGCTCTTGACAGCTGTGCTAATGTTTCCCGACTGGTCAAAATTACCTTACTTTGATGCTCTGTCTGGGTTAGTTGCTTGAACAACCATGTATATTCGGCACAATCATCTGCAAAATACCCAGCCTGCTTAGCTTGTTTAGTGGTCAACACCGCATCAACGTTATCAAACACTACTAAACAGGGTTGCTCTTTCAGCAGCTGGACTAACTGTTCGGTCTTTTGATAATAGTCTTCTAGGGAACTTCCCACCTCTGATATCTGGCCATGGGAGAGATTGATTAGCAAAGAATCGATAATGCCGTCAAAGCGGGGCGGTTTGCCACTGACAGAATCTAATGATTCCCAAGCGGCGGCGACAAAAGGAGCATTTTCTTGGCGCAAATGGCGGAGCAGTTGACTGGCAAGGGTAGTTTTGCCGATACCAGCTAAACCAACAATGCAGATCGATGTGATGGTGTTGGCTTCAGGCTCTGGAGGAAGAATTTGGGCTTTTAAGGTATTAAGTTCCTGCTGTCGCCCCACCCAGTTTCTAACTGGTGCTATCTTCTGTGGTAATGCGAACCCTTTCTCCAACTCTATTGAAGGATTTTCGTCAAGCTCAGCAATCTCTTCCCAGTTCACCTGTACGGCACTGCAAATGGCGATAAACGTTTCGCGGCGAATTGGCTGCCTCGCCCAGAATCGGTTCAAGGTTGCTTTTGAAGTAAAAGCCTCTTGACACCAAACCTCTGCCGTTTTATTCCATTTCTTGTAACGTCTGGCTCGATCGACAGTTTCTAGCCCTTGTGCTGATGCTTTAATGGAATCTATCATCTTTAGCCTTAGCCTTTTACCACCTCTGTGCCTTAACTGTATTAAAGCAAATTATATTGCACCTTAAAAGACCAATACTGAGATAAATACTAAGATAAATACTGAGATAAATACTGAGATAAATACTGAGAAACCTCATCTTGGTATATTTTATACCCTAAGAAAGATGATCTCTGTAACTGAGTGGTAGAGGATTGTAACGAACTCCATAGAAGCTAGCGCTTTTACGAGAGGTTTGCTATTGTAGTGAAGTAACGTTCTGTAAATTAGTCAAAAATTTCCTCCTAGAAAGCCTCGCTCCCTTTGTTTGTGATTTATATTACTCTACCCTCAAGAAGAAAATCACATTTGCTGACTTTAGAGATCACCACGGGTTCCTGAACAGTCTCCTATGATTAAATCATCAAAGGTTAAGCGAAGAAAAACTGGGGTGAGTTACCAACAAGGTGGCTCTCGCCAAGAAATAAAGCTCAAGATGGAAACTGACTGGCCAACACTAGTTAAGGAATTTAACATCTAAGTCAAGAAACTTTTTATTAAGTTGTTCTTAACTTAGGTGGCTGTAATCCTGAAACTTAGAGACCGTTAGGACTAGACCTAGGCTAGGATTTTGTTTACAAATCAGCCCCATTCAAATTTAGAGTTGACAACATCTAGTCACTCGCCTTTCAACAACAACAACAGCACCAAGCAGAAATCTCATGAACTTTCAACATTATGGCGCTTCTTTGCAGCCAAAGGAAGCCGTCGCCTCATTCGCTAGTGGGTCTAACCTAGAGGCACGGAAAGATTTTACGGTAGCTATTTGTACCTATAACGGAGCCAAACGTTTACCTAATGTATTAGAACAACTGCGCTGTCAAATTGATACAGATTCTCTTTCCTGGGAAATAATTGTTGTTGATAATAACAGCAGTGACAACACAGCGCTGGTTGTTCAAGAGTATCAAGCCAACTGGCCTAGTGCTTATCCTCTTAAATATTATTTTGAACCGGAACAAGGGCTGGCATTTGCCCGAAGATGTGCTATCGCGAAAGCTCAGAGTTCACTTATTGGCTTTCTTGATGATGACAACGTCCCTGCCTCTAACTGGGTTGCAGCTGCCTATGCCTTTAGCCAAGCTCATCCCAAGGCAGGTGCTTACGGTGGTCAAATTCACGGCGACTTTGAAGGAGAACTTCCTGAGGGCTTCCAACGAATCGCTCGTTTCTTCGCTCTAATTGAGGGCAATACTTCCTATTGCTATAACCATAAATATCCATCCAATTTCCAAAGGATGTTTCCGCCAGGAGCCGGAATAGTCATCCGCAAAGAGGCTTGGTTGGAAAGCATTCGAGAACGCCCCGTACTTTGCCAGTTTGGCGAGGATATCGAAATGCTCTCCCGTATTTGGCAGAAGGGTTGGGAAATCTGGTTCAATCCAGACATGCAGATTCGTCATGAGATACCTAAATCGCGTCTGGAAAAAGACTATTTGATGCGTTTTTTCTGGTCGCATGGTTTGAGCCGATATCAAATGCGGATATTAAACTATAAACCTTGGCAACGATTCCTTACTATCCCCGCTCACCTTGCTAATGACCTGCGCCGGATTATCCTTCATATTATCAAGTATCGCCGTGTCCTTAAGACTGACCTCATTGCTGCTTGTGAATTGCAGCTTCTCCTAGGCATTTTTATCAGTCCCTTTTACCATTGGCAAGAACTGATAGTCAGGAATTTAACACTTCAATTAGAGCGTCTGTCTTTTAATAAAGAGGCTGAGGCATACAATTCTTGGTTTGTGGCTCAGGGATCAATGAATGACTAGTTGTGGATCAACAATAAACTTATAGACTAACCCGGTTGGTTACTACACCAACCGCCGTTAGAAGCGAATCACCTGTAAGCATTCAGGTGTTAGCATCAGCTTCAAATTGCCTGTCAACCTATTAGTTTAATAACTTAACCCAGCAGGACCAAAATCATGAATACTTGTCTAGAAATCGCCGCACTTTCTGGGCTTGAGAGGATGGACGATCAAGCAATTTTCTTACATAAGCGAGACGTATTATGCTTTATGGTAGTTAGGAATGAAAGTATGAGACTGCCATTTTTCTTTGACTATTACAGGAGCCAAGGGATTTCTAAATTTTTTGTTGTAGACAATGATTCTACTGATACAACTCTCAGCTATTTGCTCGAACAACCAAATACTTATGTTTGGCATACCAAGCAAGCCTATAGAGAACATAAACAGGGGATAGGCTGGTTGGAATTGCTAGTCAAGGCTTACGGTAATAATCGTTGGTGCTTAATCGTAGATGCTGATGAAATTTTGTATTATCCCGATTGCGAGAATAAAACTATCCCCGAACTTTGCCATCAATTAGAAAAGCAAGGCAAAGACACTTTGCAAGTGACTCTTTTAGATATGTATTCTAGTACCTCTATTAAGGAGACTCCTTATCAGAGAGGAGACAGTTTCTTGAAGTATTTTTCTTACTTCGATAAGAAATTCTACCATCATAAGCAGGGGATCAAAAAGACTTATTATTGGGGAGGATTGAGACAACGCATTTTTGGAGACATGGTCAATGGGAAGACTAAGCTTTATTGCTTGACCAAATTTCCGCTGTTCCGCTATCAGCCAACTATGAGTCTCTTTCCAGGTTTGCATTACCTCAAAAATACTAAAGTGGCCACAACAAGAGGTTGCTTGTTGCATTTTAAATATTTTCCTTACTTTAAGGAGCATGTTATAGAGGCAACGCAGAGAAAACAGTACTGGCAGGGAGCAGCAGAATACCATAAATATTCTAAATTAATCGCTCGCAACGATAATATAAATTTATACGATGAGCGGTACTCGGTAAAATTCCGAGATAGCCAGCAATTAATAGAGATGGGCATTATGCATCGCGGTGGGTTTTCAGAAAGATTGGCTCGATGGATGGGCGTAGGGGAAGAATTGATATATAATTCCGTGAGTTTAGCCAAGGCTTGCATTAATAAACTTATGCCAGTACATTAGGAGGTCGCTTAATTAGGCAGATCGTCTAAGCATAAGCATCATCAAAGCCTGACTTGAAAATAGGGTGAGGGGGTGAGGGAGATTTCATGGGTTTTGGTGTACGCAGTTTATGAGGGCTACTTAGTAGTTAAAGCGGATTAGCTGCGACGATAGCTTTTCCGTACAGAAAAGATATGAGTTCACTATTCAAAAATTGGCAATGCCAGGGGTGCTTAATTAGCAGTCTTGCCCTTTTAATGGGTTTGGGTGCGGCTCAAATTGCCCGCGCAGAAGGCAGTGTGGATCTGATCAGAAATGGAGGCGATCGCCCATTCCTGGACTATCGCATTGGCAACATTAACAATGACAGATTCGGTACTGGAGGCATACCTCGCAGAACTACAATTAAGGTCTATGCTCGGGCAGGGGAGACGATCGATCTTGCCTCTAGCGCCCATGGTCAGGGTCAAGGAACCATCAGATATACTCCTCCTAACAGTAACCTTCCTACTAGTTGCCCTCCACCCATAGCTAACAACAACTTTGCAGGTGTAATTCCCAACCGGAGTGCAGAAGTAGCTGGCTCTAGAATCGGTTATAATCCTTGCCAAGTTACTGTGGGAGCTGATCAGGAGGGAATCTGGGATATAGAATTTGTCAGCCCCAATTCTAGCAGTATTACCGATCCAGCTCCTACACCTGTGGGCAGTAATTGGGTTCAACCGAATAATGTTGGCTATATTTCCGCTTGGGATATCACTGTGCATAGGGGAAATACGCCTATCCTCGGTAGAGTCTATGCCAACTATTTAACTCTGAACATGGGTCTTGAAGGTCGGTCTTTGAACTCGGAAAGCTTCATTCAGACTGATTTGGGTTATCTGTACCAAATCGATCTCAATGGTTTAGACCCCTTCGCCTTCATATTCTTTGCTAACAATAAAGGATTCACAGATGCTAATGGCAATCCCCTGTTCCAATCCGTTCCCCTGCCTGCCAGGTTTCATAAACCTACCGAGCTAGACAACCCAACAGATGTCACTTTTAAGATTTTCTTGAACCGGCCTAGCTCAGACTTGCCCACATCTGCACCTGTGGCAGGGGGTACTACTACCTGGCTGCGCAATCCACCACAGCCACCCCCCACGATTTCTAATTTCCAATTTTTAGGTTTAGATGGTACGCCTAATCAAGCAGGATTTTCACGAGGCGGCATATTCTCTTTCGATCTGACTACTAGCTTGCCGGGAAGATCTCTGATTACCATTGATGCCAATCAAGATGGTGTTTTTGGCAATGCCAACGATCGGGTCTTGAACACTCAAACAGTTCTGGGAAATAACACGGTGTTCTGGGATGGTAGGGATGCCACTGGTTTACCTGTACCTGCTAGTGCCACCCCCTACCAATTCAAATTGAGCTTTATTGTCGGTGACGTTCATATTCCTTTTCTTGACCCAGAAAATAACCGAAATGGTCTGATCGTTCAGCGCATAAATCCCTCAACTGGTGCAGTTGAAGACTCTACAGTTTTCTACGATGACAGCGATCTACCCCTAGTAGGCAATCCTCCCATCCCTATTAGTGCCCTAGGTGGGGTTGACAGTTCCTCAGGTGCCCACAGTTTTGGTAACGGTACTCTCAATGGATTCGGCAACGCTAACGGGATTGATACTTGGACATCTATATTCAATAGTCTTAGCCTAAACGGTGCCATTCTAATCCAAAAAGCCGATTTAACCATTGCTAAAACCGATAGTTCCGATCCCATCGCTGCCGGGAGTTCAATAACGTATACCCTAACCGTTACCAGTAACCTACCGCCTCCCGGCGATATCTACACCCCCGTCAAAGGCGTCAGGGTTACTGATATTGTTCCTGCTGACATTAGCGGAGTCAGTTGGACTTGTGCGATCGCCTCCGGTACAGGAGCCTGCGGTACGGCTAACGGCACGGGTAATAATGTGGATTTAACGGTAGACCTTGATGTCGGAGCCACGGCGACGATTACCATTAATGGCACTGTCTCGCCAATTGCTGTGGGAACGTTAACCAATACGGCAGCAGTAACCCCTCCCCCCGATGTGTTCGATCCCAACCTGAACAACAACCAAGAGCCTGAAGACACAACCATTACCCCCGGCCCAATTCAGCCTGCTGGTGTTAAATCAATCCGTTTATTCGCCGACATTGATGGTAGTGGCTCTGTGACTACGGGTGATATTGTTGAGTACACCATCATTTACGCTAACAACAGCCTCGATCGAGATGTCACTAATTTTGTAGCAACTGACACCCTAGACAGCAATCAATTACGGTTTGTCAGCAACAGTTACAGCTTTACTGCTATAGGAGCCGGGACGACAGTGACTGCTAACCCCAGCTACAACGGCACGACAGATATTAACCTCAATACCACAGGAACCCTAGCCAGAGGAGGGGGGCGCATTATCATCAAGTATCAAGCTGAGATCAGAGCTGCGGCGGGAGCGCAGATTCGCAACCAAGCCGTTGCTAGATCTACAGGCGGAACCGTGGAACTTTCTGTCACGGATACCGTTCAAGGTGCGGGAGATTTGCCTCAAATCCCCGATGACGGCATCGACGAAGGCAACCTGCCGCCTACAGGCGATGACGATCCAACTGTCGCGATCGTCGGCTCTCGCAACAATTCGCGCCTGCGGTTAGTGAAGCGAATTACTAACATTACTAGAGGGGGTATACCCTTAAGCGGGCTTAACTTCAGTAATTTCGTGGACGATCCAGCCGATCCCAATGACAATGCACCGAGCTGGTTCCAGTCTCAACGTTTACCTGTGGGACTTTTTCAGTTAGGGGAAGAAAATTCCTTAGAAAGTGGGGATGAGGTAGAGTACACTATCTATTTCTTATCGGATGGCGCGTCTGGGGCAAATGGCATTAGAGTGTGCGACCCCATTCCAGAGGGAACAACCTTCATTTCAGATGGTTTTGCAGGAGGTCAAGGGATTTTGTTAGAACAACAAGGAACATCAACCCGCCTGACTAACACCTCAGATACAGATCGAGGTACATTTTTCCCACCTCTAAATCCTACAGGAACTCCCTGTCCTAACAGCAATAATCCGAACGGGGCTGTATTTGTGAATGTGGGAAATCTGCTGAATACGACCCCTGGTAACTTGGGGTTCGTGCGCTTCCGCGTCAGAATTAACTGAAAATAGGGAGAGGGATGAGG
>DNXU01000395.1:0-3255 GCA_003505715.1 Cyanobacteria bacterium UBA8803 | reverse complement strand
TGAGGAGTGAGGGATGAGGAGTGAGGGATGAGGAGCGCTCTTTTTTTATGTAAGCGCATCAATTATGTCCTATTTTCTATTTCCTATTCCCCATTCCCCTTCCATTTCTATGTCCTCAATCAGCTGGAGGGCGCGAGGATCGCCCAGCCTTAAGAGTGCAGCTTTGGCATCTTCTCGAACCCCCATATCTTCATCTTCGGCAAAGGCTTCAATCAAACCATCAATTGCACCACCGTATATAGCATTAGAGGGCAGTTCCCGACACAGCTGTCCTAAAGACCAAGCACAGTTACTCCGTACTGCTGCCATGGGGTCTTGCTTTAAGGCTGTAATTAATGGCGGAATGGCAGCTACCATGTCTTGATACTCTAACTTCGCCATTTGTGCCAAAGAACTAGCTGCCCACAACCTTACCGCTGAGATATCCGTTTTTAGAGCGTCAATCAGAGAAGGCAAAGCGCGGCGATCACGACAGTTTCCCAATGCCCAGACTACGCCTTTACGGACGTAACCATTCCAATCGCGGTTGAGTTGGTTAATTAAGGGTTCAACTGCTGTCTCACTGGGGTTGCGTCCGAGAGCATAAGCTGCACTCACCCTTACCAATGGACAAGTATCAGTTAACAGGTTAATCAGATGAGGAATTGCCCGCTCATCTTGAAGTTCACAAAAAGCTCTAGCCGCTAGCATCCGTTGCGGTGTCTGAGGATCTGTTAACAGAGCCAGCATCGCTTCGGGATCGGGCTTGGGGATTTCTGAGTCAGCATCAACTGGCTCTAGGGCATCTAGAGGGCTTTCCAGATCGGACTCTAGATCGATTATGTCGAGATCGTCATTATCATACATATCTGATAAATTATCTTATCCAACCTCATTCCACCAGTCTCTGAGGGTCTCCCTCTTTTCAGATTAACGGTTTAACCATCCACAATGACATAGTTTGGTAACCAAGCTGGTCGTAAAGGCACAGTGCGGGTTGGTTGGATTGAAAGACTTGCAACCCAATTTGGCGATCGCCCCTTGCCCTTGCCCAATTTTCGGCATGGCGCATTAGTGCCGTACCAATGCCTTGCCGCCGATATTCTGGCATCACGTAGAGCAAAAAAATATGAGCGTGGCGATCGCCTTGAACTTGATCTATAGCATTCCCCATCCACAGGCAAGCAACAGGTTGACTCAGTTTTGGCACAGAAATAGGGGTATCAGCGGACTCAACCCACCATAGGGGTGTTTCTTGAGATAAGTACTGCTCAACTGTTTTACCTAAATGGGAAAAGTCATCCTGTTCTGGGAAAAACTCTTGGTAACTGAGTTGGAGGAATTTCAATAAGATAGCTCGTTGCAGTCTCGATCCCACCCGCAGTTGATACCCCGGTATTAGTAATTGCTCGGACACCAGTGCTGAAGAGACCTTTATTACAAGTAGAGGCTAACTGCCTCAACATCTTCAATGGGCGCAGGTGCAGCCATATCGCTAGGCAAAAAGATGCGAGCGCTGACAGCGACTAACGCCACTAAAAAGACCAGTAGGATGATGAGGGGGGTAACATATTGACGAAAGAAAGCCATAGTTGTTAGAAATTTATTTGGGCAGGGTTCCTAGGAATAAAGATTTATAAACTCCTTCCCATCTATCTTAATCTGGATCTTGAGAACGGCTTAAGACCCAAAACTGAAGTTCCCTATTCCCTATTCCCTATTCCCTGTTCCCTGTTTCCTGTTCCCTGTTTCCTGTTCCCTATCCCCCTGTAGTAGACGTAGGCGGCGGTGGAGAATTCCAGGGTGCAAATACTGGCAGCAGGAGCAATCCCGGCACAGCTGCGGCTATACTAATTAGGAAAAATAAAGGCCAGCCAGTCGCTTTTGCCACCTGACCTGCTGGTGCGACCAGGATATCACGACTTACAGCCATCAGACTGGAGAGTAACGCATACTGAGTAGCGGAAAAGCGGTGGTTGCAAAGACTCATCAAGAAGGCCACAAAAGCTGCTGTGCCCAATCCGCCACAAAAGTTTTCAATATTAATAGTGATGACTAACAAGGAAGAGCTTGTGCCGACTGTGGCCAGAAGCCAGTAGGCTAAGTTACTGACCGCTTGCAGGCCACCAAAGACCCAAAGCGAGCGATTAATGCCAATTTTACTGAGAATAGCACCACCTACCAAGGCACCAACAATCGTTGCCACTAAGCCCATACCGCCCTGAATGGCACCGATAGTAGTTTGGGTAAAGCCCGTCTGTAGCAAGAAGGGCGTGGACATACTGCTGACCAAAGCATCGCCCAATTTGTAGAGGACAATAAACACCAGAATTAAGACACCTTGTTCCCAACCCGATCGCTCAAAGAATTCCCGAAATGGGAGTATTACTGCTTCTGATAAAGATTCAGGAGGGCGCAGTTCCTGAGGTTCCGGTGCCCAAATTGCACTGGCTAACCCCACTGCCATGAACGCTGATAGTAATAGATAAACCATCGGCCAGGGAATTCGATCTGCTAGGATAAATGCCCAAGCTCCAGTAACCAACAGGGCAATCCGATACCCTAAAACGAAAACTGCTGCACCAGCTCCCATTTCCCATTCTTGCAGGACATCGGTGCGGTAAGCATCAGCCGCAATATCTTGACTGGCACTGAAGAACGCAATTAATACGGCATTGATGGCAAGTAGCTGTAGGGCTTGATCTGGACGTTGCAGCGACATGGTAGCGATCGCTAAAAGTAACGCCCCTTGGGTAAGGAGAAGCCAACCCCGCCGCCGGCCTAAAAAAGGCGGCAAAAATCGGTCAACCAAGGGTGACCAAAGAAACTTCAGGGAGTAGGGTAAGCCAACTAGACCAAACCACCCAATGGTAGCGAGATCGACACCCTCCGTTGTCATCCAGGCTTTTAAGGTATTCCCGGTCAACAGGAAGGGTAAGCCCGACGAAAAGCCCAAGAACAAGAGAGCCGCCATTTTGCGGCTTTCAAAAACTTTCAGCAACGATTGTGTTGTGTTCACGAGAGTTGGGGAAGACTACTGTATCACCCTGCCATCTTGCCACAGATGGAACCGCTTTCTGGGGATGCCCCTTTTTCAAGGGCACAATGCGTAAGTCCTAAGGATCTTAGATTTTGTAACAAATAATACAAATAGACGACTCTAAAGCTATTTATGCTCTGTCATAAATGCAATTAAATGGCTTTGTGAGCAAATGAGATATAAAGGCTGGATTTGATCCGTGACATCTTCCATTCCCCTATTCCCCTTCGGCTACG
>DNXU01000419.1 GCA_003505715.1 Cyanobacteria bacterium UBA8803 | reverse complement strand
AATAATATTGCACTTGTTGGGCTGTTTATAAACCAGCCTGGAGGCACGGGGTTGTCGTGCAGATTGAGCAGAACCATCGAATACGTTCAGCTTAACTTGTAAGGGTGACTTCAGGGCTACTGAAAACTCAGGCTTCAGCCGCTAGGCAAGCCTGAGTAGTTTATAATGGGTGGCATTATTGGTATTGCCGTGATCGTTGCGCCTGGGGTAGATGATGCCAAATGGGCCGCCGGCTTTGGGTTAGCTGGTACGGCGATTTCTGGTGCTGCTGGTTTGGCTCAGTCTACTAAAACTGAATCTAATGTTTCGGTTCACAAAGATGAGAAGAATATACAAGCTGATGTGATTTCATCCAGCCAGCCGAACCCAACGAAGTAATACCAATGCCTATTTTGGGGGTTGATTCATTCTCCCAAAATTTGGATCGATAATGTCCTTTTGCGAGGCCCATCTAAATCAAAAAACAATACTGATTGCCAGGTGCCTAGTCGTAATTTCCCATCTACTACGGGAATTACCTCACTTGTACTCAGCGTCATTGCCATGAGGTGAGAGTGAGCGTTCATCGGTTCGTCCTCAGGTACGTCCCGTAAGTGTAGGTCGTTATGTAAATAGCAGTCTGATTCTGGTGCTAATTTTCTGAGATAAACTTTCAGATCCTCTAGCAGTCTTTCTTCATACTCATTGATGGCTAAGGCGGTGGTGGTATGCCGAGAGAAAACTAGCACTTGACCATTCTGAATTGATGTGGTATTAAGCAGTGCTTTAATTTGAGGAGTGACATTATAAATGCTAATTCCTAGTTCGGTTTCAATTTCAATAATTTTATTCACAATTGGCATCTAAGCTACTCCACATCGTAATTTGGAGAGAAGGGGAACCAATGGCTTTCTCCTGCTGTCTGAATATTCTGGGAGAAGGGAAATAATGTGCGTTCTCCCCCTCTCCCACCCCCTTACTCATTGGCTGCAATGGTAAGGGGTCATAATATTATGTCCGGTTAAAGAGCCTTTAATTAAGCACCAGCTAGGACAAAATCAACGTCGTTCGCTCCTTGGGTTTCACTCTGTCCCGTTGTAATTTTGCTCCCGTTCACTTCAACGGCAAAAGGTGTGCTGTCTAAATTTATATTGTAGTCGGTCTTCTCCGGTGTATATCCTACACTAGCAATCATTTTCCGCCCTTGATCGGTGTATTCAAACGCCATCATTTGATTTTTGGCTTTCTTATTGTCGTAGGCCCAAATCACCATATATTGTTGTCCCTGGTAGTCAAAAATTTTGGGTGGACGATTGGGGACGTAACGACCGGCTTCGCCAAAACTGGCATCCAGAAAACTTTGCACGGAACTGTCTTCTACATTGGCATAAGCCACTTCAGCGGTAGAAGTTGGTTCAGCATCACCTTGGCTTTCGTCAACAACCTCTTCTTTCCCCCGGTTGCGAAAATAATCTACAGCTAATTTAGTCCCAATTGCACCAACAGCAGCGATACCACTACCGATGAGAATGTTGCGAAGATTATTATTCATTTTTCCTCCTATGGGTTAGCAAGGATTTAGGTTAATCGTATCATTAGATATGCCCATTTTTGGCATTTTTAAGGGTTGTAAGAATTTTTAATATTAATTGTCACTTAACCTCACTGATTTAGGAGGTTGAGTGAAGCGCAACCCAACATTGATTTGATTAAGAGTTGGGTCTTGTTGGATTAAAAGTTGATCCTGGTTGGGTCGAGGTCACTAGATCCAACCTACGAATTATTCTAAAATGTTTTGTAGCCCTTGCACTAATCGTTCAATTCCTTCTGCTACGGTTTCTTGTTCTAAGGCACCGTAAGCAACTCTTAGATAACATCCGTCATTCATGCCAAAGGTTGTACCGGGCAGTACTGCTACTTGATACTCCTGAATCAGTCGCTTTACTAAATCCATTGCATTGAACTTAGTATGAACCTTCAGGAAAAAATAAAATGCACCATTAGCAGGGGCTATTGTACATAACCCTTCTAGGTGTTTGAAGGATTCTAACACTAACTGCCGCACTGCTGCTATAGCCCGAATATGAGTCTTACAATAACCTGCTCCTGCCTGCAACGCTCCTAACGCCGCATACTGGGAGATGACTGGGGGACAAATCAGAATTGTATCCTGAACTTTTTTTACTGCCCCCAACAGGCGATTGGGAATTACCATATAGCCAATGCGCCAACTAGCAAAACCATAGGCTTTAGAGAGCGAATAAAGAGAAATAGTATGTTGGCTACTGTGGGGAAACGCACCGGGCGAAACGTGGGGTACGCCATTGTAGGTAAAATATTCATACGCCTCATCGCTGATGTGGTAGATTTGGCGATCGCTACAAATCTGATTAACCTCCCGCAGCGCTGCCTCAGCATACACTGCCCCTGTAGGATTATTAGGAGAAATCGTGACTACCGCCTTAGTTCTAGGTGTAATAGCATCTGCGATCGCCTGCGGACGGAGTTGGTAATTACTATCAGTGGCAACTAGCACCGGACGACAACTCGCCATCATAATTGCCATTTCGTGGTTGAAATAATAAGGTGTTTGGAGAATAATCTCGTCACCGGGATTGGTGATCGCCAGGATGGCATTCATAAACCCCATATTGCTGCCTGCTGTCACCACGATGCAGTTTTGCCCGTCGATCTCTATACCATTATCCGTTTTGAGTTTTGCCTCAATAGCTTTCAGCAATGGCGCAATGCCTTGGACGGCTTGGTATTTATGATTATCTGCCTCACCGAAGAATTCTGGCAAAAAGGCGATCGCTTCCGGTGGTGGGTCATAATAAACCACACCCTGACCCAGCGAGATCGTTCCAGGGTTGTTGCGAATTAGTTCCCCAATAATAGGAATTAATGGGGACTGCACCGCCTGCATCCGAGAGGTGAGGGTTGACATTTGCTCGTAACCGAGAAAGGGGAGTGGGGATAACCTGAGATTATCATCTCAGGGATGAGAGGGGAGTAGGGGCAGAGTCTCCAACCCTCATTCCCCATTCTCCCGTCAAACGTTTGCTAAATCCAATTTTCTCCTACAAGTGGATAGCCAGGACGTTAAGATCGTGCCGAATCTCAAAGAGGGTGACAAGACTGTGCGCGATGTGCGCATCTGTGATAAGAGGGGGGAGTGAGGGAGTGAGGGGGTGACGAAGT
>DNXU01000129.1 GCA_003505715.1 Cyanobacteria bacterium UBA8803 | reverse complement strand
CGGAATACAGCTGCTCCCCAAGTTAAGCCAGCACCAAATCCAGAAACAACGATCGCATCTCCGGCCTGAATTTTTCCTTGACGCACCGATTCATCTAATACTAAGGGAATAGACGCTGCCGAAGTGTTGCCATAGCGAGCCAGATTGCTGAGAACCTTTTGATTGGGGATATTCAGCCGTTCGGCAACTGCATCGATAATGCGCTGATTAGCTTGGTGCAATAGCAACCAATCTACTTCCTTTATCGTCAGATTGGCTTGGAATAGGGCTTTTTCAATGACTTCTGGCACCTTTTGCACGGCAAAACGATAAACTTCTTTGCCGTTCATCGTAATCGGTTGAAAATTGCCTTTACTGACGCTATTGCCGTTGACAATTTCATAATTTTGTGGCATGTAAGCCAACTGAAGGGATTTATTCTGAGTGCCGTCGCTCTTGAGTTCAAAGCCCAAAAAGCGATCGCTCCGGGAAGCTTGCAGGACTACTGCCCCAGCCCCATCGCCGAATAAAACGCAGGTGGCGCGATCGGACCAATCCACCCAGCGCGACAGAATATCGGCACCAATCACTAAGACATTTTGATAAGTCCCGGTGCGGATAAACTGCGAAGCTGTCACTAAGCCGAAGACAAATCCAGAACAAGCTGCTGTTAAATCAAAGGCAACTGCCCTGGATGCTCCTAATAATGCCTGAATTTTCGTCGCGCTGCCAAACAGATCGTCAGGCGTTGAAGTCGTTAGGATAATTAGATCCAAGTCGCTGGCTGTAATTCCCGCCATTGCGATCGCCCCCTGAGCTGCCTCAGCAGCCAGGATGCTTACGCTGCCTTCAGCATCCGCCAAATGGCGCTCCCGAATTCCCGTCCGGGTTTTAATCCACTCATCCGATGTCTCTACCATCTGGCTAAGTTGATGGTTATCGAGAACCATTTGTGGCGTTGCGGAACCACTTCCGGTAATGGCAATACCTACCCCTACTTGATTCAAGCTTACTCTCCATCAATATTATTTGGATATCCAAAAGCCAGGGTAATAGGTGACTGCCCAGAAAGATTAACATTCCTCCGGTGTTTTTAAGTCGAGATTTTGCAGAACTAACTGCGCTGGCTCAAGCAGAGTTAAGCTATACCCGATGGCTACGTCCTATTATTCCCTTAACTTCAACCAATTATGTAGCAATCTGTAATGGCGCTTGCGTTTGTTTTTTCTATTCTATTTTAAAAGCAGGTTGCAACCTACTACTGGCTTTTATTCATCTTTACTATTTTGACGAATCGTTGATGATGGCTCAACGCTATCGAAAATATTAGACTGAATCCGTTCTAGTACCTCGTTATCGATGGCTTCTTTTGCCAAGCGGATAGCGTTAAAAATTGAAGGAGCCTGGGAGCTACCGTGACTGATAATACAAATCCCTGCTACCCCCAACAACAATCCTCCACCATGTTCAGCATGGTCAATCCGCTGCTTGATCCGCTTCAGGTTAGGTTTGAGGATTGCCGTCCCCAATTGACCATGCAATCCTTGGGGCAGTTCCTCTCGAAGGATTTGCAGCATCACCTCTCCTACCGCTTCAGCAAACTTGAGCAACACATTGCCCACAAAGCCATCGCAGACAATCACATCAAAACGACCTGATAATACATCTCTACCCTCAGCATTGCCAATAAAGGCAACTTTGGAATTTTCTTGCAGCATTTGATGGGTGCGGATAGCCAGATCGTTCCCCTTACAATCTTCTTCACCAATATTGAGCAGTCCGACTTTGGGTTGGGATATGCCCAGCACGTACTGGCTATATACCGATCCCATCACCGCAAACTGCTCCAGATACTTGGGGCGACAATCGACATTGGCACCCACATCTAAAACAATCACTGGCTTACCCGCCACGAGGGTAGGAAATACCGCCCCAATTGCCGGACGATCAATCCCGCGCAGACGGCCTAAGCGCAGTAGAGCTGCCGCCATTGCAGCTCCCGAGTGACCCGCAGAAACCACCGCTTGGGCACGTTTCTGCTTAACTAAATCCATTGCTACGTTGATCGAAGCCTTGGGCTTGCGCTTCAAGCTGACTAAAGGCTCCTCATCCATACCCACTACATCCTCAGCTGGGACAATTTCCAACTGACCTGAACTGGTATGTTTTTTCAGGGAAGCTTCAATAGCTCGAGGATCGCCGACCAACAAAACCTCTACGCCCAACTCGTCTTGTGCTCGAATAGCTCCAGCCACAATTTCATCGGGGGCATGATCCCCTCCCATAGCGTCAATTGCGATCCGTTCGCGAGATGCCATTGCTCAATAGTTATAGAAACCTTAAAAATTTTAACAGAACCCCTAGCCGCAACATTAAATCTAACCCGATCTGCCTGACCTTGGGGCGAACGGAGCGAAGAAAACTTTTCAGGTTGCCCTTAACTCCTTACAATAGCTCCGTGGAGAGAAAGAACAGATGTCACAACGAATTGGTACTGGATTATTGGCCTCGGCCATAGGGGCGGTATGGTTAGTGAAAATTATGGGAATGCAAGGAGCAACCCTGGAGAAAGTACAACCACTGGTGTGGCAGCAAATGCCCTTGTTTACCCTGCCCAAGTCCGATCCTCTGGCTGTAGCAGTTAGGGACGAATACCTGAAAGCCTGGGAGACTAAAGGGGCAGCCGAGGTCAATCAGGGCATATGGATGCAGTCAGATATGGCTGTACTAGCAGATCACCAGGGAACGGTTCCTCTCCCAGCAGCTTCGCTCACGAAAATTGCCACCACTTTAGCCGCTTTAAATAAATGGGGGCCAGATCATCTATTTGAAACCTTAGTCAGTGCTACCGGACCGATCGAAAATGGGGTATTGAAGGGAGATCTAGTGATTTCTGGCAGTGGCGACCCCCTATTCGTTTGGGAAGAGGCGATCGCTGTCGGCAACAGTCTCAATCAGATGGGGATTCGCCAAGTTACCGGAAATCTAATTATCGCGGACAATTTCTACATGAACTACCAGGAAAATCCCGCGATTTCCGGTCAGCTGCTCAAGCAAGCACTCAATACAAGCAGTTGGTCAAGGGGTATTGCTGCTGCCCATCAGGGGATGCCGCCAGGAACGCCAAAACCCCAACTAGCGATCGCGGGTCAGGTAAAAGTGGCGACCACATCCATGTCCAAAAGTATATTACTATTGCGCCACCAGTCCCTTCCCCTTACTCAACTCCTGAAGGAGATGAACGTCCACAGCAACAACGCCATGGCTGATATGCTGGGCAAATCTGTTGGTGGAGCTGCGGCAGTAGTTGAATTAGCGACTAAGTCTGCTAATGTTCCCCAGAGCGAAATTCAACTGATCAACACCTCTGGACTAGGTATGGAAAACCGGATTTCTCCTCGTGCTGCCACGGCGATGCTGATGGCAGTGGCAAGATTTCTAGAAGCCTACCAACTCAGCGTAGCAGATGTCTTTCCCGTATCAGGAAGCGATCGTAATGGCACCATGTATGGTCGGAAAATTCCGCTGGGTACTGCCATCAAAACCGGAACCCTTCGGGAGGTAAGCGCTCTCGCTGGGGTCATGCCTACTCGCGATCGCGGTGTGGTTTGGTTTACGATTATTAATCGAGGCGGTGATATCTGGAGTTTTCGGTCTCAGCAAGACCAAATGTTAGAAAAGTTATCCGCCAAGTGGGGCACCTCTCCTGTTTTCAACGTCAGTACCACTCAACCCTCCAGACTCCTCGGTGATGCTAAACGGATAGAAAAATCTGTGCCGAATTAGAAGTGAAGGGGTGAGGGGGTGAGG
>DNXU01000152.1:4620-8819 GCA_003505715.1 Cyanobacteria bacterium UBA8803 | reverse complement strand
AACCACCAACCAACAACCAACCCAACCAGAAATAGACTGGATTCGCGATCGCCTCTTACCCGCTTTGCAACAAACTCACCAGGAACTCGTCCAGCTCTTGCGAGGGCTGGATGGGAGATACGTTCCCAGCGGGCCTGCTGGCGCACCGACTAGAGGACGCCCAGACGGGTTGCCCACAGGACGAAATTTTTACTCCGTTGATATTAGAGCGATTCCTACGGAAACGGCATGGCTGGTAGGGCGCAAAGCAGCAGCAGCTTTAATCGAGCGCTACACCCAGGAAAACGGAGAGTATCCCAAAACCATTGGCTTATCGGTATGGGGAACGGCGACGATGCGGACGGGTGGTGATGATATTGCGGAGGCGCTGGCTTTATTGGGAGTGCAGCCCGTGTGGGATGGGCCATCGCGCCGGGTAGTGGACTTTGAAATCCTAACGCTGTCAGCATTAGGACGGCCTCGCGTAGATGTGACGCTGCGCATCTCTGGCTTTTTTCGCGACGCTTTCCCCAATTTAATTGATTTATTCTACAATGCCGTGGCTGCCGTAGCAGCGTTGGATGAACCACCAGAGCAAAATCCTCTAGCAGCGCAGGTAAAACAGGAGACTCAATTGTGGCAGCAAGCGGGGTTGAGTCGGGAAGAGTCGGAGGTGCGATCGCGCTACCGCATCTTTGGGTCTAAACCGGGAGCCTATGGGGCTGGATTGCAAGGGTTAATCGAAGCCCAAAACTGGCAGGACGAGCAAGATTTGGCTCGCGCTTATATAAATTGGAGCAGTTATGCCTATACGGGTACATCTTTTGCTGCCAACTCTTACTCTGGAGAGGGGGTTGCTGCACCCGAAGTCTTTGAGGAACGCCTTAAGCAGATGCAAGTGGTGTTGCACAATCAGGATAATCGGGAACACGATCTGCTAGATTCCGATGACTATTACCAGTTCCAAGGGGGCTTAACGGTAGCAGTACGAGCATTGACGGGCAAGAATCCTCAAATTTACTTCGGCGATAATGCTATTCCAGAAAACCCCAAGGTGCGGCAGCTGCGGGAAGAAATTGCCCGGGTATACCGTTCTCGTGTAGTCAATCCTAAGTGGATTGAGGGGGTAATGCGCCACGGGTACAAAGGGGCATTTGAAATGGCGGCGACGGTAGATTATTTATTTGCTTACGATGCCACGGCTAATTGTGTAGAAGACTACATGTATCAGGGGGTTGCCGAAGCCTATGTGTTTGACCCAAGGGTACAGGAGTTTATCCAGCAGAAAAACCCTTGGGCATTGCGCGATATGGCAGAAAGATTACTAGAGGCGCACAAACGCTTGTTGTGGCAGTCTACCAGCCAAGAGACGTTAGCGCAATTGAGAGCGATCGTCTTGCAAGCGGAGGCAGTGATTGAAGGAAAGAGCTTGAACTATAGACCATAGAACTTACTATCTTTAGGGTGCGTTATGCTCTGCTAACGCACCAAAAATATTCTTGAAGTGCGGCATGTGGGTTTTACAATAGGCGATCGCACTTTTAAGGCTAGGCTAGCAGCATTAACCATCAAAAGTCTCGTCTGCCTCTGGAGGTTGAGCAATACCAAATAAACGGCTAAAATTATATCTCCACTGTAAAGCAGGACTCATGCCAGCACGGTTTACCTCAAGAATAGTTGCCTCAAGAGATTCGCGTAAACAGGCCCGTAATTCTTCTTTAGAGAGCATAGGGCATAGAAAATAGTTGTAGCTGTTCAAATGGGGGTATTGTTAGCTGCATAAGTTGATTGTTTAAGACGCGGTCTATTACCCATCCCGCCATAACAGGCGGCATAGCATTCCCAAACAATGCATATTGATCGTAGATAGATATTCCTTCACAGTGGTTGTCGGGAAATCCTTGGATGCGAGCATATTCTACATTGGTGAGGCGGCGGTATTGGTTACCAATTTTGTAGCGCTCGTAGTGACGACTGGTTGTAGAGGTTAGAGTCGGTGCAACTCCATCAATTCCAAATACTGTATAACCCATTCGCGCTCCCCCAACTTGATTGTAGAGGATTTGTACTCCTTGAACAAAATCATTGACTGGAGTACTGTCTTTTATGCGTTTCAAAGTTGATTCGGTAAAATCAAATTGAGGTTCAGCATCAGACTCTAACACCCTAGATAACGGCACTGGCAGCATAGCCTCAGAAAAACGAGTCAAGTTGCAGCCCACAAATCTACCAGCTTGAGCCAAACCCCAATTGGGAAATTTTTGACTGTGGGCTTGGATACTTATCCATCGATCTAAACAAGTAAGGGTTTTTATTAATGAGTTTGATAAATCAGCTAGATCTTCTGCCGAGGCTAATCTGATTATAGGAAAATCTCTAGGTTTATCTTTGTCTAAAGCTCCCAGTATGACAACTCGTTGACGATTTTGAGGGAGACCGAAATGCATGGTATTGATTAGACGCCACTCAATGTTATAGTCTAAACTAGCTAAGTCGCTGAGAATCTTGGCAAAATGAGTTCCTCCCTCCATCGAGAGTAAACGTTTGACGTTCTCTAAGATAAAAAAACTTGGCTTATACCTGCACAACACATCAACAATTGCTTCAAAAAGATGGCCGCGTGGATCTCGTACTCCTTTTTTCTTGCCCGCACTGCTAAAAGGTTGGCAGGGAAACCCAGCTGTCAATAGATCGTGAGGAGGGATATCCTGTATAAATTCACGAATATCACCCTGCCGTAATTGAGTATCTCGAAAGCGGTTACGGTATACCTGGCAAGCTTTTGGGCAAAGGTCGTTTGCCCAGACTGTTTGTATGTTTCTCGCGTCAGCGGCAAGGCGAAATCCACCGATTCCTGCAAAAAGCTCAACAGTAGTTACGATAGGTTTTTGGCTGGAATAATTGACAAGTTTTGTTGAATTAATTGAGTTCCCTATCGTCATAATTTGCTCGGGGCGAATTTCTGGGTTAATCTCTTATTTGCGATCACGGCTATTGGAGTTTATGATAAGCTGAACCTGATCCAGGGCGACCCAATAAATTCTATACGCATCTAGCCAATTCCCCTCACAGCGGGTCGCCCCTACCAAAGATATGGTGTAAAGGCGATCACTTTTTTTGAGATTTTCTGACCTGGTTAGAAAATGCTAGATAGTTTGTTTACATCTCAAATAAAAATGCTATATGGTAATGGTGCGTTAGCTTTCGNNGTAACGCACCCTACGAATAGAGGTTGTGCGTAAGTCCGTTATTTTCTCAGCGCAGAAATTCCGAGGGCGAGAGGGGGGCGGTAGTCTGTGAGGGCATATCCTTAGAGTTTTTTTGGGGTATTGGGTTGAGATTCTTTGGTTCGGGTTTGAGTTGGTAGCGGTTTCCCCAGCCATCATTGATATCTTCTGGCTTAATCTCCGTGGGCGGTCTTCGACCGCTGGGAAGGGGAACTCGTAAGGTTTGACTCGCTTTTACATAGGGTTGACCTTCATTGGTAAATCGGACTAGACTACCTTCAAGCTCTGGAATCTCTACCTTTTTGTTTTCGGAGGTCTTTTCGTTTTCAGAGGTAGGCAGTTGACCCTCAGGCTCGAACGTGGCCACAAAGGATACTTCAGGGGCTGGATCTAGGGAGGTTCCGCTGCGAGCTTGAGCTATTTGCCATGCTTCTTGTAAACGACCATCAGGCGCAACTTGCCACAGATTAAGAGTGGTTTCCCATTTCCCCTTTTTCACCCAGACAAGTTTGCGATCCAAAATTGCATAATTGAGATTGGGTTCAGAGTCTAGCCATTCCTGATCTAAAGGGCGCAGATAGCGAAGAGCAGCAACTATAATTTGGCTTTGGTTAGGAAGATTAGTATTTCCAGTTACGCTGTACAAGCCAGAACGTCCAGCTGGTTGGACTTCAAATTGGAGCTTGATATCTGGAGAGCCTTTTGATGAGCAGCTCGTACACCAAAGGAGCAGTAAAACAATGACCGCCAACCGACTGCCAGAATAGAGGGTGCGGATTTTTTGAAGCAGGAGCTGATAATAATTATTGAACATACCGATTAGAAGCCTTGACCAATATCATAGCAAGTCCCTAGAGTTGTCACCATTTCGGGAGGAATTGCAACTTGTCCGGAGTTGGTTAATATTGTTAGTGCCATGGGCCTTGAGTATCAAATTACAAACATTTATTTTTAGAACTTACGCACTTTACCTCTCATCCCTCATCCCTCATC
>DNXU01000152.1:2684-4506 GCA_003505715.1 Cyanobacteria bacterium UBA8803 | reverse complement strand
CCTCACTCCCTCACTCCTCACTCACTCATCCCTCATCCCTCATCCCTCCTGATTCCCACCAGCCAGTTTGGCAAATTGCTCCAGGCGATCGCTTTCTCCGCGCAAGAGCAGGTAATCTTTTGGCTGTAATTCCATAGTGTCATCCACCCCATTGTAAAGTTTGCCTTGCCTGCGTATTGCCTGAACCACTAAATTATATTGACGCTGGATATCAGTGGGCTTGATGCCAACTAACATTGAGTTTTCAGCTAAAGTGACCCACTGACTGTATCCTTGACCAAAGGTGCAGCGACCAACGATCAAGTCTCGAAATGCGGCTAATTCCTCCCGTTCGCCAACTGCCAGCAATCGATCTCCTGAGTTTAAAATCGTCTTACCTTTCGGGTAATAGAGAGTCTGATCGGCCTTTTGCATCGCCATGACGGTCACTCCGGTTAAGTTACGGATATCTGCTGCCGCTAAAGTAAGCCCATCTAGAGGTGAACCTTTCTCCACAGTGACCCAGGCGCTGTGCAATTCTAAGGCTGCCTCTTTGAGGTCTTGCCGCATCGCATTAATGGCTCGTTCTGGTCGGATACTGAGGTAGCGATCTGTACGAATAGCATTAATCACAGCCTGGATAATCAATTGTTCTTCTCCCAGAGTGGCTAGCAGGTGCGACCCAATTTCCAACGCGGCTTCAAATTCCGGTTGCACCACTTCCTGCGCCCCTAGCTGAGTCAGCAGGTCAATTTCGCTATTCGTATGGCAACGGGCTACGACATCGAGTTCTGGAGCAAATTCTAGAGCGCGTTTGAGCAACAAGCGAGTACTTGCAGGATCGGGTAAGGCAATGGCTAGGGCTTTTGCCTTCTCCAAATGCGCTTTCTCTAAGACCATTTCTGAGTCTGCATCCCCAAAAATATAAGGAATTTTTTGAGACCTCAATTGTTGGATTGCCCCTTCGCTGTTCTCAATAACTAGTACTTTATATCCCTGATTGTGCAGAATTCTCACAATGACTTGTCCGACCCGTCCATAGCCCGCTACCACTACATGATCGCGAATCGTTTCAGGCACTGATAAGGCTTTGGTGTTCCGAAACTGGCGTAGGTAAGAAGCCAACCAAGGTAGATTAGCTACTTCGTCAGCTAGGCGGGGAGAAAATCTCAGCCAAACTGGTGTCAGTACTAAAGTAATCGCCGTAGTTCCTAAAAGCAGCAGGTATCTTTCTTGAGCAATTAAGCCATTCTCCAAGCCAACCAAGGCTAATACAAAGGAAAATTCTCCAATCTGATTCAGACCAAAGCTAGTAATGAAAGCCGTTTTGAACGAATAGCCAAATTTCAGAACAATTGGTAAGATGATAGTAGCCTTGCCTAACATTACCACGGTGACTAGACTCAAAATCACCCCCAAATTCTCGATGAGAATGACTGGATCGATCAGCATACCGATGGAAACAAAAAACAGGCTGGCAAAGGTGTCTCGTAAAGGAAGGACTTTAGCCAAGGCTTGGTCAGCATAATCAATTTCGGAGATGGTTAACCCAGCAACAAACGCCCCCATCTCAATGGAAAGACCTAGTTTATCTGTAATTACAGCAACTCCTAAGCACAAGGCAATAACAGCGAGCAGAAATAGTTCGCTACTCTTAGTCTGGGCAATGCTTTCAAACAAACGGGGCACGATCCAGCGAGCAGCCGCGATCGCAGCAACTATAAAGACTCCAACTTTGAGCAAAGCACCAAACAGAGCGTTGCCGATATTTTCCGGTTGGTTGAGTGCAGGCAGGATTGCTAACATCAGACCTAAAGCTAGGTCTTGGGCAATTAAAATTGCC
>DNXU01000152.1:2190-2614 GCA_003505715.1 Cyanobacteria bacterium UBA8803 | reverse complement strand
TGAGAACCACAGCAGTGGAAGATAGGGAAAGAATAGCTCCCAAAAATATCCCTTGCGTGAACCCCTCGACCCAGCCACTGGCGGTAGCCAGAAACGCCACCAACGCCATTGTCAAGCCAATTTGCAGTAAACTCCCTTTCAGAGCAATGTCTTTAACCCGTTTGAATTCAGCGATTGAAAATTCAACCCCTAAGGCGAATAACAGAAAAGCAACGCCAATTTCGGCTAGGGCTTTAATCTGGTTAACTTCACTTAAAAGTTTTAACCCAAACGGACCCACGACTAAACCACTGGCTAAATAGCCTAAAAGTACGGGCTGGCGCAGCTGTTTGGCAAGGTATCCTCCAACAGCAGCAGCGCCGAGAACCGTCGTCAGATCCAAAATAAAATTATGTTCTGCTGCCATGTTAATAACAAAAATCTA
>DNXU01000152.1:0-2180 GCA_003505715.1 Cyanobacteria bacterium UBA8803 | reverse complement strand
GGATGAAGGATGAAGGATGAAAGATGAGGGATAAGGGGTGAGAGATGAGGGAGCTGATTAGATGATATAGATATAGATGTCAATCCTGAGGATATTAGCTACAGTGAAAGCTATCTATGGTAACAACTAGTACAGCGTGGCAGAAATAACCCACCAGCGAACAGAGGTTAAAAAAGCTTACTGTACAAGCTTTCTTTCCTTGGAGCCTTGGAGCCTGCGTTCGACTGAACTTCGACAAGACTTCGGCGTGAGATCAGTCGAACGCTCAGTTGCCGCACTCACGCCCAAGTCTGCCTTGGAGCCTTCTTGCACTAGGGTTGATACAGGTCGGTTACGAGAGGGTAAATACCCATTCTAGGCTTCACCGATCGGGGCGGTTAGGGGGCACCTTGCTCCAATATTACTCAAAACTCTTTGAGGAACATTCCTATGCAGCCGGAACAACAACAGCGAATCATGGGCTACTTTATTGAGGAAGCAAAAGACCACCTCAATACCATCGAGCAGGGCTTGCTCAATCTGCAAAGCACCATCGAAGATGCTGAAATGGTAAACGAACTCTTCCGGGCTGCTCATTCCGTCAAAGGTGGAGCAGCGATGTTAGGAATCAATAGCATTCAGCATACAGCCCATCGCCTCGAAGACTACTTCAAAATCCTCACAGAAGCACCAGTGAAAGCGGATCAGGAGCTAGAATCCCTTTTTTTGAGGGTATTTGATATCCTGCAAGCCCTTGTCGAACAACTCCAAGAACCGTTTGGGCTGACTGATGAAACAGCCAGGGAAATTATGTCGGACGCCGAGCCAGTTTTTGAGCAACTCAACAATCATCTCCAACAGCTAGTCAAAGCCGAGGGTGGAGTTAGCGTTGCTACTGCTCCAGAAGTAAAGGCACTCAACGCTCACTCTTCTGTAAACAAGGAAAAACTATTGCCAGCAACCTTTAAACGAGACGTACTGGTAGAACTGCGGGAAATGTTGTCCCTGTTTAAGCAGTCGGACTTGCCCCAACATCGCATTGCTCTTCAGGAAGGTTGCTCCCGTCTGGTAAACCTTGGCCAAGAATTAGATTTGCCCGGTTGGGGTGAGTTAATGGAGACGGCAAAAGCAGCGATCGCAATTCCTGAGAATTCCTATCGTCTGCTTGCTAATGTAACCATAAAAGAAATCAAGCAAGCTCAAGAATTAGTTCTGGCAGGGCGTGCCGTTGAAATTACCCCTAGCGAACAACTCAAAGCACTACTTCCCCAGATGAGAGACTCTGAGTTATTCACAACACCTGAAACTAACATTGAGACAAAATCTAGAGTAACCGAGAAGGCACTAGGAATTAGTACCATGTCTCACACTGAATCTTCAACCACCACTCAGCTAAATAACTCAGAGAGCTATCAAGAAGAAGATACCTATATTCCACCAGAGGATACCTATATTCAACACCAAGAGGATACTTATATCCAAGGAGATACACCTTCGGAATGGTATAACAAGAAAAGAACATCTACTGTAAGCAATCGACTACAGAATCGATCCAATTCCCAAATCGGCGAACAGAGTGAACCTGAAGTTGGCATCGCAGAACTCAACAGCTTAGCAGATATTTTTGAAGGTCAAGCTCCCGACTTGGATGAAACTTGGGAAGAAGAAGAAATTATCAATCTGACAGATAACTCCTCGGCAACCGATCCAGAAAACTCAATCAATTGGGACGAACACAGCGATTTTGCCGATCTAATCAATGATACAGAGAGTTCGGAAATGCCTAACATGAGAGCACCAGCAAACGACGATTTGGCAGAGTGGTTGAGTGATGACTTAGAGGGAGAAGTTTCCTTGAGTTCTCAAGAATCAATCGCTGCCTTAGGGAGTGAGCGCTATCTAGAAACAACACCAACTACAACGGATGATTTTTCAGATCTGTTATTTGAGGAAGATAGCACCGCTGATTCAGGTACTCCTATTTCCTCGACTAACAACTTAAACAGCTTGTTTCAAGGCAGCTTCCTCGAAGAAGATCTATTTGAAGACTGGGAGGAAACTCCACAAGCTCCAAGTGCAACAGATGATGATTTAGAGGTTATATTTGGCGAGGAAACAGAGCAAACGCTCTCAGAACCATCATTATTTGAGGTAGGCTTGGATGAGTTTATTACTCAGCCAGAAGTAGCAGACGAAAGTGA
>DNXU01000532.1:800-10820 GCA_003505715.1 Cyanobacteria bacterium UBA8803 | reverse complement strand
CCTCATCCCTCATCCCTCAAATACTGCCAGCTTCAAAACTGGGTGCATAGTCCTGTAACAAACTGCTAACCTGTCTGAGCAAGTCTGGTTCGCTACTTTTGCGGAGGGCTTGACGTTCAGAGCCAAAGTAAGGTCGATCTAGATTTTGGGCGATCGCGGCGTTGACTTGCTGGGTAATTAACTGCATTAGTTCTTCTTTGGCTCGCACCCTCTGGTATTTTGCGCCTTCTTCGGTAGTGGCATATAGAGGGGGAAGTCGATTTAGGGCGTAGGCGGCAATATCTCCAACATCCAGGACGCGATCGCTGGTGGCTTCGATTTCCGCAACTCTCGTGATTGCTTCGGTAAGAACCAACTCCTCCATGACGTTGATGANNACTGTTTGCGAGGCACTGCCACCACTTCTCCAGTCAACAGCGCTCCCATCAAACGATCTAATGCCATATATTCTTCAATCGAAAGCTCCGAGGCTGTATCGCATATACGCCCTACTTCAGCTTCCATGAGTGGGGTCAAGTAACCATCTTGCAGAGCTTGTTCTACTATTTTTTCAATACTCATGGTGTGAGATTCTGCTTTAGGAGGTAGTTTCGATGAGGGATAAAGTCTGCCCGATTTCTCTTTTTAGAGAACGCAAAATTGGGTGAAAGGTTTAAAACTTCAACACAACTTAAGATTGGGGTTATTCAAATCCTTTATATCTCCAGGGCACTGGATCGACGGAAAGCCCGTGAACGTATAATCCCCAGTGTAGATGGGGGCCAGTGGCAGCACCCGTCGAACCAACGGCACCAATTCTTTGACCAGCTTGCACAAAATCTCCTTCTTTAACATCAATCCGGCTTAGATGCAGCATAATACTTGTGACGCCTTGACCGTGGTCAATGCCGACTACATTACCATGGACGCGGAAGCCTTCAGAGACCCTACCGACCAAGGCAATTCGACCGGGTGCTGGTGCTACGACAGGTGAACCCGTGCCACCAGCATAGTCAACACCACGATGGTAGTAGTCATTAGCAAATACACCGTTATAGTAGCGGCGGATGCCATAACCTGCGGAAATTGAACCTTGATTAGGCTTCAGGAACGAGCCATTCCAAAATTTTTCTGGTGTTTCTAACTTTTTAAACGCGGCTACGCGATCGAGTTCGTGAGGTGTAGCCTCTGCTCCCGCAGCTCCGGAAAGTCGGATACGCTGTGTAGGGAAAGAGCGATTGCGTAATGGCACGGTCAAGGTTTTAGTCTCACCCTCTCCTACCACCTGAATTTGTAAGTTTCCAGGTTTATCCAGAGGTGTTGTTGGCACCAATGCTCGGAAACTACCAGAACTGCTTTGATAAGCTGGATAAGTGTTCTGACCTATTTTAACGGTTGGCAGGCTACTTATTGTAGAGCTTTGCTGGATGAGGATGGATAACGTATCGCCTAAATGGGGATTATTGGGTAACAAGCTTACCTGCAAAGCCCGGGCTGGTATGGCTAACATGGCGATCGCCAGGATCGTACTAAGGGCTAAACTGAATTTTACCCAGTTACTACGTTGGCGTCGCATCCACAAAATAGCAACACGATGCCAGCTGGAGCGAGAGGGTGATTGAGGTGAAATAGGTTTTGACAGCACAAGTAAGTACCCCCTACTAGTTTCTTGAGAAATTCTTAGGTACTGCTAGGGCATAGACTAGCACTTCATCTTAACTGTTTCCAAGACCTACACTCTACATCCCTTCATGGCAAACGCCCACCGATCTCGGTAGGCGTTTGTCATGAAGCTTTCGCAATAGGGCTAATAATATAGCCCATGAACTTACCACTTGAGCAAATTAAACTGCTCCATATCGACCGTATCTCGGTTACGGTAAATTGAAAGTACAATTGCCAAACCTACTGCTGCCTCAGCTGCTGCTACTGTAATCACAAATACTGTAAACACCTGACCTTTAATCCCTTGGGGGTCTATAAAGTTAGAGAACCCCATTAAATTCAGGTTTACGGCGTTGAGCATTAGCTCAATTGACATTAAAACGCGCACCGCATTGCGGCTGGTAATTAATCCATAGATGCCAATGCAGAATAAAGCAGCGGCTAGGAGTAAAAAGTACTGGAGTTGCAGTTGCATGAATCGTCTTGAGTTATCAAAAATAGGAAAAGGGAGAGGGAAAATAGTTGGTTAGGCATGACAGATTGGGGTGTCTCATCAGCCCTTGATTTTGCCCTAAGGCCAGTAGATTCAGTTATGACTTTAGGTCTTAAAGTAGGGACTTAGTTGAACTGCCCGTACCAGCCAGTTCGCGGGGGCGCTCTGGCAATGTCAAAGCCGTGTGAATTTCCGGATCTCTGGATACCAACTCTTCTGGGATATAATCCCGACGCGCCAGAATAATGGCACCTACCATGGCAATTAATAAAAGTACCGAAGCTAGCTCAAACGGTAGCAAAAAGTCACTGAAGAAATGCTTGCCAATTTCGACAATAGAGCTGTCACCGACCGCAGTAGAGATAGGTGCAACAGACCAGCTTGTTGCCAGCACCATTGTGCCCAGGAGGGCAAATAAACCGACACAGACTAACCCAGTTGCGCCCGTGCGCACCCAACGATTGGCAATCGGGACAAAATCCTCTCGCTTGTTTACCAACATGATGGCAAATAAAATCAGGACGTTAACCGCCCCGACATAAATCAATATTTGGGCTGCTGCTACAAAGTCAGCATTTAGTAAAAGATAGAAACCCGCAATGCTAATTAAAACACCACCGAGTAAAAAAGCTGAGTAGACAATGTTGCTGATTAATACGACTCCTAAGGCTGTGCTAATCATCATCACTGCTAGTATGGCAAAGGAAACAATCTGAACTCCTTCCGCTAGATTCACCGTTAGTTAATCTCCTTAGTTAGTTGTTTGTTTTTGGTTGTTGGTTGTTGGTTGTTGGTTGTTTGTTGTTGGTTGTTTGTTTTTAGTTATTTGCTGTTAGTACCCAGATTTTCTCAGTACCAACAACAAACAACAAATAACCAACAACCAATAACTAATGTTGGTTATTTGCTGTTAGTACCCAGCTTTTCTCAGTACCAACAACCAATAACAAATAACCAACAACAAACAACAAATAACTAACAACCAATAACTAATTGACGATTTCCTCTGGACGCAGACCGGCTCTTTGAGTACCTGCTGGCAAATCGTGGGGATCAATTACGCCTTTAGGTAGGTAGCCCAATTCCCGTAAGGGAGTGACCATGGGGTCTTGGGTAACCTTGTAGGGCAGACGACCCATTGCGACATTGTCATAGTTCAGTTCGTGACGGTCGTAGGTCGATAATTCGTAATCTTCAGTTGCCGACAGGCAGTTAGTTGGGCAATATTCAATGCAGTTGGCACAGAAGATACAAACTCCGAAGTCAATACTGTAATGCTTGAGCTTTTTCTTCTTGCTGACTTTGTCAAAGTCATAGTCCACTACTGGCAGGTTAATCGGACAAACCCGCACGCAGACTTCGCAGGAAATGCACTTATCAAATTCAAAGTGAATCCGACCCCGATACCTTTCGGAAGGAATTAGTTTTTCGTAAGGATACTGGACGGTAACGGGACGGCGCTGCATGTGATCGAAGGTAACGGATAGACCTTGACCGATATAGCGAGCGGATTGAACGGCTTCTTTGGCATAATCGCCAACTTGTTTGAGGAATTTCAGCATAGTTTATAGTGTCTCTCTCTTTCTACAAGTCCTGTCCGTTCAACTCTGACTAACCGCCGAAAGCAAAGGGAAATGCTAGTTTGAGGGCAGCCGTTAGTAATAGGTTGACTAGACCAACTGGTAGCAGGAACTTCCATCCTAAATTTAGGAGTTGGTCAATGCGCACCCGAGGTAGTGTCCAGCGCAGCAGAATGGCAATAAAGATGAGCAAGTAAGCTTTGAGCAGGGTCATGGTAATCCCTAAAGATGCTGTTAGCACCTGCAACCAGGAACTGGTTTCACTGACGCCCAACCAGCTGGCTAATTTGTCCAGGGGAATGAAAAATTCCCAACCACCCAAGTACAGAACCGCAAACAGCAGTGCCGAGAGTACCAGGTTCACGTAGGAACCGATATAAAACAGACCGAATTTCATCCCAGCATATTCTGTCTGATAACCAGCGACAAGTTCTTCTTCTGCTTCGGGCAAGTCAAAGGGTAGACGTTCGCATTCTGCTAGCGCTGCAATCCAAAAGATTAAGAACCCAAGCGGTTGACGCCAGATATTCCACCCCAAAATACCGTAACCTGATTGCTGTTCGACAATGTCGATAGTACTCAGGCTATTGGACATCATCACCACTGCCAAGACCGCTAGTGCTAAGGGAATTTCATAACTAATGGATTGAGCTGCTGCTCGCAATCCTCCTAACAGAGAGTACTTATTATTAGAGGAATAGCCTGACATCAGCAAACCAATAGGCTGAATGCTAGACAGGGCAATCCACAAAAATATGCCAGTTCCAACATTGGCAATCACCAAGTTCTGTCCGAAGGGTACAATCAGGTAGGAAAGAAAGACGGGGATGACGACGAGAATCGGTCCGAGAGTGAACAGTAACCGATCCGACTTCGCTGGAACCACATCTTCTTTGAAGACAAGCTTCAGACCATCAGCGACTGGCTGGAGAACGCCTAGAGGGCCGGCATATTCCGGACCAATCCTCTGTTGAGCAGCGGCAGAAATCTTCCGTTCCAGCCAAACGACGACTAGGACGCCCACTGTGGCACCGATAATCATGAGAAACATGGGTAGCGGCATCCAAATAGCTTTGGCGGCTCCTGCTGGGATGCCAAAATCTTGGAGCGATTGAATAAAATTTCCTTGGAGGTCAATTCCTGCGTTCATGTGGGCAGTTACAACTAATTACAGAGGCAATGCAATCGGATAGTACGAATGAGTCTATCAGCTTTATATGAAGATTTTTTTCTTACCTCATTGCCTAGTATATCGTTGGATGGTGACCCACCCAGCCAGGAACTTGAGAACTTATACTTATCAGGACGTTTGGTTTTTCTACTTGGGTCTTATCAGTAGCGATCGCATCTATAGTTACTATAGAGAGTATTTGAAGAGGGATGAAGGATGAGGGATGAGGGATGAGTAGGAAGTAGGGTGCGTTACGCTGCGCTAACGCACCCTCTCAAAAGAACTATTTTCACGTCAATCTAGTTCAGTCGAACGCTGAGCGCGGTTCGGACTTCATAGCAGCCTTCTTACCTAGCTACGCTCTTGTATAGGAATATAGGCTACTTCATGATCGCCTGTGTAGATTTGAGTGGGGCGGAAAATACGGTTTTCTTCTAACTGTTCCTTCCAGTGAGCTAGCCAACCTGCCACCCGAGCGATCGCAAATATTGGTGTAAATAGGTCAGTCGGAATGCCTAGCTTACGGTAAACCAAACCAGAATAGAAATCGACGTTGGCGTAAATTCCTTTATAAGCCAACTTTTCTTCAACTGCCCGTTCTAACTCTACGGCAATTTCATAGTACTTGTCATAACCGAATTTCTCAAACAATTGTTCGGCTAAGTTTTGCAGAATCGTGGCTCGTGGATCTTTCACCTTGTAGACGCGATGGCCAAAGCCCATAATTTTTGATTTGTGTTCCAAGCAATCTTCCACGTAGGCGCGGACATTTTCTACCGAGCCAATTTCTTCTAGCATGGTAATCACTTCTTCATTGGCTCCCCCATGCAAAGGACCAGCAAGGGTGCCCACCGCAGAAGCCACTACAGCATAGGGGTCGGTTAGTGTTGAGGCTGTGACCATTGCCGAGAAGGTGGAGGCATTCATTGTATGTTCGGCATGGAGCGTCAAGCAAACATCAAAGATGTGAGCTGCTAGCGGATCTGGTTTCTGCTCGTTGAGCATGTACAAAAAGTTAGCCGAATAGTCCAGCTCATCTTTAGGCTGTACCGGATCATTCCCTTTACGCATTAGCTTAAAGGCCGCTACCATGGTAGGAATTTTCGCCAACAGACGCACTACAGCTTCCCGGATATATTCGGGATTATCTAAAGCGCGTTTGGAGTAAAACAAACCCAATGCTGCTGCCGAAGCTTGTAGGGCATCCATGGGGTGTCCGGTTTCAGGGAAGCATTTCATCATGTCCCGAATCCGGTACTTGATGCGCCGATGGTAGCGAATGTCATTCTCAAACTCTTCCAATTCTTCCTTAGTCGGCAACTCACCCCAGATCAAAAGATACGATGTTTCCAGGAATGTACTTTTTGCCGCGAGTTCCTCGATGCGAATGCCGCGATACTCCAGTATCCCTTTTTTTCCATCCACAAAGCTGATACTAGATTGAGCAGCAGGAATTCCTTCTAGACCTGGCTTATACTCGCAGACGGTCATGGTTCTACCCAATAACTTTGAAACGTTCTCAGGCTAACTTACCAGAAAATTTAATAAAGGTAGCTTATGTTACAAAAATTCTTAAATCTTGATTATAGTAACCATTTGGGAGAAGTCAGCAAAAATAGCTGACTGCGGCCTACAGGTGTCCCGGTGTCTGGGATGTTTAAACCAATTACTCCGGCTTTCTTGAGAACCAGTTTTGCTCTCGCCTCGCCCCAAACTAAAGTTTCTGCCCAGTTGGCCAAATCAGGTTGATGACCTACTAGAGCCAAACATTGGTGAGCCGCGTTCTTTTGTCGTTGTTCCTCCAACCAGGTAACCCACGTATGGATGTTACCTTTAGGAGCAAGGCTTGCCAACACTTCAACCTGAGAGCCGAGATCGCTATCTTGGAGGATAGTTGCCGTTTCTCGTGCCCGTAGCAGGGGACTAGTCAAAATCAGATCAAAATACACCCCGCGATCGCGCAGTTGCTTTGCCACTTTAGTTGTCTTCTGAGAGCCTTTATTGGTCAGGGGTCGCTCTTCATCATTAGCATAAGCTTCAGGTTCAGCTGCTATACCGTGGCGAATTAAGTAGAGTTCATTGTTCATTGTTGTTGGTTGTTGGTTGTTGGTTGTTGGTTGTTTGTTGTTGGTTGTTGGTTGTTGGTTGTTTGTTTATTGTTAATAGAAAAGTGTTCATTGCTATGAACGATGAACAATTAACAATTAGTCAGTGTGGATGGGATTGTCTTTGGGGTTGACTAATCGCCAGAGCTTTTGCTTGATTTGCATATCAAACACTTCCCATTTCAGCTTGGCATATTCCGCATTGTCATTAAAACTGCCCAAGAAACCGGTTGGGATTTCAAAGCCGCCAGCCATCATGCGTCCCCCGCCGAAGAAACGTCCGGTACGATCTTGACCGAAGGCTTCTTTGATGAATTCGTCGGGATCGAGGGTAAGTTTGTTGGTTCTCAAAGAACCAATCACTAATTCTAATTCTTCGTCTTCGTCGTGAACAATGCCGTACACTACAGCGGTGTGAACGTTTTCTTCTGTAACCAAAAAGTCAGCAGCTTGGGGGATGGCATCCCGATCGTCGTAGCGCAGGTAACCGACACCAGCGATAGAGAAGTTATTCTGCACGATGCGATTTTTCAGCGATCGCTCGATCACATCCATTACCCGTCGCGATCGCGCCGTTTGCAGGATTGCATTCAGCAATTGGGTATCATAGAAGCGGCTGAGATATCCAGCTGCTAGAAAATCTTCTTCGGTAGCTTGCATCAGGCGATCAGTATCCGATCGCAAACCGTGCATTAAGGCTGTAGCACACTTAACATGAGTATTCATGCTGCTGTCTAGCCTGAGTAACCCAGCCTGAAGGTACTGGGTGACAATGGTGGCGGTGGCTCTGATCTGAGGCCGAATATCAACAAATTCTGCCTTGATGTCCCCTTGAGGGCTGTGATGGTCTATGAGTACGGTAATTGGAATGCTTGCTTTTTGGACAAAAGGCATAAGTTGTGTAGTGGTTCCCTGATTGTCAATCAGAACGCAGCCCTGGTATACCGAAAAATCATGTTCCTTAAGTTTAGAAGCGCCCCAGCGTTTGGCAGGTAAGTTGGTCAGTTTTACTAGGGCAACATTTTCCTGATGAGAGAGGGTTCCAGCATAAACAATATCGCATTGGATATTATATTGTTGAGCAATTAACTGATAAGCCCAGGCACTAGAGAGCGCATCAGGATCGGGGAAATCTTGGATAACGATCAGTTGGCGCTCAGATCGATGGCGTTCTAATGTCCGTTGCAATTCTCTTGCCTTCGGCTGTAGTGGCTCTTCTAAACCTTGGGTTTCACCCAAGTTACCGATGCTGCTACTCGCTTGGTGTGGGGACACCTCTTGCGATTGGAATTCAACAGATACCAAATTTGAACTAGATTCAGGAGCTAAACTAGAACCATTGAGAGGCTGGAGTGAGGTTGATGGCATATGGATTACAACAGGGGAGGTGACGAGCGATTTTGCCAGTGGAGTATACAGTTTAGTTTGAAATATATTTTACAGATAAGTTTTCAGAGGCTATATCGTTCTTACGACGGGTATTAAAGCTAATGCCAGTGCTACCTTAGCATAGGGAGAAGGAAGAGGGGGAGCTGAAGAAGCTGGGGGAGCTGAGGGCAAATGCAGAATTTATGTATGGTGCGTTACCCTATCGCTAACGCAGCGTCAAAGATTTAAGAGTATCTAACTGGTGTTAGTTTGGCTGAATTTTAGGGAATCTTCTCAAGAGAACCTCTAAGATTTTTCAGTCAATGAAACATATCAATATAATAACGGTAGATAATAACTCTGGTTTAAGCAAGGATGCGGCGATTGTGGCTAGCGTTCTACGCAATGCAGGGTTTCGAGTCACAGTTTATCCTGTTGGAAAACCTACGCTTGGTCACAAACTCCAGCGCCTAGGGACTTGCCTCCATCGAGCAGCTAGCTACGCCTGCACTGCTAGACCTCCCTACGCTATCAATCTGTTTATTGAAAATATTATACCTTCTTGGTTCTCTTACGCTCGTATTAACTGCCTCATCCCCAATCAAGAGTGGTTTCGTGAGGAGTCTCGCCCCTATCTAACTGAGATTGACTATATCCTTTGCAAAACAAAATTTGCCCAGGACATCTTTGAAAAATTGGGATGCATAACGGAGTTTATTAGCTTCACCAGTACAGACCGATTTCAGGAAAATCATGCTAAGAATTACGATGCCTTCTTTCACATGGCAAGTAGCTTGCAGAAAGGAAGTAATACCCTAATCGACATCTGGCAGCGTCATCCCGAATGGCCGTGCCTAACTATTAAACAAACCCGTAAAGGAATAGTGCAGGTTGCTGCTCCTAATATTGAGTACATTACTAACTATTTAGATGATGAAGCGCTAGGCCAATATCAGAACTATTATGGCATTCACCTTTGCCCATCAGAAGCTGAAGGGTTCGGCCATAATATTGGGGAAGCTATGAGTTGCCAAGCAGTCGCCCTCACCACCAATGCACCGCCTATGAATGAGTTGATCGCACCCAATAGAGGCATATTAGCCGATTATGGCAAGACGAAGGTGCAGAGGTTAGGAATCAACTATTATGTAGATCCTCAAGACCTCGAACAAAAGGTTAACCAAGTACTAGGGATGGCTTACGCCGAGAAAAAGCAATTGGGTGAAAATGCTAGAGACTGGTATCAGCAAAATGACCAATTTTTTCGACGGAGGTTGGTTGAGGTTATTAGAGACATCTGAGAAAAAGTGATCCCTTTTTCTTAAGAACCTGAGTTACTTCAACTTTATACAAGGCCATCTGCAATCAGTTCCTGCTCTAAAGCATCCAGAGAAATTGTTTCCACTCCTCCAGCTGCTCGCTTTTGCAGCCACTCTTGGTAAATACCAATATCTTCTTGATCCTCTACTTGCTCTACCAATTGTTTCCAAGATACTAATAATGCCTCCCAGACTTCCACGGGAACAATTACATCTGTCTTTTTACCCTGAGAATCGGCCACGTATTTTATCGATACCAAAGCTTCTGTAATCTTCATTACTGTTTTCTACTCCCTTCATGCCACCTATTAACCTTAACCCCATCCAGGGCGACCCAATA
>DNXU01000532.1:0-735 GCA_003505715.1 Cyanobacteria bacterium UBA8803 | reverse complement strand
AGTTACATCCTCCTGCCAAATCCCCTGCCAAAAGCTTCTCCTAGGGAGATAGGCGCTGAATAATCCAACTACCATCCTCAAGAAGTCGATAGAGTAACCTGTCATGTAATCGGCTAGGACGCCCCTGCCAAAACTCAATGGCTGAAGGAATGACTCGGAACCCTCCCCAATAAGGGGGACGTGGCACCTGCTTATTTTCGTATTCCTTCTTTAACTGTGCTAACCGTTGCTCTAGTACCTCACGGCTTTCGATGATTTGGCTTTGAGGGGAAACCCAAGCACCAAGCTGAGATTCTTGAGGACGGCTTTGAAAATAGGCATCTGATTCAGCTGCACTCACCTGCTCAACCCGTCCCTCAATCCGCACCTGACGTTCTAACTGAACCCACCAAAATGCGATCGCTCCCCAAGGATTTTCGCGCAACTGCTGTCCTTTGTGGCTGTCGTAGTTGGTATAGAAAACAAACCCCCGCTCATCGTAGCCTTTGAGCAGCACCATCCTAGCAGAAGGCTTACCATCCGGTGTGGCAGTAGCAAGGGTCATGGCGTTGGGTTCCGGCAGCTGTGCTGCTATAGCTTGGTCAAACCAGATTTTAAATTGCTGGAAAGGATTGGGATGGGCATCTGCTTCACTCAATCCGTGCAAGGTATACTCCTTGCGCAAATCCGCGACCCTTTTATCCATCTTGCCTGAATTTAGCCTTTATCCTGAGATCGAATTCCTTCATCCAGCTT
>DNXU01000372.1:1143-6759 GCA_003505715.1 Cyanobacteria bacterium UBA8803 | reverse complement strand
ATTGCTTAAGTGGCGAAAACAGAAAAATGAAAATAGTTAACGCAATAAAAGAGATAGACGATTAACTACTTGATTAAAGGAAATCTAGTTCAATATGGTCTTGGAGATAAAATAGGGAAAGGATCGAAGGAGAGGGATGAGGGATGAGAACCAATGCTCCGTAGCATTGTTAAGTCCTATCCTGTCGGGTAGCATCTTTCCTTGTATAAACAGGTTAGTAGTAAGTACGATCCGTGCGAGGAAATACAAGTCGTTTCAGGCAGGCTTCGTGCCTACTACTAACAATATCGCTAGATATGACCCCCAGGGCTTCACCTCTAGCAGTCTCCCTTTCTTGCTCTCCCCTCTCCCTCCCAGCAGAGTACTTTACTCAAAGGCTCAAAATAAATAGCATGACTGCGGAAATCACTCAGTACGAGCAAGCAAAACCAGGTTTCGAGCCAGCAATTAATAGGAAAGACACTAACGTTGCTTTACATCAGTGTCAGGCAATTTTTAATGGAGCGCTTGATGCCATGCTAATTGCCGACGATTTGGGGAATTATGTAGATGCTAACCCGGCGGCTTACGAACTGTTGGGACTGAAACGCTCAGAACTTTTGGGACGTAATATCTCAGACTTTGCGGAACCCAGCTTTGATGTGCCTAAAGTGTGGCAGATCTTTCTAGAAGAGGGGCGCTTAACCGGAGAGTTTCGCCTCCTCCGTCCAGACGGTACGGTACGGGAGACGGAGTTTGCTGCCACGGCTAATATTTTGCCCCATTTTCATCTGGCTGTTTTGCATGATATTACTGGACGCAAGCAAGCAGAGGCAAAAATTGCCACCTTGAATGCCGAGTTGGAGCAACGGGTTCGGGAACGGACAGAGGAGTTGCAGCGAGCCAATGAAACCTTACGACGGGAAATTGCAGAACGCGAACGAGCGGAAGCTGCCTACAGAGCCTCTGAAACTAAGCTCAGGGCAATTATGGACAATGTGGCTGCTGCGATTCTCAATTTGCGCATCTGGCCAAATAGAGAGTGGGACTATGGCTATTATTCCTCTAGCTGTGAGAGAATTTTCGGCTACTCAGTAGAAGAAATGAGGGCTGATAAAACCCTATGGCTGTCTCGCGTTCTGCCAGAGGATGTAGAAACTGTAATTATGCCAGCGTTTGAGGAGGTTTTTGCAGAACGCACCACCACCCTGGAATTCCGATTTCAGCATAAGGATGGCACCTGGCGCTGGATCTGCGAAACCTTAATTTCCCAACGGGATTGGGCAGAAGATTGCTGGATAGTTACGGTTGTGGCAACAGATATCAGCGATCGCAAACAGCTCGAACTAGCGCTCAAAGAAAGCCAACTGAAATATAAAACCCTCTTTGAAATCTTGCCCATCGGCATTTCTATCACCGATAAAGTAGGTAATCTAATCGAAGCTAATCCATCCAGCGAGGCTCTTTTAGGGATATCCAAGGCAGAACATGCTACGCGCAAGTATGACGCCCCCGAATGGCAGATAGTTCGACCCGACGGTACTCCCATGCCTGCGTCAGAATTTGCTAGCGTCAGAGCCTTAACCGAAAACCGAGTTGTTGAAAACGTTGAAATGGGCATTATCAAGCCCAAGGGTGAGATAACCTGGATTAGCGTTACGGCAGCACCGATCCCTTTACCGAGTTATGGTGTGGCCATTGCCTATATTGACATTACCGATCGCAAACGCACCATGTCAGCCCTGCAAGAGAGCGAGCAGCGCTTCCGCACGTTAGCCGACTTTACTTACGACTGGGAGTATTGGAAAGCACCAGATGGAACATTAATCTACATGTCGCCCTCCTGCGAACGCATAACCGGATATCGCGTGGATGAATTTCTCAACGATGCTAACCTGCTCGAAGCTATTGTTCATCCTGAAGATCGTGCCACCGTTGTCGAACACCTGCACGAACAGGTAACAACCCATCAAGTCCATGCAATGGACTTCCGCATCATTAACAAGGATGGGCATATTCGTTGGATCGCCCATGTCTGTCAACCAGTTTATAGTGACGGTGGTAATTGGTTAGGCCAACGAGCCAGCAACCGTGACATCAGCGATCGCAAGTGGATGGAGGAGGCACTACGGGAAAGCCAACAGAAATATCAAACCCTCTTTGAAATCTTACCGATGGGCATTTCCATCACCGATCGCGAGGGTAGACTCCTTGAAGCTAACCCTGCCTCCGAAAACATTTTAGGGATGTCAGTGGCCGAACGGCTCGAAGTAGGCTCTATCAGTCCTAAACGGCAAATCATTCGCCCTGATGGCACTCCAATGCCCAGATCCGAATTTACCAGCACGATCGCGTTAACTGAAAATCGAACTATCGAAAACTTTGAAGCGGAACTGGTTAAGCCAGATGGACAAATTACATGGTTGAGTGCAGTGGCGGCACCGATACCCCTACCTAATTATGGGGCGGTGGTGGCCTATACAGATATTACGGAGCGCAAACTTTCAGAAGCAGCACTGCAACAAGCTAAAGAAGCAGCTGAAGTCGCCAACCGGACTAAAAGCGAATTCCTCGCTAATATGAGCCACGAACTACGCACCCCTCTCAACGGTATTTTAGGATATGCCCAAATCCTCAAACTAGAGACCAACTTAACCGAGCACCAAAAGGATAGCCTGAATATCATTTACCAGTGTGGGGAACAACTGCTGACTCTGATCGATGACATTTTAGACCTCTCGAAAATTGAGGCACGGAAAATGGAACTCTATCCCAAGGAGTTACATCTTCCTAACGTTCTCAAAAGCGTTGTGGAACTTTTCCAGATGCGTGCCCAACAAAAGGATATTTCCTTTACTTACGAGATTATCTCCCCACTCCCGGAGACCGTCATGGTTGATGAGAAAAGGTTGCGGCAGGTGCTGTGCAACTTACTGGGCAATGCGGTTAAGTTTACCGATCAAGGTGGGGTGAAGTTTAGAGTCAACTGCACAACCAGGCTTTTGAAGGCGGATAGCCGGAAATCTATATCCGTACCTCCGAACCAGAAATCCCTATCCTGCCGCTTTGAGATCGAGGATACAGGTATTGGGATCGATTCGAGCCAACTGACCAATATCTTTTTGCCGTTCCAGCAGGTGAGCGATCGCGCCCATGCTACTGAAGGCAGCGGACTAGGACTTGCAATCAGCCAGAAATTAGTTCAGCTCATGGGTAGTGAAATCCATGTTAGGAGTACTTTGGGGGCAGGTAGTGTTTTCTGGTTTGATTTAGATCTACCTGTAGTTTCCGGAGGGCAAGCACCTCATCCAGCCAGCGAGCGCCGGATTGTTGGTTTCAAAGGTCACAAACGTAAAGTTTTGATTGTTGATGATAACAGCGTTAATCGTACTCTGTTACGAGCCATGCTCAAGCCTCTAGGGTTTGAGATTCTGGAGGCAGTGGATGGTCCAGACGGTTTGCGCAAGGCTGTAACGTTTCAACCTGACCTCATTTTAATGGACTTGATTATGCCTGGGATGGATGGACTGGAAACCACTCGACGATTGCGACAATTGTCTCAACTTCAGGATGCGATCGCGATCGCCCTATCAGCCAGCGTTTTTCCATCAATCAAGCAAGAGAGCTTAGCCGCAGGTTGCCAAGATTTTTTGCCTAAACCCGTGCAGGGCAAGCAGCTTTTAGACTCGATCGCTCGACATTTAGGACTGGAATGGATTTATGAAGAGCGCTTAGAACCTACCCTAGTTGAACCTCCGGTGAACTATGCTGCTCTTTTCCCGGTGCCTTCATCAGCAATTACTACCCTGTCGGAACTGGTGAAGATGGGCGACATCAAAGGCATTCTTGACCAAGCTGAGGAACTGCAAAATTTGGATAGTCAATTAGAACCCTTTGCCACCAAAATTTGTCAACTCGCCAAAGGCTTTAAGTTAAAACAACTTCGTGAACTTATCCAACAATATCTGGTCAATAGCCCACCAGCGTCTGATAATTAAAATAAAGAACCTAACCATAATTTTATTTAGTGGTAGTAATAATCCTTTCAGGAATCCTGTCACCAACTTATAGGTCAATCTTCATAGTTCATGAGCTTGGGGTAATGAACCATGAACCATGAGCTATGAACCATGATCCATACAAAATTAACCATGAACTATCAACTATCAACCATCAACTATCAGCCCAGTAAAGTATTAATTGTTGATGATAACCCAACCAACCTAGGTTTACTATTCGAGTATTTAACCAATTGTGGCTTTAAGGTTTTCGTAGCTCTGGACGGTGAAAGTGCCATCGACCAAGTTGAATATGCTCAGCCCGATATTATCATTTTAGATGTGATGATGCCAGGAATCGATGGGTTTGAAACTTGTATCAGGTTGAAAGATAAATCTACAACACGAGATATCCCCGTTATTTTCATGACTGCCCTTGGCGATACGGTGGATAAAGTACATGGCTTTAATATTGGGGCAGTTGATTACATCACCAAGCCTATTCAAAATGACGAAGTCTTGTGTCGAATCCAAACTCACTTAAAAATCAGAAACTTGCAAAAGCAACTCCAAGAGCAAAACGAGCGCCTGTTGCAATCGCAAGCCCAAGAACGGCAGAAAGCGTTGGAACTAGAACAAAGTTTCCAAAAGCTACAACAAACCCAAGTGCAACTGATTCAAGCAGAGAAAATGTCGAGTCTAGGCCAAATGGTTGCTGGTGTTGCCCACGAAATTAATAACCCGCTCAATTTTATCTACAGTAACCTTTGCCTTGCCGATGAATATACCCAAGAACTCCTAGGGCTAATTCATCTCTACCAGCAGACTTACACCAATTCTACCCCAGAAATTACCGCACAAACAGAGGCCATAGACTTAGAATTTCTGGAGTCAGACCTGCCAAAACTGGTGAAATCAATGAGGGTAGGTGCTGAACGGATCTGTCAGATCGTACAGCTGCTGAGAAATTTTTCCCATTTGGATGAAGCCCAGTTAAAATTAGCAGATATTCACGAGGGCATAGATAGCACTCTCCTGCTGTTGCAGCACCGTTTAAAAGCCAAGCCAGGAAGACCCGCTATTGAGGTAATGAAAGAATACAATAACCTACCTCAAGTAGAGTGTTACTCAAGCCAGTTAAACCAAGTATTTATGAATATTCTCGCTAATGCGATTGATGCTATAGAAGAGGAGCATAAAAAATCGGGAATAAGAAAAGACTGTACAGAGGGCAACGGACAGGTTATTGAAGAATTATGCCGATGCTCAATCCACAATACCCCACACCGAAATCCTAAGCTTTGGATTTGTACAGAGGTGAAAGAGGGCGATCGCATTATTATCAGAATTGCAGATAACGGTTCAGGAATGACAGAGGATATACAAAGGAGACTGTTCGATCCCTTCTTTACAACAAAACCAGTAGGTTCTGGGACAGGACTAGGATTAGCAATTAGTTATCAGATTGTAGTAGAACAACACAAAGGACAGTTACTAGTCAATAGCGAAACAGGAAAAGGCACAGAATTTATCATTGACATTCCCATCCACCAGAGCAAGAAGGAAACAAAAAGACAAGAGGAAACCCTCCCCTTGTCCCTAACTAATAGCTAAATACAACAACAACCAACAACCAACA
>DNXU01000372.1:0-1085 GCA_003505715.1 Cyanobacteria bacterium UBA8803 | reverse complement strand
CAACCAACAACCAACAACTAACAACAATTAAGCTGTCTTAAAAAACCGAATAATCTCCCGGACATGGTCGAGAAATTGACCATCTGTTGTCAACTGAGCGATCGCTTGTCGTGCTTCCCTAGAGAGGCGATCGTGCTGAGATTCATTGGTAGCTCTCAGTTCTTCAAACGATGCTGTCAAACGAGCCAACTCTTTGCGATTTTCTTCCCAGTAACGCTGGTGGGTGGCAACCCAGGAGTAGGGTTCTTCGGGATCGAGTTGTTCTTGAATTTGTTTGACACTAGTTTCCAAAGTCTCAAAGCGATCGCGCAATTCCTGGATATCTTGGCGAGGGTACTTAAACTCTTGCCGAATCATCGCCAGTCTGGTGGCTAGATACTCGTAAAGTCGTACAACGGGACGCAATACGGTTAAAAGTAAAGCGGCACCAGAGCTAACATAACCCACGGCACTGATACCCGTAGCCGCTAGAACGTACAGTCCAATTGTGGAGAGTAAATGCAAGGCAATGGCAACAATAAGCGATCGCTGAGCAACCACTTTGGCATACTTCACTTGCTTAGCGTCGATCTCAATCCCCTTGTCTTGTGACTGTGCCGCATCAGCTAAAACCTGTTTGGCTTCAAAGTGGACATTCCACGGTACTGTCACAATCACTAACAGCCACCAAAAACTGGCAACACCAATCACCCAATCTAGGAAATGACCCGCACCGATGTGCAACCATTGCAGCAAACCAAACATCAGTAGGGTCAAGATTCCCAATAGGGCACTCCATCCGATAAAGTTAAACAACATACAAGCAACCTCTAGGTCTGGAACCTTTTCCCCTATCATGCTTAGGTGTTAAGGTGACAGCCTACAGGGGTGTGATAGTTTTGCCAGTTTCACACTGGACTGAATTTTTTAACGAATTGTTAAGAGAGATTGACGGGAAGTATGATATCTGCTGAGGCGGGAAACTTTTGGCAATGGGGTTCATCAAATATTCAAGAAAGAATTTTCGGCTATCAACTTAAGCTGGGACAGTTAAGAATCAGTAGCTGAATATTCTCATCTAAATAACCACCTGAATCGCGAGGGGC
>DNXU01000172.1:6196-9286 GCA_003505715.1 Cyanobacteria bacterium UBA8803 | reverse complement strand
TACTGAACTCGCTGCCTTGCAAAATGGTTTTACTACTATTACTATTGGCAGTCCTGATAGCGCTGGTACAGTTACCCTCAACACCGGAACCACTTTTAACGCTCCAGTTACTATTGCTGGCGGTTCTACCTTAGTTGGCCCAAGTCAAGATACTAGCTGGAATATTACAGGTGTCAACTCCGGTAACCTCAATAACTTTTTCCCCAATACCCTCACCTTCAGCAATATTGAAAACCTTACGGGTAGTAGCGGTAACGATACTTTTCTCTTCAGCGAGGGTGCCACGGTTACTGGTTTGATTAGCGATATCGGCGGTATCGATACTCTTAACTACTCTGCTTATACCAGTCCCCTGACGGTGAACTTAGAAACTATGAGGGTGGTAGGCATTGAACAGATCGTTGGCACTACTGCTGCCGAGAGTACCTTAATTGGGTTGAACGCGGCCAATACTTGGAATATCACCGGGAACAACAGTGGCACTGTTAACGGCACACTGAATTTCACTGCCTTCTCTAATATCACAGGTGGCAACGCTGACGATATCTTCCAATTCAGTAACGGTGGTAGTATTAGCGGTAACCTGAATGGCGGTAGTGGGAATCTCACGCTCCTCGGCGATGAGATTAACTTAGGGGGTAATGTTTCCGGTACGGGTAATTTAACGATCCAACCCTTAACCCTGACCCAAACTATCCAACTAGGTGGTAGCGATAGTGGTAGCAGCATCATTCTGGATTTAACAACGGCAGAATTAAGTTTGCTGCAAAATGGCTTTAATGCGATCGCCATCGGTGGCTCTAGTTATAGCGGAGTGATTAGTTTAGCAGGTGATGTGACCTTCAGCGACCCCGTTACCTTAGCAGCGACCAATGGTTCCGGTGCGATCAATACCACAGGCGGCACATTAATCGGAACAGATAACGCTACTCTGACTTTGCTAGCCAACCAAGATATTACCACTGGCTCGATTATTAATCCCGGTCGGAATATTACGATAACGAGTAACGCGATTAACACCAGTGCTGGGGTGATTGACAGTAGTTTCTCCAGTGGTAATGGTGGAGATATCGCCCTAATCGCTACCGGGGATATTACGACAGGAGCGATCGCTGCCAGTGCTGGCAGTCAAGGGGGAACAATTACCCTCACTAGCAGTGATGGAGCGGTTACTACAGGGGATCTTAACAGTTCCGGAGCCAGTGGTGGTGACCTCACCATTAATGCAGCGACGGCTATTACTACGGGTGTAATTAATACCAGCGGTTTGATTGGTGATGGCGGTAACGTTACTCTCGACCCCATCGGTGATATTCAAGTTAACTCTATTAACGCCCAAGGTGGTAGTAGTGGCCGAGGGGGTGAGGTGGATATTACTACCCAAAGCTTTTTCCGCGCTACAGGCACTTTTAGAGACCGTAACGATCAAGAAAGTAGCATCTCCACAGCTGGGGGGAACGGTGGGGGAGATATTACAATTCGCCATGGCGGTAACGGCCAGACTCCTTTTATTGTAGGTGATGCCACGACTAACGGCACGAGTGGTGCTATCACCAGTGGTGAGGCTACTATTACTCCCACTCAATCTTTCCCCTTTACTCACCGAGAGGGTAACATCGGGATTATCAGCATTGGTTCACCTGTGGTCAATCCGGTCGATCTCACCGAATCAACAGAAGACTCTCCTGATATTCCTATAGAAGCCAGCATTCCTGCCTTTGAATTGAACGCGCTGGCAGAAATGGAGGAAAAGTTTACCACTGCCTTTGACAACTATCTAGGGATTGGCGATATAGCGATTAAAAACCTCACCGACGCTAAGGCTACTCTGCATCAGGTCGAACAAGCAACTGGGGTTAAACCCGCCCTAATCTATGCCATTTTTGTCCCAAGTACTACCACTGCTCCCACCCCAGTCAAAGGCGTTAAATCTGACTCCCAGCCAACTAAAAAGCCACCTCCAAACAACTGGCAATTCAATTCCTTTGGCTTATCTGCCACCGTAGAATCAACCCTATCCCCAAACCAACCTCCTCAAGACAATGACCAACTCGAACTAGTACTAGTTACCGCTGAAGGTCCACCCATTCGCAAGCTCCTAGAAGGAGCAACCCGGAAAAAAGTGCTCGGTGTTGCTCAACAATTCCGCACTGCTGTGACCGATATTCGCATTCCCCGTCCCTACCAAGTTTCAGGAGAACAACTATATAAATGGTTAGTGGCTCCCCTAGAGTCAGAGTTACAAGCCCGCCAGATTAATAATCTTACCTTCTTGATGGACAATGGTTTGCGTTCTATACCAATGGCAGCGCTCTCGGATGGTAATGGGTTTATTGTAGAAAGATACAGCGTCGGTTTAATGCCCAGCCTCTCCCTCACCGATACTAGTTATGTCGATGTGAGAAACCTACAAGTCTTGGCAATGGGCGCTTCTCAATTTAGCGACCAAAACCCCTTGCCTGCTGTACCTGTAGAATTATCTGCGATCGCGGGTCAGTTGTGGCCGGGTAAGTCTTTCCTGAATGAAGGCTTTACGTTATCAAATCTCAAACAAGCCAGAGCTGCTGCACCTTTTGGTATTATCCATTTAGCCACTCACGGGGAGTTTAAACCCGGTAAGCCTAGCAATTCCTACATCCAATTTTGGGATACTAAGCTCGGACTAGATCAACTGCGGCAGTTAGGATTGAACGAGCCGCCAGTGGAACTGATGGTTTTAAGTGCCTGTCGTTCGGCTTTGGGAGATGAAGAAGCCGAGTTAGGATTTACCGGGTTAGCAGTACAAGCGGGGGTGAAGTCAGCTTTGGGTAGTTTATGGTATGTCAGCGATGAGGGGACGTTAGGATTAATGGCTACCTTTTACGAGCAATTGAAACAAGCTCCTATTAAAGCTGAGGCACTGCGGCAGGCGCAATTGGCCATGATTCATACTCAGGTTAAAGTGGGCAATGGGCAGGTCCTCACTCCTCAGGGTACAATTCCTTTACCTCCAGAGTTAGCTCAAGTGGGAGAGCGCGAACTGACTCATCCTTATTATTGGAGTGCGTTTACTTTAATTGGAAATCCTTGGTGAGGGATGAGGGATGAGGG
>DNXU01000172.1:2325-6007 GCA_003505715.1 Cyanobacteria bacterium UBA8803 | reverse complement strand
ATTACCTATTACCTATTACCTAATCTTATGAATGCTGTCTTACCTGTTACCAAACCTATTAGCCAGATGCGATTAGCTCCTGGTAGTGTAGTTACAATTCCCAATGTAAGTTGGCAGGAATTTGAGTCGCTTTTGCAGGAACTGGGGGAACGAAGAGCGGCAAGAGTTGCTTATAGTAAAGATACGTTGGAAATTATGGTGCCTCTCCCCGAACATGAAAAGCCAAAGGATTTAATTTCCGATATTGTTAAAATCTTATTAAAGAAGTCCAGCCGCCCCTATGAACCCTTTGGTTCAACTACCTTTAAACGGGAAAATACAGCCGGGGTAGAACCAGATGCTTGCTTTTACATCCAGAATTACCAGCGTATGATTAATCGTCGCCGTCTGGAAGCTGGCGATCCACCTCCCGATTTAGCCATTGAAATGGATGTTACTTCTAAAACTACCCTTGATGCTTACGAAGCAATGGGTGTTCCAGAACTCTGGATTTATAATAACGGCAAATTTATCATCTATTTGTTTAGAGATGGTAAGTACATCGCTTCTGATAGTAGCCCTCTTTTTCCTAATATTCCTTTGACGGAACTTATTCCTGTTACAGTGGAACGGGCTTGGCAAGTTGGAACTGTGCAGGCATTGGCAGAATTTGAAAGGGCGATCGCCAATAGTGACTAAACCTGTAGGTTATCAAAAAGAAGCGATCGCACGCCTTTTTCCCATATCTACTGTAGGGGCGACCCGCTGTTTAGGGTTAGGTGGACACCAATAGAATTGATTGGGTCGCCCTGAATTGGGTGGCTAAGGATGGGATAATTCTGAGTGGGTTAAGTTAAGATTGTAAATACTTCACCCTTACAGGATGGCAGGCAGTATATTCCTAGTAAAGCTATTATGTCGGAATCCAAAGAAGCAGAAATTAAGCATTTAGAAGATTTTATTAAGGGTAATCCTGACTCCAGGGAATTTAAGAGAGCCTTAGCAGTAAAATTAGCATTAGAAGGCTATGCCTATCGAGCCATCAAGAAAAGCTTAGGAGTATCTTACGGATTTATAAGCAAGTGGAAAAAAGTTTTGAGTTGTCGGGGATATCAGAAATTAAATTAGCTTATAAAGGCAGCCAAAGTTTTTTGACAAAAGAACAAAATGAATTAGGAGATTGCTTTGTTCTTTCATTGCGATCGCTCGTGTTTTTTTTAGATTTTCGCTTTTAAATTGTTCCTTTCTTCGCTCTCTAAATTTTCGTCAGGGTTCAAAAATTCTTCAAATAAATCAAAAAATCTCTCCAAAGCATCTCTTTCATCTTCTGAATAGAAAAGAATAATTCTATCCCAAGATTGAGTTGAATTCTGGTTGAACCGCTGCTCTATCCACTCCTGAAACCCTTCAAATTCTCGTTCTTGTTCTGTCAGAGGTACACCCAGTTCGCGTCGAGCCAAAGTGTACCCATCCAAAAAAACTTGAAGATGGCTAATTGAGCGCCTCCCTAAATACAGAGAAGGTCTTTGTTTAATCTTTTGCAGAACTTCATAAAAACTCATCATATCTGGCCTCTCTCATTATCAACACTTTCTAAAATTCAATCTCTGTCACTTCCCAATTATCGCCTAAATCAAGGGCTAGACAATAGAGATTTGTCATCCAAGCTTCTCTGGGAATTCCTTCATGATGAATATTGTCAAAAATTATTTCCTCTCCTGCAATTTTAATAGCAACTCCTTCATGGCGACCGTTCGTAGCAATATTACGACCCAGACCATCATGGTAAATGTTCCCATATTTTCCCTTACCGCTTCCCGTATATAATTTTATCTGTTTTCCTTGAAGTTTTCTTTTAATTAAAAACTCTTTAATAGTCTGAGCGCAAGTATCACATTCAAATAGTCCGAAGCGACTTGCTACTTGCGTAATTTGTTGGCGAAGCTCATCGCTCATCATCAGCCCCTGACTCATCCATCTCCTATCCCAGTACCTTGTTTACAGTAAAACTAACTTTATTCATTGGAATGACTCTCACCATTTATTTGAGATGGGTTCTACCACAAATAAAACTTGCATTTGCCTAGATATCAAAATCACTTTAATCATAAAAAATTAACACACTAAGTACGGAAGACCCAAATTCTTAAGATACACCACCAACCCTTGCTCTGGTATGTCCAGTTCTTGCAGTTGGACATACTCTTTACCATTGATAACACTTTTCAGTTTTTGGCAACATCCATAAGAAACCCTAACTCCTTGTTTTTCAGGAATTTAAGGTTCTTCTGTCACTTTGGGGAAATTCCACGAATTTACGCTGTTTCAGCCCAGTGTGGCAGAAGAGCGATAGTTTTCCAGATCAGTTTTGGAACAATAAGGCACTGCTGTTAAATTGATCTTGACAATTGCGATCGCTCCGTATTGTCACTCCCCAAATCCCGTGAAACTACTGCTACGGCCAGTGTAACTAAAGCTGTATGATCTACTAGCTAACAACTGGGTGGCCAAATTCCCACTTATCATTGCTTTAATAAGGAATATTAAGTATGTCTGTCGAGCAGATCCTAAACAAAACCGGACAGCGAAAACTTCTGGCTCTGGACGGCGGCGGCATTCGTGGCATCATGACTCTTGAGGTGCTAGCTAAGATTGAAAGCCTTTTACAACAAGCTCTTGGTCGAGACGATACATTTGTACTAGCAGACTACTTTGACTACATTGCTGGTACGAGTACGGGTGCAATTATTGCCACTTGCCTCTCCTTAGGAAAACGAGTTGATTTTATTCGCGATTTCTACATCCGCAGTGGTGCAGAGATGTTCGATAAAGCAAGGCTCCTCAAGCGCTTTCGCTACAGGTATGAAGACGATAAATTAGCGGATCAGCTTAAGGCTGTCATCGGACCGGATACTCGTTTAGGCAGCGATCAGCTTAAAACTCTACTGCTGCTAATCATGCGGAATGCTACTACTGACTCGGCTTGGCCCGTCTCGAATAACCCCAAGGCCATGTTTAATCTGCGGGTGGATGCTGAGGGTAATCTAAGCCGTGAGTGTAACTTGGAATTGCCTCTCTGGCAACTAGTACGAGCAAGTACTGCTGCTCCTACCTTTTTTCCGCCCGAAGTTGTTCAGGTAGGCAATAAGGAGTTCATCTTTGTAGATGGCGGTGTAACTCCTTACAATAATCCTGCCTTCCAACTATTTCTGATGGCAACTGTTGAACCCTACAATCTGAGCTGGGAGACTGGTGAAGATAAAATGCTCTTGGTGTCAATTGGTACTGGCATTACTCCAGGGGGTAAAGAAGACCTAGAAATGAATCAGATGAATCTGATTTACAATGCGACATCTCTTCCTCTTGCTCTCATGAATGGTGTGCAACTAGAACAGGACTTTCTATGCCGTGTCTTTGGCAATTGTTTGGCAGGTGACACTTTGGATTATGAGGTAGGTGACATGATTGGCAAGAAGGGGCCGGTAGCACAGAAGTTGTTCACCTACGTGCGTTACAATGCTGAACTCGTGCGCGATGGTCTGGATAAACTGGATCTCAAAGATATCAAGCCGGAAAATGTGCAGCAAATGGATTCAGTAGAACATATTCCAGAGCTTCGGCGGATAGGCAAGGCTATTGGGGAAAAGAAGGTACGCCAAGAACATTTTGCTAAGTTTATATAATTTGTTGTTGGTTGTTGGTT
>DNXU01000172.1:0-2203 GCA_003505715.1 Cyanobacteria bacterium UBA8803 | reverse complement strand
CAACTAACAACAAACAACTAACAACTAACAACGAACAACGAACAACTAACAACTAACAACTAACAACTAACAACTAACAACAAAACTACACCCATCCTTTAATTTCAACATCGGTTAGAGGGCGTTCTAGTTTTACATATTCACTCTTGGCTGCTTGTAATAGGTGTTTCATCTGGACGGACTCATCGGCGTCGGCTGCTAGGAAGGCGGCGTTTAGGGCAATGTTACGGATATTTCCTCCGGCTACATTCAGTTTGGCTAATTTCTTGTAATCCAGTCCTTGAGTTGGTGTTTGTTGGGGAAATATATGTTGCCAAATCTCTGTTCTTTGATTGGCGTCGGGGAAGGGGAATTGGACAATAAAACGAATTCGGCGTAGGAAGGCTTGGTCGATGGAGGTTTTTAAATTGGTGGTGAGAATTGCTAGACCTCGATAGGCTTCCATCCTTTGTAATAAGTAGCCGACTTCGATATTGGCATAGCGATCGTGGCTGTCTTTTACTTCAGAACGTTTACCAAATAGGGCATCTGCTTCGTCAAATAGTAAAATCGCTCCGCCTCCTTCGGCAGCATCGAAGATCCGCCGTAGGTTCTTCTCGGTCTCGCCGATATATTTGCTGACAACTGAACTGAGATCGATACGGTAAACATCTAAGCGTAATTCATTTCCGAGTACTTCTGCGGCCATGGTTTTTCCTGTACCGCTGGCTCCGGCAAATAGGGCACTAATTCCTAGCCCTCGCTTGCTTTTGCGGGCAAATCCCCACGATTCGTAGACCTTGCTTCTCTGCCTGACATGAGCTGCAATTTCGCGCAGGACATTGCGTTCTTTCTCTGGCAAAATTAGGTCATCCCAAGCGGCAACTGTGTCAATTCTTTGAGCTAATTCATCTAGACGAGGACGGGCTTGGGTACAGCAGATGTTCCATAATTGAGTATGAAGTGGGGATGGTTCTGGATTTTCTGACTGGTCTTCTGCGCTGGTTTCTTGCTCTAAACTTTTGACGGTTAAACAGGTGGCTTGAATGGCTGCGGCGCTGAGGTTGAAATGGGAAACTAGAAGGTCTACTTGTCCGTCGAGTTCGGTAGTAATCTCTGCTAAGGCGTTTTTCCAGATCAGGCGTTGCTCGTTGGTGGTGGGATGATAAACGTCAAAGGTAATTAGGGCTTGCTGCCGTTGGCGGATGCGATCGCGACTGGTGACAATTAAAGGAGAGGTAAAATTTTCAATGAAACGGGCGATCGCACTTTCTCTTGCCGCCTCAGGGGTTTCTAGGGGATCGCAGTTGAGCAGTAAGCCTGTATGATTCAATGCCCATTCCCGTTCGTACAACACTTTCATTAAGTTGAGTTGACTGGTATCGGTAGGAATGGCTTCCCCGGAAATGGCGTGCAGCTGAATGCCTAGGCGATCGCAAACAGCACGGGCGATCGCTCTTTTACTGACCGCATCCTCCCCGCATAATTGTACTGTTGGCAATTGCCCCTCTAATGCCTGCCCCCAAGTCGCGGCTATTTGCTGCACCAGTTGCTGGTGAGAGGGTACTAGCAAACCGGGCATGGGCATCGGTTCTTCCAGTACTGCTAAGCGTTCGTCTAAATATTGGATGCCTCTGAGATAATGCAAAATGCGCTCATCAATCCGCAGCAGGCTACTGGTGAGGGCATTACCTTCCCCTATTTCAATCAGTCGCCACCGCCGCAAGGGGCCATTGGGTGCTAATGCTCCCCAATGCCCTTGGGGTAATATGGTTAAGGCTAGACTAAAGGTGGGATAGTTTAACTGGGAATTGCCCACCACCGCAGCACATAAAGCTCCCCAACTACCGTCAAATTCCATCCCGGCACATAAGAGCAAGATATCTCGCTCAAACGGTGACAAACCAAAGATGTAACATAGCTGTGCCAAGAGCGGAGGTGTTGAGAAGGGGAATTCTTCTGGGTTGGGTGATTGATTATCCTTGAGGAAAGAGTGCGGATCGAAAGACACTGCCATCCCCTCTCCTGTCAAGCCACTTTTACTTTGCAAGGCTTGACGCAACCGCGCTATCTCCCCCATCAGATAATTCTGATTGGCCTCAAACCATTTTTCCTTTACGTTAAGCCGGGATTCAGGCATTGACATCACCGTTACTAACCTATGCTGCCATATTGACCATATTACTCAGACAGGACTTAACCCAACGCCCCCCTAACCCCCCAA
>DNXU01000358.1 GCA_003505715.1 Cyanobacteria bacterium UBA8803 | reverse complement strand
TCACTCCCTCACTCCCTCACCCTCTAAGGTAATTCCCAAATTTTAAGGCTGCCGTCTGCACTACCACTAGCCAGAGTTTTCCCATCAGGACTAAAAGCGATCGCAAAAACATCTCCCGAATGCCCAGGTAGAGTACGCAGGAGTTCTCCGGTATTTAAATCCCACAGATGAATGGTTCTGTAACTGCCACTGGCTAGAGTTTGTCCGTCGGGGCTAAAGGCAATCGATAGCACATCGGTTCGAGGTTCAGATAGGTTGCACATTAGTTCTCCCGTACCTAAATCCCATAGTTTAATCGTTTTATCCCTCATCCCACCACCACTAGCCAGCATCTGTCCGTTAGGACTAATGGCAATTGCGACAACTAAGTCTGAATGTCCGGTTAAGGTTTGCATTAATTGCCCAGTTGCCAGGTGCCATACTTTAATAGTTGTGCCAGAGCAACTGGCTAGGGTTTGCCCGTCAGGACTAAAAGCGATCGCACTCACCCCACCTGAATGACCGAAAAACTTACGAGGCGGGGCTTTCTGATAGATTTGTCGCAGCATGACTGCTTCATCCCAACCACCACTGGCTAGGGTTTGGCCATCAGGACTAAAAGCTATAGTAAAGACTGGAGTATCTTGTCCGGTGACCGTGCGCAGCCACTCTCCGGAGCGCAGGTGCCACAACTTAATGGTTTTATCCTGACTACCACTGGCAAGTAATTTGCCATCAGGACTAATAGCTAGGTCGGTTACTGCATCATGATGACCTGTCAGGGTACGCAGCCACGTACCCGTGCCAATTTGCCAAAGCCGGATGCTTTTGTCCCGACTGCCACTAACCAGGGTTTGCCCATTAGGGCTAATGGCAATGGATGTGACGCTATTTGTATGCCCAGTCAGGTGATAGCGGCATTCTAATAAACTCCAGTCTACCTTTGGCAGTAAGATTTGGGGTTCGGGTTCTGCCTCGACTTCATCGGTATATAACCCTTCACAGAACTGGGAAATTGGTTCTTCTTTTCCAGAAGGGCCAAACAAGCCATACTTGGAAATTGGGTCTTCTTCTCCAGTAACCCCTAAGCGCTTCTTGGCTCCCGCCAGTCCCCCTAACACGGCACCATCTATTGGTTCTAACCCCTGAGTAGCAGTCTGAGTTCTAGATTGACTGGCATTGGCAACCATGGCTGCCCGATCCAGCAGCAGGCGTTGCGTTACCAGATCTTTCACTGTCAACACTAAAACCCGCTGTTCGTTAACTGTCAAGGTCAATTGAATTCGATCTGTGCCTATTTTGCCGGGGGGAGTGAGGGGGACTCGACAAACCTGCCGATCTAGATCTGCCAAAATCCGAAATTCAGTAGGTTGGGGAATTGGATTACTGGTAATCTGGCCTTGCTCGTTGTAGGTGACTTCTACCGATGCCACTTGGGTTAATTCCCCAATCTCTAGTCGCATCTGGCATTGTTCTTCCCCTGCCGCTTGTAGCAACAGTACTCTGGGTCGTTGGCTGGGATAGCGGGTTCCTTTCTCAAACAAAGGATAATAGGAATAGGTTTTGGCTTGGGTATCCCAGAGGCGGATGGCATAACCGTGCTGGAGATAATCATCGACGCCAATGAGCTGCCCCAGGTTCAAGGCTCCCTGAGCAACAGCGGTAAAGGGTTGGTTTACACACAAGCGCTGTGGGTCAAAGTAGGACGAGATTAATTGCTGCACAGTAGGAATTTGGCAAGTGCCGCCCACTAGCAGTACTCGGTCAATTTCGTCTTTGCCAATTCCTTGGCTGTTGGCGATCACCAGCACTTCCTCTAAAGCGTCCCGTAACTGTGCCAGTAACTGTTGGGAGGCTAAAATCTGCTCTAACTCTGCCCGAGTTAAATGCCATGAGTGGGATATAGCTCTATCTGTATCGAACCAATTGGCTGTTGCCTCAGTTGCCGTGGAGAGTTGGATTTTTAATCCTTCCGCTACCTCTAATAAATTTTGCCAGGTTGTGGGCGTCACTTTTGCCCGCGAGGCACCAATTTTTTGCAGATAGTTCTCCACCATCCACGTATCAATATCTACTCCTCCTACAAATGCCTCTGACTTAGCCACTACCTCAGCTTGCAATACTTTTTGACCGCGATTGGGAGCGACGGTGCGCACTAAACTTAAATCTAGAGTCCCACCTCCAAAATCCACCACCAACACTACCGAACCCTGCCTGGTAATACCATAACCAAAGGCTGCTGCTGTGGACTCATCCACAATCTGAACGGTGGGGAGATGTAATCTTTGTGCCAGTGCTTGTATCCAATTGCGGTAGCGATCAAAAGCTCCTACAGGTACTGTAAAGATAGCGCGAGTGGGTTGGATTTGTTGGGCAACCACTTGCTGCCAGAGTTGGGCAATAAAAGATTCTGAAATAGATTCAGGACTGTAAATGTAACCGTCAATTTGGCGATCGGGGGGGCGGTAATCTGCCGTTAAGTCTCGCTTAAAGGCTTGAAACAATCGGGATTGCTGGGTTTCCTGTGGGGTTAGTCGGCGGACGGCTTCGCCTATCACCAAATGATTTGGGTCTTGTACGAACACCAGACTCGGCACGACATCTGCCTGACCCGTAGTCATCTCAAAGCAGCGTGAGATGGACTCAAACTTTAATGTTCGTGGAGTTTGAGTTATGGGGTCTTGGATGCACACCACTGTGTTGCTAGTTCCAAAATCGATCGCCACAGCAGTCACGGTTGTTTGTACTCCTAAACGCAAGCAGGGTTAGACGGAGAGGGGGAAGGAGGGTAAACATTGGTTGCAACGTCCCTCTAACCTAGTATAAAAAACCCATGATGGCAGGATATTGAAACAGAAATGTTGCCAAGCTGGGGGAGCTAGGGGGTGAGGGAGTGAGAGGGTAAGGGAGTTGCGGGAGTTGCGGGAGTAATTTGTCCTCGGTACAGAAGGCTCAGGAATGTTCTAGCTATGACCATGAATTAGCCCTACCTCTATCAGAGAGCGAGGAGTGCCAAAATAGTGACATCCTCTCCTGTCAAGCTATCGCTGTGACGGGAGTCTTACCAGTGAGTGAGATAAATAAAACTATCCCTTCCTATCCCTCTCCCTATATTTATGTCTAAATCGTCATCTGTTGCCGTTGGGTCAATTGTAGAGAATCGTTACCGCATTTTGCGGGAGTTGGGACGTGGTGGTTTCGGGCGTAGCTATCTGGCTGAAGATACCCATGAGCACAACTACCCCTGCGTCCTCAAGGAATTTGCTCCCCAAGTTCAAAACAAGAACGATTTGCAGAAAGCACAAGAGTTGTTCGAGCGGGAAGCAGGAATGCTCTGCAACCTGCAACACCCTCAGATCCCCCGCTTCCAAAAGATGATGTGGGTGCGCCTTGGCGATCGGGATGCTTTATTTTTGGTGCAGGATTATATAGAAGGGCCAACTTACTGGGAGCTACTCCAGTCTCAAGGCAAGTTTAGTGAGGCAGAAGTTACTCAACTGCTACTCCAGCTTTTACCTGTTTTAGAGTACATCCACTCTAGAAATGTCATCCATCGAGATATCTCCCCCGATAACTTGATTCAGCGTACCTACGATAAGCTGCCTTTTCTAATCGATTTTGGTTGTGTCAAGCAGATCGCAGCAAATGCGTTATCCCAGTTAACCGGACAAGCTGGTACGGTAGTGGGCAAGAGCGGCTATGCTCCAGATGAACAGATGCAACAGGGCAAGGTGTCTGCGACTAGTGATTTGTACGCATTGGCCGTAACAGCTTTAGTGTTGCTCACTGGAACAGAGCCGCAAGATCTGTACGACAGTTTTAATGGAATGTGGTGCTGGCGGCAAAAGGTAAGTGTTAGCCCAACTCTAGGCTCTGTGCTGGATGCAATGCTGGCTCATCGACCTCGCGATCGCTACCAGTCAGCTCGAGAAGTGCGCCAAGCTCTGGAAAACCCCAACCTAGTTCAGAGTTCTAACCACCTCTCCCAAATGGGTACTGTGGTTGTTGCTCCTGGTAAAAAACCGCCCAACCCACCAGCAGCGCCTGTCGGTCAAGCCGTTGGCAACCGCAACGTTTCCAAGATGGGCACAATCCTCTCCCGTATGGCTACCGTTGTAGCAGCTCCCGGCAAGAGGTTGCGCAAAAATTTCACCTCGTTTTTGGCTAAAAAACAGCAGTCCGATCGGCGTGAATTGAAGATAATTGCCATGTCTATAGGTGCCGCCTTAGTGGTTGTGGTTGGGAGTGTGGCTGTGGCCAATATGGCCAAATCCCTTTTCCAACCACGGCAGTTACGTGAAGGATTCTCACGCTCGACGCCCGATGTACCCCTGCCGCGAGGGGAGCAGGCACGATTGGCAAAAATTATCCAGCGCCGTCAAGCTCTGAAACTTGATGAAGGGCAATTTAATAAGAAAGTTGATGCCTTATTCTATGCCCAACACCCAGAATTACAGGGACGCAGCTTGACCAATAAATCTGAAGATGCGGCCTTACGGAAAGACTGGTGCCAGATTGCTGAGAATTTACTTGATCGCATAGAGCAAGGTGACTCTGTTCCATAACAGTCTGAACTGCTACATAGCATTTTTATTTGAGAGGTAAACATCTTATACATATCAAATTTCAGCCCACAAGCTGTTATCCCGCAGTGGACTCAAGGCAGGTGCTAAGCTGTTCGTCATTTAAATCAGATTGTCAAGAATTGCTAAATCCTTGTGTTGCAATTATCTTGTCTGCTACTAATACCCAATTTAAAAGCGTGACAGCTTAACAGCTCAAGTCCATTTCAATGGACTAAAATATTATAGGCTCCGCAGATATATCTTAAGTCAAAACCTAGGGTGGAGCG
>DNXU01000103.1:875-33894 GCA_003505715.1 Cyanobacteria bacterium UBA8803 | reverse complement strand
CTCACCCCCTCACTCCCTCTTCCTACTACCCGTGAATCTGATTCCGGAGGAATGATATCATCAACGATCTGAATTTTTATTTGGTTTTGCTGTAGGCAAGCATCCATTTGTTCTTCAACTTCATCTGCGATGATGTCTCGGTGTACCCAAGCTGAACTTTTGTTGGAACGTTTAACCTGTATCCAACCTCCTTCTGTCTGTTTCCCAGTAACTAATAACTCTTCTTTGGTAAATTCGATGACATTATCCCGAAAAGCAGCTGGTTCAAAGCGGATATTGCCATTAACCACAACTGAACAGGTTGTCCGTTGTGGCGATGGTGTAGGTTTAGAAGATTCATTAGGACTAGGTTGAGATCCCTGGTTAGACTCTGTTGCCTTGGTAGAGGATATTGGTGAAGAGTCAACTGAAGAAGGCACTGCCTCAGTTGGTTTTGGGGGAGGTGCTACAGGTGCGCGAGTGGCGAGAGCGATCGCTATACCCAAAGCAGCCAAACCGCCGCCAATTCCAAGCGACAGCAGGACTTTATTCGGAAAACTTGAGACAGGCGCAGACTGAGTTGGCACCTCTGTCATGCTTGATGGGGGATCGGCAATAGGATTTGGGGGTGTCGATGGTACGGGTTGCGTTTGCATGTACCATGATGGGACAGCTTGAGGAATTGAACCAACTAAATGCGGTTTGCTGCCAATATCTGAGGATCTTGGTGCGCGAGTCTCGGCTTGAGGTGGACGTTGCATAACGGGTTTGGCGATCTTATCCCCTGCCGAGTTAGCAATACCCGCTGGTTTTCGTCCCTGATTATCCTTTTGGGAGGGAAATAGACGGTTTGATGGGGGAACGTCTACGGTTTCAGTTGCCGTTATATCTTCCTCATCAGATAGCGTGTCTTCATAAGCATCCTCTTGAGATGGGGGGTGATGGGCAAATAGCAGTCTCACTCGTTCTTCAATAGGTTTGACATCTCCATCTCTTAGCCCTAGCGAGCGTTGCAGACACCTTAACTCATAACGAGTCTCAGTACCAATCAGAGAACCCTGCTGGAGCGCCCTGCCAAAGGCTTGCTCATAGTGGTGTAGCTTGCCCTGGTACTCTTGATAGGGTTGGAGGACTTCAGCTTCAATATCCTTACACTCTTCAGGGGTTAGCTGCAAACTCTGAGCTAAGCTGTTTAAGGTAGAACGGCCTGTTGGCAAAATCTCACCACAACTGGCACAAAGTTCAGCCTCTTGGCGATACTTCAGGATTGGATCATCAATTCGTGCTTTGGCTATTAGAATCTTAAGTTTTCTGCTAGTGGCATAGAACTCTGGCTTCCAGGCGGGAGCAACGTCTTTAAGCTTACGGCTAACGTATTCGTGTAGCTCTTCCACGAAAATCCAACTGTCACTATTTCGATCTGCTGCTCCCGTTTTAATTCCCTCGACTAAGTAACGGGTGTAAACCGAAAGCCCATAATTTTCTGGCTCTGAAGAATTCTGGGTATAACTACAGCATGTCAGAAGTACCCAACCTTTACCACCTAGTTGGGTTTTAGTCTCTTTTATAGAGTCTTTTATAGAGCGATCTTCTTCTGCCTTGCCAAGGCACCAGTTAAAAATGGCTACTTGGTGTTGGCAGTGGCTGTTATTAAGGAGATCGCGCACAAAACTAGCCGGCACAGCAGTTGCCTTTATCAGTTCTCCTTGGGGACTTTGACTAGTCGTGCGGGTTGCTGTAATGCCTGTTGCCAAGTAAATTTGACCATCCTCATCCGTAATCTGACGACCGGAGAAAAACAGCAACACTAAGTCATTTTCAGTACGACCCTCACATAAGTTTTGAATGGCCTCCCGCATAACTGGGGGGTTAGGGTTGAGAAGGGTTTTCACTTCATCAAAACCTCCCATCTCTGAAGGCTCCAAAACTCCCCGCATCGCTTCCACATCCTTTACGGCTTCAGGGAGTTGGGACAAACCATATCCATACTCACTTACCCCAATCAGCAATGCTATTTTCACGATTTGTGATTCCCTAGATGGCTACTTCTGGACAACCTGAATAGCTGATCCCCTCACTCTTTTAGGCAGTCTCAAGAGTCAAGATGCTGCTCTCTACTTACCTGCTAGTGTCAATCTAGATCCGGATAAGTGGAGAATATTTGCAAAGATTGATGGTTGTAGGGATAAAGCATTGGGGCGATTAATTGATAGCCCGCACCTAGACATACATTCCGCAATGCTTAACCCTCAGAACAGGACTTACGCACTTGTCCCCCCTGACCAAAAAAAAGGGGAGAGCTAGCTCTTTTTCCTCTCGCACCCGAATGACACAAGCTGGTTAATAATCAATACTCAGACAAAGTTGATAGAACGCACCACTCAATAACATTTCTAGAGTGCAACCTGGTAGGAAGTTCACTCTCACAAACTAGACTCATGACAAAGAGCGTGAGGGTTGATGCAGCATATTTCTTACCACAGCGTAACACCTCTTTAGGTAGATAGGCGCTCCCCCTAAAGGATGAAATCATTAATGGAAAAGCACTGCGTTTTTAGCATTACTTAACAGTCTAGGGTAACTCCTTCAATACATCTCCCAGCATCTCAATCATTTGGTCAATTTGCTCTTTTTGAATAATTAAAGGTGGAGATAAGGCAATAATGTCTCCGGTGATGCGGATCAGCAAACCAGTTTCATAACAGCGCTGAAGGCAGTCCATGCCTCGTGCTGATGGTTTTCCGGGTCTGGGTTCCAACTCTATCGCCGCCACTAGTCCCAAATTGCGGATATCAATAACATGGGGTAAACCTTGCAGAGAATGTACCGCCTCTTCCCAATAACTCGCCAGTTCCCCAGCTCGTTTAAATAAGTCCTCTTCTCGGTAAACCTCTAAGGTAGCTAGAGCAGCAGCACAAGCTAACGGATGACCCGAATAAGTATAACCGTGGAATAGTTCAATAGAATTGGCTGGAGCTGCCTCCATAAAAGCATCGTAAATACCTTGACGGGTAAACACCGCTCCCATCGGCACCGTCCCGTTGGTAATGCCTTTGGCTACCGTCACCATGTCCGGAACAACTCCAAAGTACTCCGTAGCGAAACTGGCACCGAGACGCCCAAACCCCGTAATCACCTCATCAAAAATTAGCAGAATGCCGTATTTATCGCAGATAGAACGCAGGCGTTTTAAATAACCCACTGGCGGCACCAGTACCCCAGTAGAACCAGCAACGGGCTCAACTATTACGGCAGCAATGGTTGAGGAGTCATGCAATGCTACTATCCGTTCGAGTTCATCAACTAAATGAGCGCCCCACTGGGGTTGACCGCGACTGAAAGCATTATGTTCGAGATTATGAGTGTGGGGTAGGTGATCGACCCCAGGTAGCAAACTGCCGAAGAACTTGCGGTTGGGAGCAATACCGCCTACAGAAATTCCCCCAAAACCAACCCCATGATAGCCGCGTTCCCTACCAATCAAGCGCACGCGAGACCCTTCACCGCGCACTCGATGATAGGCGATCGCAATTTTTAGGGCTGACTCGACGGCTTCCGAACCGGAGTTGCCATAAAATACATGGTCAAAATGTCCTCCCGGCATCATTTGCACTAAGCGTTCCGCTAGTTCAAAGGCATCGGGATGACCCATTTGGAAGGGAGGAGCATAGTCGAGGTGTCCAACTTGCTTTTGAATTGCCTCAACAATTTTAGGGCGGCAGTGACCCGCATTCACGCACCAAAGTCCTGCCGTGCCGTCCAGGATTTGGCGGCCATCAGCGGTAGTATAGTGCATATCTTGAGCAGCTGCCAGCAAGCGCGGGTTGGCTTTAAACTGCTGATTGGCTGTGAAGGGCATCCAGAAGGCTTCAAGATTGGTTGGCACCGATTCAACTCCGTGAAGTAGAAGTCCGAACCGCGCTCAGTCGAACGCAGGTAGGAGGCAGTAAAGCTTGTAAAGTAAGCTTTTTAACCTTTTTTAAATGGTGGGTTATTTCCGCCGATTAGAGATAATATTTAAGAAAAAATTTACGGAGAGGTTTATTGTTGGAAATTCCGTTAGTTTTTCTAAAGCAAACCTTAGATTGCCATTGGCTCGAAAAGTATGAGTAGGATTGGCGTAGTCACCATAGGCAGAAACGAGGGCGAACGGCTGGTTCGTTGCCTGAAATCTTTGATAGCGCAAATTCCTAATGAGGTGCCGATTGTCTATGTTGATTCAGGTTCTACAGATGGCAGCATGGCAGTGGCTGAATCGCTGGGTGTCAGAGCGATCGCCTTAGATATGTCAGTGCCCTTTACAATGGCACGGGGGCGCAATGCTGGGTTTAAAGACTTGGTGGAACACTTTAGCGATATTGAGTACGTGCAGTTTATCGATGGAGACTGCGAACTCATGGAGGGGTGGATTTCACAGGCAATGGTAACCCTTGACTGTGATGAAAAATTAGCCGTTGTCTGCGGTCGTCGTTACGAGCGATTTCCTGATGCTTCAATTTACAATCGGCTAGCGGATATGGAATGGAACACGCCTGTGGGTGAAGCAAAAGCTTGTGGGGGTGATGCTTTAATACGAGTTAGTGCTATTCGAGAGGTCAACGGTTACAACGAAGCACTCATTGCTGGAGAAGAACCAGAAATGTGTGTCCGCTTGCGCCAGCGGGGGTGGAAAATTCAGCGCCTTGATGCTGACATGACGCTGCACGATGCGGCGATGCTGAAGTTCAGCCAGTGGTGGAAGCGAGCCATTCGTGGTGGCTGGGCAATGGCGGCAGGTAAAGCCCTCCATGGTGCCTCACCGGAGCGATATATGGCGCGGGAAAATTTCAGTCGTTGGATCTGGGGAATGATTTTACCCCTGATTGCTTTGGGATGTGCGGGGTTCACTTGGGGATTGAGCCTATTATTATTCGCAGGTTACCCAATTCTGATGTGGCGGGTATATCGTTATCGTAGGCGGTATGGCGATCCGCCATCCCATGCCAGGTTATATGCTTTTTGGTGTGTCTTGGCTAAGCTGCCAGAGGCCATTGGGCAACTGCAATACTGGCTAACACGCTGGCGAGGTAAGCAGGCACATCTGATCGAATACAAGAAACCGATAACTGAAGGAGCGGAGTGTTAATAGCAATAAGATCCAGCTCAGCAGCAATTGATGCCAGTGTAATGGTCAAGAATAATCAGGGAAGCACTTACACCCATGAATGCGGAAATCTCAACCTCCAAGCCTAAAGTTCATTTCCACTTCCTTGATGCTCTACGGGGCATTGCAGCTTTGTGGGTAGTTTTATTTCATATTGAACCAGATGACCGTCTTGTTCACTTAAGTCCCTTCTTACCTAAGTGGTTTACAGTTGTGGTGTTTGAGCGTGGTCACCTTGGTGTACCCATATTCTTTGTGCTAAGTGGTTTCGTGATTGCGCACTCGCTGCGTAAAGCCAAAATTGACTTTTCTTACTTTGGCCGTTTCGCTCTGCGTCGGTTAACTCGGCTGACTCCGCCCTATTATGCATCAATTGTTGTAGTACTAGGTTTTGCCTTTATCTCGTCCCAGGCTAAAGGTGAAGCTTTTGCACCAATGTATAAGCCGTTGTCCTTACAGAGACTGTTGGCTCATCTAGTATATCTACAGGATATTTTTGGGCTGGAGAACATCAACGATGTTTACTGGACACTATGTCTGGAAGTACAATTCTATTTGGTCTTCTGTGCGTTACTTGGTCTAGCACAGTGGCTGGAACATTCACGAAACTTGCCCTACGCTCGAGTAGCTGTATTTGCTCCTGCTGCTATAGTGGCAGCGCTTTTTCCTCTAGGCGTCTTTCCCGATACTGGCAGACCTGTAATATTTTTACCGTTATGGCATACTTTCCTGCTGGGAGTCTTTGCCTATTGGTCATGGAAAAATAGCTGGAAGCCTATCTTCTGTTACTCCTATGGCACACTTCTCATGGCAGCAGCGATCGCTAGTAGCACCAGATCGATGTTTACAAGCGCCTCCGTGATTGTTGCCCTAATCTTACTAGAAGTAGGACGAGCTAATCGGATGCAAGATTGGTTAAGCTGGCGATGGCTACAATTCCTAGGTCTAATTTCCTACAGTCTTTACCTCACCCATACTCCTATTGTTGGGGCAACATTTTTTCTGGGATATAAGTTGTTAAACCATTCGGTTTGGAGCGAAATCCTTTGCTTGATAGCAGCAATCCTTAGCTGTGTTGTTTTTGCAGCACTGATGTGGCACTTAATCGAAAAACCTTCTATCCAATGGAGTCACAAAGTTAAGCTGGTAAATAGCCCAGAGACTTATCAAATAACAAGCTAAGATGAGCGTCTGGTACAGCGCGGCGGAAATAACCCACTATTTTAAAGAAGGTTAAAAAGCTTACTTTACAATCTTTATTCCCTTCTGCCTTCAACCTTCAACCTTCTGCCTTCTGCTTAATTATCAGGGAAGCAATTACCCCATGAATGCGGAAATCTCAACCTCCAAGCCTAAAGTCCATTTCCACTTCCTCGATGCTCTGCGAGGCATTGCTGCCTTGTGGGTAGTGTTGTTCCATGCTGAAGCTGCCAATCATTTGACTCACTTAACTGCCCTGTTGCCCAACTGGCTTACAGCTGTGGTGTTCAAGTGGGGTCACCTTGGTGTACCCATTTTTTTTGTTCTTAGTGGTTTCGTGATTGCGCACTCGCTGCGTAAAGCCAAAATTGACTTGTCTTACTTTGGCCGTTTCACACTGCGTAGGATGACTCGGCTTACTCCGCCCTATTATGCATCTATCTTTGTAGTTCTTAGCTTGGCCTGGATCTCTGCCCAGGTTAAAGGCGAGGCTTTTGAAGTGATGAATAACCCTCTGTTCTTACAGAAGCTGTTAGCTCATTTAGTTTATTTACAGGGCATTTTGAATCTAGACAATTTCAACTATATTTATTGGACATTGTGTTTGGAAGTACAATTCTATTTAGTTTTCTGTGCCTTATTAGGGTTAGGGCAGTGGATAGATTATTCATGGAAGTGGCATTTGGGTAAAGCAGTTGTCTTTTTCCCTGCTGCTGGGATCGCCGCTATTTTTCCTCTGGGTGTCTGGCAAAACAATAATATGCCTGGAATATTTTTGCCCTTATGGTATAGTTTTCTACTGGGAGTTTTTGCTTATTGGGCATGGAACCATCAATTGAGGCTTAGCTGGTTTTACTTCTATTCAGCACTGCTGTTTACTGCTGGGACGCTCCAAAGTTCATCTTTTACACTTACCTCTGTCATCGTGGCCATACTACTACTAGAAGTAGGACGAGCAAATCACATGCAAGATTGGTTGAACTGGCGATGGTTACAATTTTTGGGTCTGATATCTTACAGCTTGTACCTGAACCACAATCCGATCACTGGTGTGACATTTTTCTTGGGGTATAAACTGTTAAACCGTTCTATTTTCAGTGAAGCCCTTTGTTTAATATTAACACTGATGATCTGTAGTGTTTTTGCGGCACTGATGTGGCACGTAATTGAGAAACCTTCTATCCAATGGAGTCACAAAGTTAAGCTCGTAAATAGCCCAGAGACTTATCAAATAACAAGCTAAGATGAGTTCCTAGTAAGCAAGCAACTCCGCTGGAATAAAAAACAAAGATTGCCGCACAAGGACTGTGTTAATGACAAAAATGCTAAAAGCAGCAGTAATTGGTACTGGGGTCATCTCCAAAGAGCATCTAAGTTTTCTGGATCAATCCGATCGCGCCCATTTGGTGAGTGTTTGCGATCTTTCCCCTGCTGCTGCCCGGTATGCAGCACAACGGTATCACGCTGACTCTACCTACACAGACTATCATCAGATGTTAGATGAGGTGACGCCAGATGTAGTACACATTCTAACTCCACCTCAAACCCACTTACAGATTGCTAAGGACTGTTTGGCAGCTGGTACGCACGTTATCTGTGAAAAACCGATCACCCCAACCTACGACGAGTTCAAAGAACTTTGGGCGATCGCGCAGTCTCACAACCGCTGCCTAATTGAAAACCACAATTACCGCTTCAATGAATCTATCCTCGCGATCGAGAAATTAGTTAAAGATGGTCTTCTCGGTGAGGTGCAGGAAGTTGAAGTCCGCATCGCTCTTGCCGTTCGTAGTGGCGGAGCCTTTGCCGACGAAAACTTACCCCATCCGATTCATAAACTTCCTGCTGGAGTAGTTCATGATGTGATTACACACTTGTGTTATTTGGTTCTGCGCTTTCTGCCGGATTTTGATCGCATCAGCGCCGCTTGGAGCAATCATGGTGGTGGTGACCTTTTTAAGTACGACGATCTGGATGCGATTTTAATTGCAGGCTCCCAACACGCTCGGCTGCGATTTAGTTGCCACACTCTACCCGAGTGTTTTGCTGTGACGGTGCGGGGTTCAAGAGGGTATGCAGAAACCGATCTGTTTCAGCCCTACCTGCGTTGTGTTATACCCCGCAAAGCTGGGAAACTGCTATCACCCTTAATTAATCATTTTGTAAACGGCTACGAGTTGATGGGGGCAAGTCTGACTAACTTTCGCCGCAAGATCATGCAGCAAACGCCCTATGAAGGTTTGCATCGGCTGTTGGACAAAACCTATGAAGCCCTGAGCGAGGGCAACCCACCACCAATAAGTTTTGAAGATATGGAACGTACTAGTCGATTAATTGCAGCACTTTTGGCAGAGGGGAATCGTGTATGAGATTACTAATTACAGGGGCATCGGGTTTTCTGGGACAGTATGTCGTTGCGGAAGCGTTGCGGCGGGGACATCAAGTGCGTGCCGTGGTACGACCATCCGGTGATTTCAAGCGCCTACCTTGGCACGAACACCCAGCCGCAGAACTGGTGCGTATCGATCTGCGACGGCAACAGAGCCTTGCCGATGCGGTTCGGGGTGTGGATGCAGTTATCCATCTAGCAGCTACCAAAGCAGGTGACTTTTACACCCAATTTGCTGGCACAGTTATTGCCACGGAGAACTTGCTGAAGGCAATGGTTGAAGCTAACGTGCTGCGGCTGGTAGCTATCAGTACGTTCTCGGTGTATGAATATCTTAAAACACCATCCGGTACTCTAATTACCGAGGATTCTCCCCTAGAATCTAATCCCTTGCCTCGAGATGAATACGCCCAAACTAAGCTCATTCAGGAAGAAATCGTCCGCGAGTTTGAGCAAAAGTACGGCGCACAGGTGACAATTATTCGCCCTGGTATGGTCTACGGACGAGATAATCTCTGGAATGCCTGCCTGGGTGCGGAATTGACGGGTAACCTATGGTTGCGGATCGGTGCGAGGGCACAAATGCCGCTAACGTATGTGGAAAACTGTGCTGATGCGATCGTGATTGCGGCAGAACGGAATGAGGCGATCGGCCAAACTCTGAATATCGTTGATGATGACTTGCCCACCCAGAGTGTCTATGCCCAGAAATTGGCGGAACGCTTAGACTCGCTCCCCCGCACAATTCCTGTCAACTGGACACTCATGCGCAGTATTGCCGGGATGTTTTGGGCGTACAACCAACGAGTGCTCAAAGGGAGGGCGAAGCTACCTGGTATCGTGGTGCCAGCGCGACTACACGCACGATTTAAGCCCCTGCATTACACTAATGCGCGTGCCAAACAAGTTTTAGACTGGCAGCCGAGATATTCCCTTGATACCGCCCTCGAACGCAGTTGTAGTAAGGTCGAATTGTTGGCTGTGCCCGATCAAACCCCGTCCCTGCAACCGTCTTAGGAAGAGTATCTATGAGAATTGCTTACCTAACTGGTCAATATCCAAGGGCAACGGACACGTTTATCCAACGAGAAGTAGCTGGTTTGCGCTCCTTAGGTGTTGAAGTATATACCTTCTCGATCCGCCGCAGTAGTGATGAACATATGGTTGGACCAGAACAAAAGGCTGAACGCGATCGCACCTTTTACATCCTACCAGCCAATCCGATCGCTGTGCTGCTGGCGCACTTGACTCTACTTTTGGGTTCACCCGCACGCTATTTAAAGGCACTCAAGCTGGCATGGTCTACCCGATCGCCTGGACTGCGCGGTATGCTCTATCAAGCGTTCTACTTCGCTGAAGCTGGCATTTTGGCCAAGCAGATTGAGGTGAAGCAGATTGAACACCTGCACAATCACTTAGCTGACTCAAGCTGTACTGTGGCCATGCTGGCAGCTGAACTGGGAGGTTTTACCTTCAGTTTCACCATGCACGGGCCCTATATCTTTTTTGAACCCCATCGCTGGCGACTGGACGAGAAAATTAAACGAGCATTGTTTGTTTGTTGCATCAGCCACTACTGCCGCAGTCAAGGGATGATCTTTGCACCTACTGATAAATGGCATCAAATGCATATCATTCATTGCGGGATCGATCCTGGGTTGTTCAACTTAGTTGAGCATAACGAGCCAGGTAGACGGTTGCTGTATGTAGGACGGCTGGCAGTAGTGAAAGGGTTACCGATCCTGTTGGAAAGCCTTGCGACTTTGAAGCGATCGCATCCCGATCTGGTGCTAACTGTTGTGGGAGATGGGCCGGATCGTAATGAGCTAGAACAGATGACTGAGCGGCTGGGATTAAGTGGAAATGTCAAATTCGTCGGCTATCAGTCGCAAACAGAAGTAAGAAATTACCTTCAGAAAACAGACGTGTTTGTCATGTCTAGCTTTGCTGAGGGCGTACCTGTAGTACTAATGGAAGCTATGGCAGCAGGTGTACCAGTGGTAGCTACGCAGATTGCTGGAGTGAGCGAGTTAGTTGAAGATGGTGTCAGCGGGTATCTGATACCACCAGGCGATCCAGTTTCTCTAGCGGAGCGCATCGAAAAATTATTGACTGATCGTCAACTTCGGTTCCATTTGGGCAAGGCTGGTCGAGTGAAGGTTGAGAAAGAGTTTAATATTCACCATGAAGTGGCACGCCTGCATCGTGTTATGACTGCTGCCCTAGAAGATAAGGACGAATCGATTCGTGATATTTTGAGCATTGCCTCATGAATAATTGCTCCAGATTCGGAAACCTGCACTCTAATAGTATAAGCTTAATCAGGAAGTCTACTATGAATATAGGTAATCAATTCAGCCGCCTAATGAAACAAGCTGTGGTCTCATGGTTTAACTTACTACCTGCTACTTTAATAAAAAAGATTCTAGGGGTTTTATCTGTAAATTATGCTTTACAAGATAAATGGCAATTCTACATTCGTCCAGTTCACTACTATGAACCATTGCCTGATTTTTCTACGATTACTAAAGAACAAATTTTACGGAGGCGAATACCATCCTCTATTGATTGGCAGTTGAAGTCAATGCTGGAATTAGTGGAAAAATTAAGTAAGTACCGAGGAGAATTTGAAAATTATGATTTTCAAGGGCAGTTTTATGGACTGGATGCTGCCTCTTACTATGCCCTGTTAAGGTATCTGAAACCATCTAAAGTTATAGAAATAGGAGCTGGAACCTCAACCCAAATTGCTTCGGTTGCACTTGCCCAAAATCAACTTGAAGGAAAAATGGGAAAAATCATCTGTATAGAACCTTATCCTCAGCCAATGCTAACAGATGGCAGTCTTGATATTGAACTTATAACCGATAAACTGGAAAATATAGATATAAGTTTGTTTTCTGGATTAGATGCTGATGATGTTTTGTTCATTGATTCAAGCCACACGGTTAAATTTAATAGTGATGTATGTAAGGAATTTTTGGAAATACTCCCTTTGCTATCAAGGGGTGTTTATATCCATATTCATGATATATTTATTCCCTATGATTATCCAGAAAGATTTTTGCTTGAATGGAGATTTGCCTGGAATGAACAATATATGTTAGAGGCTTTTTTGGCTTATAACTCAGATTTTGAGGTAATCTTAGCCAATCATTGGTTATCTGTAGACTATCCTGAGAAAATGGCTGAAATTTGGCCAGAAGTTCTTAGTTGGCCAACTCCTTATCACAATTGTAGTAGTTTTTGGATTTACAAAAAGTAAAACTCTGACAGTAAGCGGAATTGCCGTGTATCTTCTGCTCTAGTTGTATCGCCATTGTTGGTAGTAGACATTCTAGTGGGGTGAAAAGGCTTGAAATGAGTGAGACTGTAGTGGTAAATATTGCTTAATTAAATTACTGCGCTCTTGAAAAACAGTCTCTTGATCAAACTTCTGGCCAGATAGTGCAGCAGTTTTGATCAGTTGACTTAACCTGGCTCGGTCTGAATTTAGTTCAACGAGCAAATCACCCAACTTCTGCCAGTTGTTCAGGGGCACGAAAGCACCACCGCCATGAGGGTAGATCAGCCCTTCTGAGTAGGGGCTACCATAACCGACAATAGGACAGCCAGAGACTAAAGACTCAACTAGACATCGAGGTGATTCCGGTGTCTTGTGGCAAAACAGGAAAATATGATTTTCTCTCATGACCTGCAAAATTTGATGGTGGTCATCCACAAATCCCAGTAAATTAACTCGGTTAGCAATGTTCAATTCGCGAACCAGTTCCTTCATCTGAGGCAGTAGTGGGCCATCACCTAGCCAAGTAGCTTGGAGATTAACGCCAGCCTGACAAACCCGATGCACTACCCGCAGCCAATAGAGCGGCCCTTTCATTTCCGCAGCGCGTCCTGCGTAGCAAATTCGCAAAGGTTCATTGGATAACACAGACTTTAACTTGTTATCAAGGCTCAGTGCGTCAATTTGATCGGACTTCTGAGTGTGAACATTGTAAACACAATGGGGCTGCTTGCAGAACAGTGAATAGGCTGTATAGCAGTCCTGTCCTTGGAATAACCCCAAGTCGCAGCGGCTAAGTAAGTATCGCTGGTAAGGCTTGATCAGGGGTAGGGTGACAAACTCCTTGATGCGTCGCTTCAGAGGCAGCTCCTTCCATGTGCGACGGATCACTTCGTACTCAACTCGATCTGCCCAAATACAATAAGCGCGTCCCAGCTTGATAGCTTCCAAACCAGCGATCGCGGCCCAATCTCCAATCAATCCAGCAATGCCGAAACAAAGATACTGACACTCCTGAATTTTGGCCTTCAAGAGCTGGCGCGTGCTTTTATAGGTCTGAATAAAGTCGGGCAATTTGTAGGCATAGGGGAGTTCTACTAATTCTACCCTTTCTGCACAAGGTAAATCAGAGATTGGTTGCCAGGTCGTTATAGGAGCAGTTTTAGCTGCCATATCTTCTGGTAAAGTCGGACAAGCCATGACAACTTGCTCGAAGTTTTCTGCCCAGCGAACTAAACCTTTACAGGTTTGTTGATCAAATCCCAATTGACCCTCTATCTTCCGAAAGGGAACAGGCATTACTAGCAAAATTTTCTTTTTCATTGTAGGGTCAACCCACTAAATACCAAAAGGTTTCACAGCCTTAATTATCCTAACGGGGTAACAACAAGCTGTAAATCCCTCACTGAGTAATGGATTTACAGCTTGTTGTCAGGAAACAATAGGTCTACTCTTCTCAAGAATATCTACCAAGTGAGAATAATGAATTTATTACCAACATTAATGTGTTCTTAAAATTACTTCTAAGGGAAGAGGAGTTTACAGTGATATGACATATACAGTGTAGCAATACTTCACAAGAGATGGCTATGCAGATTGCTTATATCATTTTAGCTCACAAGAATCCAGAGCAAATCGCAACTTTAATTCGGAGCCTAGCTAACGAGGACACATCATTTTTTATACATATTGACAAAAGAGCAGGCGACGAAATTTACTCTAAATTAGTAGAACAGCTCACAGGCATTAAGAGTATTCATTATACAAAAAGATATAAATGCTATTGGGGAGACTTTAATATAGTAAAAGCAACCATTGCCTGCATCCAAGATTTAATGAATTCAGGAAGAGATTTTGACTATGCAATTTTGCTATCAGGACAAGATTATTTAATAAAGCCAATTGATAATATAAAGGAGTTTTTCAAGAAATATCGTGGTCAAGAATTCATAGAGTCTTTTGCCCTAGATACACAGAATAAATGGACTGAACATGAGAGCTACTATCAAGCTTTAAGAAGGGTAAACCACTGGCACTTTCGTATTCGTAGTAAACATATTTATTTACCCATAAAACGCCAATTCTCTCAAGGTTTTGAGCCATATGGTGGCTCTCAATGGTGGGGTCTATCCAGAGATTGTATAGAGTACATCAACAGTTTTATCAAAAAAAATCCTGTATTTGTTAACTACTTTAAATACGTATGTGTTCCCGATGAAATTTTTTTCCAAACAATTGTTTCTAACTCACCATTTAAGAATAAAATTTTTAATAGCAATTTGACTTATGTTGGCTGGGAGAATTCCAATCCAGTCCCCCGTGCAATTTTAGGGAAGGACGACTTGGCTACGCTGTTGAATTCTCCGAAACTATTTGCCCGAAAATTTGACATTACGAGAGAGCCAGAAATATTAGATTTAATTGATCGGGAAATTTTAGGTTTAAATTTAAGACAAAGGCGAGTTGTAAAGCCCTGAAGCCAGCCGATGCTCAAACATCCACTGCTTATTTTCAGGTGAATTATCTAGCCAGCGTTTAATTAGCTCTCCCCATTTGACAGGAATTTGTAATCGCTGCCAAGCGTCGCAAGAGGCCAGAGAAAGACGGTGATAAAGTAGAGAATCTGAGAGTAAAGTCTCAATAGAGGCTGCTAAAGCGTTTGGATGGCCTGCGGGAAAGATCATGGCATTTACACCATGTTCTAAGTTACCACGGAACATGGGGTGATCGGAAGCAACCAGCGGAGTTCTAGAACATAAAGCTTCATAAATTGTTAGAGGAAATCCCTCTGGATATTCATGTCGGCTGGGAACTAAAACCACATCTGCTTCCCGCATTAAGTTAACAACTGTATTATTTGGTACTACTCCCAAGAATTCTACACAGTTTTCAATTTTTAACTGATTAGCTTGCTTAATAAAATGTTCTATTTGTCCTCCTCCTGCTACAGTCAATTTTGCTGATATATTATTATTATCTCTTAATCTAGCTAGAGACGCTAAGATATCACCAACGCCTTTAAATTCGGAAACTGAACCAACATAAATTAGATTCCAGGTACTACCATTTTCGCGAAGTAATTTCGGCGAAAAATAAGCAGGTGTAACTGATATGAGGCCAATCCCAAGGAATAATCTTATTAGGATTAACTCCTATAGTTTGGAGTGATAAGCATGAATTAATACCATGATCTCCAATCCATTCAATTCGTTCATTGTTCAAAAGATTAGCAAGTAAATAATTCTTGATTCTACTCCGCAAACCTTTATTCATAAAAGAGTCCGCTAAGACTCCGATGGTCGGAATTTGCTTTTGAATAGACCAACGAAATATTCCTATAAAGGTTGCACAAGCAATTAAATGGGTAGGTTTCTGCTCTTCAATCAATTTAATTAATTGTTTGGTTTTTCGCTCTGGATTAAACAATCCACTACCAATAGCTCGAAAGTTTTTTGTAATAATCTCGTTATATGGTTCAGTTGACTTACAGCAAAGTACTGCTAACTCTTCAACTTCTNNNAGTATCAAAAGCATATTTTTGAGCATAATAAGTTTCATCTTTGCCTTGGGAAAAACACCGAAAAAATTCGCGATAATCGGCAGCGTAGAACAGGATTAATAAACGCATGATTCATTTCAGTAAGCTAAAATTGCCTAATCCAGAGTAGCAGCAATAATTTAACAGAGGTTCGTCCATTAGGAAACTCCATCCAAGTTTTTTTATCGGTCACTTATTTCTGTAAGTCTGGTCTAGATATGATAATATAATACCATCCATAAATAAAATATTTTAACTACTTACAGCAAAAATGAGAGCTTGTCAAGAGATCAGTTACTCAAAAGCCTCACTAAATTGCCGAGAAGGTGAATAAGCTGCAAAAATAAGGCGATGCCTACCAGGGGCTAAGCTAAGGGAGTGGAGAAAAATTGCACAAAGCTCGATAACTGTCGAGCTTTTCCGAGTAAATTAGACTTTGGGAAAAAACCTAAAAACATATGGCAAATATAGTATTTTTAGGTATCCACGGTATCGCGCTCGGTTCTCATCCACTCTCTCTGAGGGCGGAGTAGAAAAGCTACATAAAGTGGAATCTTCCAAAGAACGTAAAACGGTACAGCCAACAGTGCCGTCAGAGATACATCTGCACGCCCAAACTGGACCCATGCCCCAAAAATAGAGATTAAAATAAGAAGCCCTTCTACTGCTAAAACAATAGCTGGAATCCATGTAGCTCCCAGTATTCTTGCTAAGGAAGATACCAAGATGGCAGCTATCCATAGCATTACTAACAGCGAGAGGGGTGGCACAGATAAGTCTAGAGCCATCCCTAACAAGTCAAAACGTTTTTGATGAACAGATGCTTGGAGTAACTTAGGGGCTTGCGTCAACAGAGTTTGTAAATGACCGTGTTCCCAACGAGTTCTTTGACTTTTTGCCGCTTGCTCCTGCTGCGGGAACACGCTTGTTACTTTTGCTTCAAAACAAAATACTGGAGCCTGTCCTTTGATTGCTAGCTCTACGCTAAGCTGCATATCTTCAACAATATTACTGCTCGCTAGAGAAGCCTCTTTAATTACTGACCAGGGAAAAGCCATGCCTGTTCCTGTTAACAGGCATGGCAGTCCTAATCTTGCCAACCCTTTGGGACGGACTAAATTCTTGACTAGAAAAGCTAAGGCTGAAACAGCATCTTTCGGTTTAGGATTAGGGGGTTGTGCCATGAGGTAGATGGCCTGAACGGGTCTTGATAAAGTCATGGCTTGTCGGGCAATCCGCTGAATTGTGCCCTTTTCGACAATACAATCGGCATCAATAACAACCACTACCTCAGGTGGATTAGGCTCTATGGCTCGCAAACCATAATCTAGGGCATATCCCTTGCCTGTGCGATCGCGATCGTGTCTTTCCAGTACCGTCACTCCCAAGGCTCTTGCGATCGCTGCTGTTTCATCAGTGCAATTATCAGCAATAACGACTAACCGCTCGGAATCTGTTAGCTGTGGTAGTAACGTCTCTAGTGTTGCACCAATTCCAGATGCTTCATTATGAGCTGGAACCAATATAACGGTTTGGGGTTGGTATCCTCCTCTATCCTCTACTTTTACTCGATCGGGCAATAAAGCTGCGCTACATTCAACAAAAAGTACTCCAATTGGCAAGAGCAGGCCGATGGCAATGGCCAATACAAAAATATCAATAAATAAAATCATCGCTATTGCCTTTACGCTTAAGGCAAGAACACCGATATCCTCTTTCGGGGGGAATCGTCTTTAGGCTCAAAAATATACCAAAATGGATTTTTATAGAGGTTAAGCTTTTGCTTTAAAATTAGCCAGAAGAAGGGAATATCGTCTACTAAATATCTTTTCCACAAACGTTTTGGCTCATACAAAAGCCGATAAAGCCACTCTAGCCCTACCTCGCTCATCCATTTTGGCGCTCTTGGTTTATGCCCAGCTTCAAAATCAATCGCAGCACCTACTGCTAAGAATATGTTAATATTTGCTAGCTTCTCTTTAGATTTAAAAATCCATTTTTCTTGTTTGGGTGCGCCCAGTCCAATTGCTACTACTGTAGCTCCTGATTGGTTGATTAATTCAATAATTTTATCACATTCCTTTTCGTCATCTTCAAATCCAAAAGGAGGCGAATATACCCCTACTATTATTTCCCTACCAACTTTCGCGTTGATTTTCTCTTGAGCTTTTTTAGCAACGCCTTGAGCCGCTCCCAATAAAAATATCTTAATCGACTTATTATTTCTGTTAAAGGTATAGAAATCCGGGAAAAAATCAGAACCGGAAATTTTTTCTTGAATGGGGCTTCCTAAAAACATTGAAGCCAGAAATACAATTTTACTATCACATACTCGATAGTTAGAGAGCTGATAAACCCGGTAAAAATCTGGATCTTTTTGAAGCCTGATCAGATGATCTACATTCGGCGTTACTACAACACCACCATACTGATTTAGCAGTTCTAGTAACTCCCTTTTGGACAAATTGTCGATAGATGCATTGAGGATATTAACTCTATTCATTTTCTACCTGAGAGCGACTTGGTTATGCACTGTTGTGAACGAGGAGTTACTATTCTTGCTTTTGCTAAATACACGTCACCCTAAAAAGGCTATGGAATTCGTCGGCTGGATCTGCCCTGAGCAAAATTACTTAGACTTTGATTCCTAGCCTCCAGTAATGACGAGTTATAGTAAGTAGTCGGACATAAATAAGCGCGACCATCGTTTTTCCATGCCCTCTGCCCCGTCCGTACAGTCAGGAAAAACTTACATTAATCTATAACGATTATTTCATTTATATTATCATCCTTAGGATATAAATAAGTTGATATTTTTAAAAAAAATGCTTATTGAATAATAATAAGCTATTTAATATGCTTATAGTATTAATTAAATTTATTTAATCCTTAGGGTGTGGAGCATCAATAATCCTGGCTGGTATCCCAACCGCTGTTGCTCTAGCTGGTATATCACACAAAACCACAGCATTAGCGCCGATATTGGCACCATCACCAATGGTAACATTGCCAAAGATTTTTGCTCCAGAACCAACATTGACTTGTTTGCCCAACTTCGGTGCATCAAACGGTCGCTCCAGGTAACGATTACCTAAAGTAACTCCCTGCCGGATAATGCTATCATCTCCGATTGAACAATGTCCGTGAACCACAATCCCGTGTTGGTGTTCAACAATCACGCGGCGACCCAGCTGGACTGTATAAGGTAACTCAATTCCATAGGTATTACGAACCTTTCGATACAGCATCTGATAGAGGAGACTGAGGGGAGCACGCAGGAGCTTGAGTTTAATCTTCATCCGCCAAACTCCAAAGCGGTGGACTGCTATGGCTCGAAACCCCGGTTTAGTCCAATCCCGTCCGTGAGCTATCCAGTCTTCTTTAATCTGTTGGCAAAGCCCTAGATCGGGAGCTTCTGATTCATTGGCGCTACTCATCAACTTCTGTTGTGGGATCATAACTCGCTACGAGTATATTTCAGAAATACTTGATTAAACCAATTTATTTGCGTTCGCCCTGCCTCACCGAAAGGGCAAGAGCTATGTACAAAATCCAATATATATTATTTAGTCGCAGCGTTAAACTTTCCGTCCAATTATTCACTAAAAATAATGTTAGATACATCATTGGCCAAAGGTCTTCTGTCACCTTTGTCAAAAGAGCCCGCTTGACAGCTCGTATTAGGGTTAGCAGCAAGCTAAGCACAAAAAATAAAAAACCCACTAAACCCACATCAAGAGCTAATTCAATAAAGCCATTGTGAGCGTGGGGGGGAATAAATTTTATCGTAACTGCCTTGCCAGCCTCAATCGCGTATAGGCTACCAGGAGCCCAAAATGCCCCCCGTCCATAGCCTAACCAAGGTCGCTCTTGGATTTTCTGAATGGCAACTCCCCATATTGGCGTTCTTCCCGTCAGAGTGACATCACGCCCTGCACTGGTGAGAATTGATTCCCATTGAGTCAAAAAGACTATGGTTATAGTTCCGATCAACACAATTGCAGTTATAACGAACAGTAATGTGGTTATTTTTATGCCTCGCCCCCTTAATGGCTGAAAAACCCACGGCACAGATAAAACTGTGAAAACAAGAGCAAGAGCGGTCTTGGAGGTTGACAAAAGAACTAGAGCGATAGAAAGACTTAGACAAGCCAGGGCAATGCCCCGATACTGATGCTTCCGAATGGCAAACGGAAAGAACGCAGATACGCTTAGATTCATCATGCTGCCTAAGCCATTTTTATTACCGTAGATTCCTGCCCAGGCTCCAGTATGAACCCCTTCCGTATGAGTACCGAGAGCAGGATTCCCCACCGCCAAGGCTAAACTTGAAACTGCGCCAAGCCCCAAAGTCCAAGCTAACAGTTGTAATTGTTCCCTTAAACTGAATCGCGCTGCTAGATATAGGCCAAAAGCGGCACTGTATAATACTTCTCGATTATTAGCCAAGGTATATTGGGGATAGTCAGACCAAGCAAATGACACTGCTGCTAACCCAATTACCACCCAAATAAACTTATCTGCACTTGCTGTGTATAATGCCCTTCTCCATCGCAGACCCAGTAAGCAGCAACTTGTTAAAAATATTCCATACCTTAGAAGTGTCGGGACAGCACCCTGCCCACCTATAAAACTTGTTAGGCTATCTGTAAAAAAGACCAACCCTAAAATGGCAAATGCTTTCTCAGCTAGAGGAGGAGCCGTTGAAAATTCGCAGCTTTTCCCCCAAAACTCCCCCAGAAACATAGCATCATCTCCAACAATACTTAGCGTTCACCACTATTCAGTTCAATACCCCACATCTCGAAGTTTCCAAAAGTCTTTTGGCTTGCCATAATACTCCAAGAATCTACGAGTGTCAGTTTCGAGGACATCTGCTACCCACTCACGAGCTTCAAGGCTCCATTGTGGTCGTCCTTTAACTTCTTTGAAAAGGAATCTTTTCCGAAGTGGGTCGCGCCATGGTTTGGGTATTATTTCTACTCCATAGCGATATAGGGAGTAGGAACGTAGGCGCGACAGAAAGTTAATCGGCACTTGTTTTCCAGTTGATGGATTGAGGTGAATATTTGGTTCTACCAGAGGCACATCTGGATCTACATTGAGGAACTCGAAACATCGACGCATCACAGTACCTTGATCTGTCTTGAAATCCTCGTAGAAAATTATATGGATGCGCTCGTCTGAAAAATGAGATCTAAAGACATTGATCTGTTGCCAATAGTTGGATGAATCGACCAGCCATTCACGATTGATACGCACTGCTTTGTTAAAATCATAGTGAACATCTTCCCCACCGTGAGAGCGTTTCTCGATCCAGTGAGATGCGATCCGCGCTATAGGATTTCGGACAATGTAAATCAGTTTCAAATCAGTAGTATAAGAAATAATCCGGGAAACAGCATTGGGAAAAACTTCTTTCATTGTGTAACGATTACTGCCTTCCCCTCGCATCTTTACGCCACCTGCATTATCAAATAGTGACTCGTACCAATCAAATCCTTTAGCATAGATCTCATCATCAGAGAAAAAACTTACCTCTTTACTAACCATAAAAACATCGGGATGCTGCCCAATGAGTGCAGAGATTGTTGATGTGGCACATTTTGCTGCACCGATTGATAGAAAATTAGGTTGCACCTATATCCCTCCCAAGTCAAAACTAAACTAATATTAATCAGGATTTGCATTTCTATGATAGATTCACTTTCTTTTGACTATTCGCATCTGGCTAACACATCCTGAAGGATAGATTTGATCCCAACTCCCCAACTCTGTGAGATATCGTAAAACTGCTCCTGTACTTTTAGACAAGCTTGTCGCTTTTGCTCATAAAATTCCGGATCTCCGTATAACTTGAGTAAAGCATTACCATAGGCTGCAACATCATTGGGAGGAACCTCCACGACAGCATCTTGCACGTAGACCAAAGCTGGACACACTGCCGAAGTAACTACTGGACGACCTGACAAAATAGCCTCAGCTACAACCCGATTGAAACCTTCCTCAAACTCTGTCCTAGTTGGTACGATAAAAACGTGAGAGTGGCTAAACATTTTCTGCATTTGCAGCCTTGAGCAGTAACCGTGACATATAAATAAATTATCAATATTAGCTTCCTTGGCACTAATACGCAACGATTCTAGGGCAGAACCTTTACCACAAACATCAAATAGAATATCTTGCCTTCCCTCAATAGCGAAAAGTTTGGCAATCTCTAGCAGATCGAAGACACCCTTATCGGCCTCAATCCTACCCGCAAATAGAACTCGAAAGGGCGATCGCTTGGCATCAGAAGGTGCTATGCTGGTGAAATATGCTCGGCGAAAGCTGGGTAAGAAGATCCTTATCGGTCGGTGCTGACCTGCGGTAAGTTGGGAAACCTGCTCGGCTATATCTGGCGACACAGCTAATATGGCATGGCACTCAGTAGCGAAAAAATTACGGCTAAGCTTTAAACCCCATTCCTCTCCTAAACGTTGGGAAGCGTACTTGCGCCAAAGAACACAATGCAGTGAAGGAATAACCTTCACCCCCATCCAGCACAATACAGACCAAACAAACCAGTGGGTTGTTCCAGTAGACGCTACTACAACATTAGCTCTAAAGCGAATTGCAGAGGCTAGTAACTGAAACCCATACCCTAATTGACCCAAGTGATATAGAAGTCCTGGTGCTTTGCTGAAAGGAACTGGGCGATGTTCCAAGATAAAGCGCCCATCCTGCAAAAATTCTTTCTTGTTCGACTGGGCGATCGCATAACCTTTGGCATCCAAAGCATTGCACACTTCATAGAACTGGCTTGAGTAGGTAACTGACACCTGGGAAGGAGCATCTTGGCACTGGCTCCAGTACTTGTAAGCCTCAATAATGTTTTCAGGGCCAACGGCGTATAACACTCTAAGCTGCTCATACATTCTGTGCTACCTTCCTTTACTACTTTATGGGGGTGTTTCCTGCTACCCCTAGTTCTCATACTTTACATTACTAAACAATTCACTCTCTTGGAATAAGGATGTCACCTAGTATAATAACCTTGGCTCTCTCTGGAAACAAAATAACGGCGAATCATTATTCACAGTTATCCTGCGTGTTAGTTTGACAATTTGTCATGAAGGTTAGAAGGCCAGTATTCCTAGGCTGATGAAACGCTACTATGCAGCCAGCTAGTCGGCCTCAAGATATCTTAAGGTACAGCAAATGCTCAAATATCTTTCTAAAGTTTTATATGTGCTTACGGGAAACCGGAAAAATTTGGCTTTACTCCTATTCTCATTCTCATTAACATCTGTTTTAGAAGCTTTGGGGATTGGGATGATAGCGCCATTTCTTAGCTTAGCGTCTAATCCAGAATCTATCCATAAAATCGCTTTACTTGCTTGGCTCTATGCACAGTTAGGTCTCACATCTGATAATCAACTTATTTTATTATTAGGTCTAGCTGTCATCTGCATATTTTGCATCAAAGCAATCGTCTATTTCTTAAGCTCTTCATATATCTACAAATTTAGCTACGATCAGAAAAGCTTGCTAGTATCGCGGCTGCTTCATGCTTATTTAGTAGTTCCCTATACATTTCATTTAAACCGCAATACCTCTACTCTAATAGAAAATATTATTATTGAGACAAACCATTTTACCTATTTATGTCTACTCCCTCTTCTCATTGCCAGTGCCAATTGTATTGTTGTAATTATTTTATTGTTATTGCTGGCTAAAACGGACTTACTCTTGCTGGTAATGGTTTTGGCAATTCTCTTACCTGTATTTCTATGGTTAGCTCGTTTTGGCAACAAATTTAAGGAATGGGGAAAGATCAGCTCTGAATCTCAACAGGGGATGATCCGCACTATCAATCATGGTCTAGGTGGCTTAAAAGAGACAAGGGTGATTGGTTGTGAAGCCTACTTCCAATCTGAAATGGAGCAACATGCTAATAATTATTCTAGGTCAGCATATTTGTTCAATAGCTACCAATTAATACCTCGTGTCTCAATTGAGACTATCATGGTTATATTCTTAATAGGGTTTGTTTCTCTATCTCAGATAATACTAAATCAAGATTTTCAAGATTTAATTGCTAGTATTAGTGTGTTCTCAGTGGCTGCTATGCGCATGATCCCATCAGCAAGCCAGTTAACCCAATCCATGGGCAACCTCAAAAATTCCAGCTATGCTGTTAACCAGCTTTACTTTGATTTGAAGGAAATAGAAAAGCAAAATTTAAATTTTAGCTCAAAGCTAGTTGATTCAGACCAAAAAATGCATGATGAAAGCCAAGCTATGGCATTCAATCAGCAAGTTGAGTTGCAGGAAATTACCTACCGTTACCCTAATATATCAGAACTAGCAATTGAAAAAATATCGTTGACTATTAAAAAAGGCCAATCTATCGGGCTAATTGGGAAATCAGGTGCAGGTAAAACTACATTAGTCGATGTGATTTTAGGTCTTTTGCAACCTGAAAGTGGAGACATCAAAGTTGACGGTATATCCATATATAATAATTTGCGTTATTGGCAGAATTTAGTTGGTTACATACCGCAGTCAATTTTTCTCATAGATGACACAATCGAGCACAATATTGCTTTTGGCGTTCCCGATAGTCTAATTGATTCAGAACGCTTGGAGCAAGCTATCAAAACAGCTCAGCTAGAAGAGTTAGTAGATCAGCTGCCTGAGGGGATAAAAACTAGTGTGGGCGAACGGGGGGTACGCTTGTCTGGAGGACAGCGTCAGCGGATCGGGATTGCTCGTGCTCTATATCATGAAAGAGAAATTTTAGTACTGGATGAGGCAACTTCGGCATTAGATACTGAAACAGAGCGTCTGGTGAGCGAAGCAATTAAATCTCTGGCTGGGACAAAAACGTTGATTATTATTGCTCATCGTCTTTCTACTGTGGAGCATTGTGACTGTATTTACTTGCTAGAGAAGGGACGAGTGATTCGGTCAGGTAGTTATCAAGAAGTTATTTTATCCACGTAAGATGGATTTGATGAGATTACCTGCAAGTTAATTATCGTACCATTCTGGGAGTAAGGGGGATTAGATGATCGTTGTTCGATTTATTATCGGAATACTCCTAGTATTTTTACTCCACAGTTGTTACCAAAATGTTAATGCTTCCAAGAACCACACGCTGCAAGTAAAACAAGTCTATACAGTAAAACCAGATGTTTTAGCACTCAGAATAGATACTGGCAAGACTATTTATGGAAAGCAGGTTCCCTACGAAGCCCAACCCAGCGATCGCATCGAAAGGGAACAGCACAATAACTGGGTAAAACGCGGGGGCAATTACATTGGTGCGCTTGTTGGTAAGGATCGCAGTATTCTCCATACATTAGATCGGTACATGGGAATACCTTTAAATACCGACTGGGCAGATCGACCTGCTAGTTATCACATTACTTCAGATGAGGATGCCGATTACAGCAGCAGTAAAAGACCTAAAGCTGTGTTCAGGAAAACCAAGCCTACGGATATGGCTCAAACAAATAAGGGGAAGTTCGAGTGGCCCCTAGCTCATGTCTTGTATTTAGAGCTACCTGTTGCCCTAGATCCGGGTAAAAATTACCGCTTAGACTTCCAAGGCGATAACCTAGAAGACTTAACCTTTCAGTATCAACCAGAAACAACCTACAGTGAGGCCATTCATGTTTCACAGCTGGGATTTCGTCCTGACGATCCTGCTAAAGTGGCTTTTCTGTCCTGTTGGATGGGAAACGGCAATGGGTTAACTTATCCCAATGCTCTCACCTTCTGGCTCATTAACGAACAAACCAAGCAGCAAGTCTACACTGGCACCACCAAGCTTTCCAAAGCCAGTAATGAGGTTGAAGATCCCCGCGATCGCAATTACACCCTTACTGATGTCTACCTAATGGATTTCAGTAATTTTAATAAGTCCGGTCGCTATCGGGTTTGTGCGGAGGGTATTGGCTGCTCTTTCCCCTTTGAAATTGGGGAACACATCTGGAAAGACGCATTTACTATTTCTGCTCGTGGCCTCTATCACCAGCGCAGTGGTATTAAGCTAGGTCCCCCCTACACAAGAGTGGTAAGACCCCGTCCGTTTCACCCAGATGACGGCGTTACCGTTGAGGAAACGACGACACGCCTGATGGATGTTGACATGGGTCTGGGTAAGGAGAATGCCTTTAGTGCGTTGGTCAATACTAAAACAGGCCAGCAAGTACCAAATGCCTGGGGTGGCTATTTTGATGCAGGAGATTGGGATCGGCGCATCCAACACCTAGAAGTTGCTAGGTTGCTGCTGGAACTGGCTGAACTTTTTCCTAACTACTTCGAGACTGTCGCTCTTAATATTCCGGAATCAAATAACAAGCTGCCAGACATCGTCGATGAAGCACTCTGGGGTATAGATTTCTACAAAAGGCTTCAAACTACAGACGGTGGTATCCGTGGCGGCATCGAGATAGCAGAACACCCTAAATATGGTGAGACAAGTTGGCAAAACTCTTTAGATGTCATGGCTTATGCACCCGATCTGTGGTCTAGTTATGCCTATGCTGGGGTTGCTGCTCGTGCTGCTCATTGGCTGGCACCGCGCTTTCCCGATCTAGCTAGGGAATATAGCGAGAGTGCCGTGCGAGCTATGGAATATGCTGAAAAGGAATACAGGTCATACCAGGTTCAAGAAGTGCTTGAAACTATCCTGAATGACCGTAACTTAGCTGCGGTTGAACTCTTCCGTCTGACTGGAGGCGATCGCTGGCATGAGATTTTTCTCAAAACAACTGCTCATACTAAGCCCAACCAGATTCGTCAGCAAGGCGATGCTGCCTTTGTTTACGCACGCACCCAACAATCAAATGTAGATTCTACTGTGAAGGCCAATGCGATAAATGCTCTACTACAAGAAGCGGATGAAGCTATTTCCCTAGGAGCGAATACGGCTTTTAAGTGGACAAAGATGCACCCCATGCATCCTATTGGTTGGGGTACTGGTCTGGGAGCGCCTAAGGCAGTCACTCTGCTCCGCGCTCATGTTTTAACTAACAAAGTAGACTATCTGCAAGCGAGCGTGCTGGCCTGCCAATTCTCAGCCGGAGCAAACCCAGATAACCTAATTTTCACAACTGGTTTAGGCCATCAAAGCCCCCAACACCCACTGCTGCTCGATCAACGTGTGATGGGGCAACCACCTCTCCCTGGGATTACAGTTTACGGTCCGTTAGACTTCGTGCAATTTAGTGACTACTGGACGATAGACTTGCTCAAAGATGTAACTTCCCCCAACCCTTCTAAGTGGCCGACGGCAGAAGCCTATTTTGATATTTTTCTATCTCCTGCAATAACTGAATTCACTGTTTGGCAGACTATGGGGCCAACGGCCTACGCCTGGGGATATTTAGCAGCCAGGAATTGACAGTGGGGAGTCGGGAGCCGGAAATTGGAAATACCAGTTTCTCATCGCGACTGCATAGTAGCCTTCTGCCTGTGTTCGGACTTCGGCGTGAGGCTTCGACGGTAAGCTCATGCCGAAGTCTGCCTTCACCGTACTACACACGAGTGGCCAGGGAAGTAGATTCGCTCTCCTCTAGGTAGTATTCCTTCGTGTAATAATAACCATCCGGTTCATTTCCTAGAATGATACCGTTGACCACCAAGCCTAAAACATTTTGGCTTGACTTCTTCAAAGACTCCTGAACCGCAGGAACACTACCTCTTTCCAAAACCCCAGGACGAACGACTACTAAAACTCCATCTGTCATCTTGCCTAGAATCATGGCATCAGGGGCAACTGTTAAGGCCGGAGTATCAATGATAACGTAGTCATAGGTCTGAGCAAAACTTTTTACTAAGAAGGCCATCCGCTTCGAGTGCAGTAAAGCAAAGGGGTTAGGAGGGCAAACCCCAGAAAGTATCACGTCTACGTTCTCCAGAACTGGTTGGATAGCTGCTTCTACATCAATTTGATCGACCAAGACGTTGCTTAAGCCCTGAGTGTTATTTAAATGCCAAAAATGGTGCTGGCTCGGATGGCGCATATCCCCTTCAACCAAAAGAACTCGGTGAGATAGTTCAGACAACGCTACCGCTAAGTTAGCCGCTGTAGTAGATTTGCCCTCTCCGCGCACAGAACTGGTAACCGCAATCACTCTAATCTTGTCATCCGAACTTAAAAACTTCAGATTAGCTTGCAGCATTCGATAAGCATCACTAACAGGTGAGCGCGGCTTGTCTAATACAGGAATCTTGATCGGCTCCTCTTCCAGCTCACCACGCTTGTGTTTACGCTTGCTAGCTTTACTCCATAGCGGAATTATACCTAGCAAGGTGTAACCAAATAGCTCTTTGGCCTCTTTGACAGTTTTCACGGACTTATCCATTAGCTCCAGTATTAGAGCAGCTGATACTCCCATGAAGGTTCCCAACACAAACCCTGCAGCCACATACAAGATTTTCCGTTTACTAACTGGGGAGTCTGGGACAATTGCCGTATCAATAATACGGGCATTCCCCACATTCTGATTTTCAGCGATTGAGACTTCTTGGAGTCGTTGCAGGAGCGTCGCATAAGTTACTTTGGCAGCTTCCAATCTCCGATCTAGCTCTTGCTGTCTCTGTTCTAGGCGAGGCAATTGTATAGCCCGTTGTTGATAGACAGCTAGTTTGTTAGAAAGAATCGCAACCGAATTGCGCAAGGCTAGGTGATTAGCAGTATCATTTACCAAGCTGTAGCGCAAATTCTGCTCGTGTTCTCCTGATTGTAAGCCTCCACGCAATTCGGGAACCCGACCATCCACAACTTCAGTAACTCTCGTTCTCAACAAAGCTTCTAAGCGCTGTTTTTTCTCCTCAAGCTTACTGATGAAAGGGTTTTGAGTAGTAAAGCGAACGCGCTGTTCTTCTAATTCGGTTTCAACGTCCTGTAACTTTTTCAGGAGATCCTGAACTCCAGGCGACTGACTCAGGGCATTTGCAGTTATTGCTTCCTCAGGACTCAACCCTATCTTACTATTGAGGAATTCCACACGAGCTGTTGCTTCGCCCAGTTCAGCCTGCTTAGCTGCCAGCTTGTCGTTTAAATCAGCAATGGCCTCAGCTACCGACTCTGCTTCATTTTCTAGCGAAACAATCTCGTTTTCTTCCTTAAATCGACGCAAAGATAGTTCTGCTTGGCTCACTTCCGTCTCAATTTTAGGGAGTTGTGTCGCAATAAACTTACGAGCCGCAGAAGCTTCCGCCCGGTTTGTCTCAATATTATGTTTAATGTATATCTCAATCAGGGTGTTGACTACAGCAGCAGCCTTGACTGGATCTCGATCTCGATACGCTACCCGTATGGCATCGGTCTCAGTTACAGGAGTAATGGCCAGACCGTAGGCGAGTGCTTTTGCCGATACTGGTTTACCTTCCTCATCTTTTAATTTTAAGGTTTTGGCCACTTCTGCTAAAAGAGTATAAGAGCGGACAACCAGTGCTTCAGTTTCGGAAGGGTTGGTTAGATTACTCAGAGCTTGCAAATTCGTTGACTCTTTCCCAACACCAGTTAAAGCAGCCGTTTGATCGGGAACCACCTGCAAACTTCCCTGAGCTTCATAGGTAGGTACTTTGGAGAGAGCAGCTAACCCACTGAGACCAACCACACCGCTAAAAATAGTTAAAGCTGGAAGCCATCGCCGTTTGAGAATCAACCAGAACTGCTGGAAATCAATATTAATATCGAATTCTTCCGGACTCTTGTGCCCCATAGTCTCACCCCGGTTTTTGAGATACGACACTTCTTTGGAGAAGGCCATGAAGTTGCTGTTATGCCAACAATACCTTACAATTATTACAATAATAGTATTTTTAAATGGTTCGTAAACAGCAAAACTGCTGAAAGCCTTATTTTACAAATGTTTTTTTGACATCTTAAATAAAAATACTATATGTGAAGGGCGTAGCTAATCCATGTTAACCTGAATAACCAATTAACTCAACTGGTCTTTGCTTCATATTTTTCTTCAGGTATCGGCGTCTCCGCTCATACCAATAACCAGATCGCTTTGACCAGGTTGTGACAAATTATTTACAATCCCGTGAAAGTCCTAGATCTATCTTACGATAGATTCTGAATAGCTGAAATTGGATTAAGATTTGTAAAATTTTTTTTCACTAAAATAGTTAACCTACTCTACATTATGCAATTGTTACTTAGAAAAGCGGTAAATTGGGTCTATACAAACGACTCTTTTGTCAAGGATTGGCGCTCCAAGCGTATGCTAAGTTTCTTGAAACTTGTGAAGCCACCGAGCCATGCACGGATCGTGGATTTAGGAGGCTCACCTTATATATGGAAGTTAATAGAACACAACTTTGATATCACATTAGTCAATCTCCCAGAAAATTCAAGCTTCGTATCGTTTGATATACCTCCTAAATTTAGATTTATCAAAGGGGATGTCACAGATATTTCTAACCTATTTGAAGACAAATCTTTTGATGTAGTATTCAGTAACTCTACCATAGAGCATGTTGGAGATGAAGAAAAGCAAGCCTCTTTTGCTTCAGAAGTAATGAGGTTAGCCAATTCTTACTGGGTTCAGACGCCAAGCATTAACTTTCCTCTTGAACCTCATACGGGCGTGCCGTTTTACTGGCAGCTACCTGATTGGTGGCGCAGACACTTACATGACTCATGGAGAAAAAAACTACCTGTATGGACAAAATCTGTCGAAGACACACGAGTTCTTACTTGCTTAAGAATGCGTGAGCTTTTTCCAGAAGCTGAGATTTATGTTGAAAGGCTTTTGTTTCTAGAAAAATCATATTCTTTTTATAAAGCCTACAGTTCGGATTGAAAGTTAAAATCTCGTTGAGACTATGTAAAGCCGAATGCCCAGCACGCCAGGTTTCACTATGAACTTATACAATTAGAGTAGTTATCGTACTTTCAAAGTGCGCAACCGATTGAGAGCAGCTGCTAGCTCAAAGCGGCGAAATACGATTAAGCCACCTTCGGGTATGTTAGTAACAATATCTAATCCCTTAGATTCAATATCGCCCATCACGCGCTCCAGAATGGTTGGAATAGTGCTATTTCCGTCAATATATTGCTGCTTCGCATAGACGAGCGCTTCTGCTATAGCCCTCAATTGCCCTTTCTCTACAATTTGCTCGACCGCCCCGAGATCAATCTCCTCAGTGCCAAACACCATCTCATCCACATCCCGAACTTTTAACTTGACCTCTCGGTGCCCCCGACTGGGATCGATACTCTGGGGTAACGGGATGCGGGGCATGATACTACCAAACTGTTCGCCGCCTTCAGGAGTGCGTTCCGTCCGATATTGTTGGGCGATCGCCTGCGCTTGTTTGGTAACATCCTGGGGTTGGAAGTTGTCCATCGCAATCACGGTATCGGCCACATCAAAGTAATCGCCGCTACCGCCCATAACTAAGATGGTGGATACACCGTAGTCGTTGTAAAGCTGTCGCACCTTATCGATAAACGGGGTAATCGGTTCTTTGTCTTTAGCCACCAACTGCTGCATTCGGCGATCGCGAATCATAAAGTTAGTCGCTGCTGTATCCTCATCCACGAGCAGCACTTGGGCACCTGCTTCTAATGCCTCAATAATATTGGCAGCTTGAGATGTACTGCCACTAGCATTAGTGGTAGAAAATTGCCGAGTAGACCGATCTTGAGGCAACTGGTTAATAAAAGGCGAAATATCTACACTGGCAATACTGCGACCATCCTCAGCCCGAATCTTCACCGCTGAAGCTTGAGTTACCACCAGTTCCCGCCCATCATTGGGGATGTGGTTGTAGACACCTAACTCAACGGCTCTGAGTAAGGTAGACTTACCGTGATAGCCGCCGCCCACAATCAGGGTGACTCCTTCGGGAATCCCCATACCCTTTACTAAGCCCCGATTTGGACAACTAAACTCTACCCGTAAAGTGTTTGGAGATTGGAAAGGTACGGCTTCTTCCACTAAAGGGCGATCGTCAACACCGCTAGTGCGAGGTAGAATAGCACCATCAGCAATGAAGGCAACCAGTCCCCGTTCCCCTAGCTGCCCTCGCAACCAGTCAGCATCTTCTACAATTTCGACGTGCTGTTTAATAGCAGTGGCATTTAGGGATTGATACTTCAGGGCTTGGTTAACAATTTGAGGAATATCATCGCCCAACATTTCTGCCGCCTGACGCCCTGAAATATGACGCCCTCGTGCAGGTAATCCCACCACGAAGCGCACTTCCACTAATTTATCGCTAACGAAAACACTAGTACGCTCTAGCACAGATTGCCCTACAGCAGTAATGGCAATCAATCCGCTATTACCCGTTCCCCGATGGGAACTGAAATTTCTGACCACACGGTCAAATTGGCGAGTCAGATAATCCCGGAGGGCAATTTCTCGACTGGGGGAGTTATAGAGTTGAGGGGGAAAACCGGCTACAGATTGAGGCACCAGTACCCGCACCTGACTAGGACTGGCAAAAGGATCGCCCTGAACGCGATCGATAATGAGGGTAAAATCGGAAAACTGATAGCGTCCCTTGATATCCTTGTAAGCTTTGTAGCCGCGATCGTCAAGTTGCAGCAGAAGTTGGCGAAGATTCTCTCGATTGGTCATTGGTTGTTGGTTGTTTGTTGTTGGTTGTTTGTTGTTTGTTGTTTGTTGATTATTTATTATTTGTTGTTTATTAGGGGTTCTTAGTTATTGATTATTACAAACAACTAACAACTAACAACTAACAACCAATCAAAACGATGAGCCGGGTTGCTGGAGGAACTCGGCTTCTGCTGGAGTGCTTTCCCGACCTAGTATCGGGTTGCGATGGGGAAAGCGTCCGAAGCTTTCGATTGTCCTCAGGTGACGATAGGCATAATCAATGGTACTGGCACTATCAGGGTCATCTTTAAGGGTTGAGAATAACTGGACGCACTGATGTTGGTGTTCGAGATCTTCACTATGTTCAAATGGCAAGTAGATAAACCAACGCTGTACTGGTAGCAACTCCTTGTCAAAGCCTTGCTCGAGAGCGTAATGTGCAACATCTAGTGCTTTGGGATCGGTGGCAAAGGCTTGGGGTGTGCCGCGAAACATATTGCGGGGAAACTGATCGAGCAGGATAATCAGTGCCAAACAGCTCTTGGGAGAGTTCTGCCAGCTATCAAGTTGACCAGCCGCTGCTTGCTGATACCCTTGCATAAAGCGAGATCGAACGTCTGCGTCAAATGCAGGGTCTTTGGTAAACCAAATTAGGCGGGGTCTGCCATAATCCGCTTCATCAGGCTTACCAAACCAAAAGTCTAAAATCTCATCCGCAGTAAAGCTCAAGATGCGTCCTTTTACGACCAGCTCTAGGGTAGGTTTCTAACCTCGAAAATTATAACTGAACCGAAGCTGGGTAGCACCTGCTGTATTTAGCGATTTGGGATAAGGCTATTGGCTCAACAGGCCAAGTAAAGAGAAATAAGAGAGCCACTTGAGGCGACTCTCTCGATTATCAGGGTGC
>DNXU01000103.1:0-664 GCA_003505715.1 Cyanobacteria bacterium UBA8803 | reverse complement strand
CCCTCACTCCCTCACACCCTCACCTCTCACAACCGTGTTTCTCGCAAGGCTTGCAGATAATCAATAGCGGCTTCCAGTTTGGAAGGATAGCTATAAGAAAACTCTTCAAACCACAGTCCTTCCTCGGAACGGGGGTCTAAGGTTTTTAACCATTCCGTGGCTTGTTGAGTGAGTGCCTCCCTACGTCTCTGCTCTCGCTGCTGGGTTTTTAATTGTTCTTGGAGCAGTTGTTGCTCCTTTCGTAATTGCTCTTCCCGAAGCTGCTGCTGTCGTTTCAGTTCCTCGGCTTGTTCTTGCTCTTCATACTCAGCTTTTAACTCGACCAACAAGCTCTCCTCAGCGCTGGAGAGGGAAGAATGGAGTGAAGATGGAGCTGGATAAGTGGGTGAACCAGAAGGGGGTGAGTAAACTTCTTCCTCTTCAAAAAGAGGCTTTTGCTTAGGCTGTTTAGTTTGGTCTGTTCCCAGATATTCCGCTTTTACTTGCGCTAATAAGTCATCTATAGATTCCATAAGGCAAGGATCTCAGCTCAGAGAGATTTTTGTATTGAAAAATGGCATTCAGCGACACGTCCCCCAGGATCATGTCCTCCATATATTCAATTTTGGCACTCTCTCCTCTACTCGGATAGGGAATGGGGAATGGGGATTGGGGAATGGGGAAT
>DNXU01000075.1:10091-10664 GCA_003505715.1 Cyanobacteria bacterium UBA8803 | reverse complement strand
GCTTGATGAAAATTTGGGTAAAGTAATATTCACCCCTGGCATTTTTGCTAATACCAATACCAGTTAGGTCGAAGTCACCTTCGATATTTTGGCGATGGCCGTTGCTTTTAAGCCACCCCTGAACGGCTTGCCCAGCGGGATCTGCATGACCCTGGTTGTAGGCCACATTTTCGGCAGCGCTGCGGTAAGGAATGAATCGGGCGATCGCTTTTATTCGTTCTTCAAATCCGTCATGACCAAAAGCGACCTGACCCGTTGCCATCGCCGAACTGTGAATTCTTGCCTGCTTGCTGATGCGCGTGTCTAAGTTGAGAAGGGGCAAGTTACGAGACTGGCGATATCTATTAATCTGTTGATGAACGGATTGTTCTAAATTGTTGAATTCGCTGGGATCTGATCCTTGAGATACGGTTAAGGGAGACAATTGGCTACTCGGCAGTGGTTGATTAATACTATACGCTGAATTACAACTGCTGAGTCCACCAACTAGGACTAGTAATCCGCAGATGAGCTGAAGCCAATGGTTTTTGATCATAGCCGTTCAGGAGGGAACTGGTAATTGGTAATTGGTAA
>DNXU01000075.1:7766-10050 GCA_003505715.1 Cyanobacteria bacterium UBA8803 | reverse complement strand
ATTACCAATCACCCATCACCCATTACACATCACCCATCACCCATTACCTTTCTAAATGAATAAACTTAGCCACTGTCTGCACATCTTTATCACCTCGACCCGAACAGTTAATGACAATGTGGGGACTGCCATTCAGTTGGGGACAGAGGGTTTCTAAATAGGCGATCGCATGGGCAGTTTCCAAGGCTGGGATAATGCCTTCTAGTTGAGATAACCGTCGAAAGGCAGCGATCGCTTCTTGGTCGGTAACGCTGTAATACTCTGCTCTGCCACTGTCTTTCAAATAGCTGTGTTCCGGGCCAACTCCTGGATAGTCAAGTCCAGCACTAATAGAATGAGCCTCTACCACTTGGCCGTCGGCATCTTGGAGTAAATAACTCATGGCACCGTGCAGCACTCCAGGACGCCCCTGGGTTAGAGTAGCCGCGTGTTTTTCAGAATCTACACCTTCCCCTGCTGCTTCAATGCCGATCAGTCGGACGGTGGGTTCGCTAACAAATTCATGGAACAGTCCCATCGCATTTGAGCCACCGCCGACACAGGCTAATAAAATTTCCGGCAAGCCGCCCCATTTTTCTTGACATTGAGCGCGAGTTTCTTGGCCAATGATGGCTTGGAAGTCACGCACCATCATCGGGTAAGGATGAGGCCCTGCCACTGAACCCAGGATGTAATGGGTAGTTTCCACATTCGTGACCCAGTCACGAATGGCTTCGGAGGTAGCATCCTTGAGGGTGGCAGTTCCAGCAGATACGGGTTGCACTTTAGCGCCCATCAGTCGCATTCGGAACACGTTCAGAGCTTGGCGTTCCATATCCTGAACGCCCATATAAACGATACATTCCAAGCCGAACCGGGCACATACTGTGGCCGTTGCTACGCCATGCTGACCTGCTCCGGTTTCGGCAATAATCCGCTGCTTGCCCATCCGCTTGGCCAACAACACCTGAGCTAGAGCATTATTAATTTTATGGGCACCCGTGTGATTTAAGTCTTCCCGTTTTAGATAAATCTGGGCACCATTGCCATCGGGTTTAGCATAGTGAGCGGTTAATCGCTCGGCGAAATAAAGAGGACTAGGGCGTCCTACATAGTCTCGCAGTAGCTGTTGCAGTTCCTGCTGAAAATCTGCGTCGTGGCGGTATTGCTCAAATGCCTGTTCTAACTCGAATAGAGCAGGCATAAGCGTTTCCGGGACGTACTTGCCGCCAAATTTCCCAAACCGCCCCAAGGAGTCAGGTTGTTGGGTGGCAGCCTCAGGAGGCAATGGGGAACTCGCTGGAAGGGGAGTAGTGGTCACAGCCAAGCGTGAGAATTACAGGACATACACCATTATAAATCCCAAGCTTTACCATCTTACCCGGCAATTGCGATCGGCCTAGACCGTTAATACTGATAATCTGGCCAGATTTTTACGTTAAGAAAGACGGCCATTAGATGTTTCTTTGCTGATTTTTTGTGGTTGAAAATTTAACTATTAATCGAGATAATATCGAGATAATATTTATAGGCTTTCCATGGAATACCAAAGATGTCCATTACTGGGTTATTAAGTGATTTTTCTTTACCCGAACTTTTCCGTTTTATCGATCTTGGGAATAAAACTGGGGTACTGATGCTACAGAGTCTGCCAGAATTTTCCCTATCACCGCCCTCTCTATATTATATCTGGGTAGAGCGAGGCTGCATTGTTGCAGCAGCGAATCAGGTAGACGAGAAAGGTTTGCTGTCGCTGATCGCAGACTATCAGTGGCTTAGCGATCGCGTCGTTAGCAAGCTAGCCCAGTTATGCCCACACGATCAGCCCTTTGGTTTGTATCTAAGGCACCAAGGAGCCTTAAGCGCCGAACAATTAGAGCATCTTTTTCAGGTTCAGCTCGTGCAGCACTTTTGTGCTTTATTCCAACTCAAAGATGCTGAGTTTAAATTTGACCAAGATGTGTGTTTACTGCTGCGTGAAATGACCGGGTTAAGTTTGCGAGGGAGAGTTCTAGATATTTTGTTTAAAAAATTAAGTTTATTGCAGAAACTTTTTGCGGTCAGAGAATTACAGCAAGAAAAAAGCAGTTTAGGCTGTCAAGCCAAAATATTTGGCGAGCGACTGAGGATAACGCTCGACATTGCTTTTTTCCACTCCCATAAATTCTCTTTATTTGAGACTAATTATACATTAACTGAACTTGCCCAATTTGTAGACTTGTACTATCGCCCTTACAACTTACCTAAATCAAGGTTAGCTCCAGCAATAGGTTAGCAAAACAATGGTGATGGGTGATGGGTGATG
>DNXU01000075.1:0-7618 GCA_003505715.1 Cyanobacteria bacterium UBA8803 | reverse complement strand
TTACCAATTACCAATTACCAACTGGTAACAAAATCAGCGCTGGTGAGTAAACGTGCCACGGGGTTAATTTCTGCTAAGACCTGATCCCCAAAGCTGATGATTGTAGCAGTACCCTTGTAACTCAAGGACAGTTGAGCGAAGGTTAGCTCCCCTGCCAACCCAATCTTATCCTGATGAAACTGGAAGTCTTGGATAGTATCTGTGCCTTCACCCACTGCAATAACAAACGTATCAGCTCCTTGTCCCCCCCAGAGGGAATCATTGCCTATCCCCCCCCTGAGCAAGTCATCGCCGTCATCACCCCAAATGGAGTCATTGCCCTCATCACCGTAGAGTTGGTCATCACCCCCTTTACCACCGAGGCGATCGTTCCCAGCACCACCGTAGAGGATATCATCCCCACCAACAGAACTGCCACTAGAGCGGTTGTTGAGGTCACCTCGCAGTAAATCATCGCCCCCCTCGCCGTAGATAGTGTCATCGCCCAGACCACCCGCTGCTGTATCATGGCCTCGACCCGCGTAGATCAGATCGTCTTTTGTATTGCTACCAACTAGTTCGTCATTGGCATCAGTACCGACGATAGAACCAGGGAACGACAATCCTAGTTCCGGGATAGGGGCAAGGTTCTCGCTGTAAATCCAGCGGTCGAAGAACGAACTCAATTGCTGACCGCTGATCTCTTGAGCAACCCCAATAAAGTCATAAGTAGTAACATTTCCTCCCTTGAAGCGGTCATGGAATGTCTTCAAGGTGTCGAAGAAGGCATCATCACCAATTTCTAGCCGGAGGGCGTGCAGACCCAAGGCTCCCCAATAATATACGCTGGTATTGAACAGGTCATCGGCAGCTGGAGCGCCCGGTGTCACTAACTCATCGAATATTTCAACTAGGAACTGGTAGTTATCCACTACCCAGTCATTCAAAGCTTCACGTCCTTGAGTGTGTTCGCGCCATAGTCCTTCTGAGTAAGTCGCCAAGCTTTCATTCAGCCAAATGTCGCTCCAGTCTGCCAGACTGACACTATTGCCAAACCATTGATGTGAAAGTTCGTGGGCGATTGTATCTTCCAGATAAGTCGGTGACTCCAGATCGAGAAGACCGAAGATTGATAGAGTTTGGGTTTCCAGAGCCGTGCCAGTGTCTGTGTCCATGACAACAGAGCCATAGACCTCAAACGGGTATGGGCCGAAAATGCTGCTGAAGAAGTCCAGCATCTGTGACTGGAGGTCGAATGGTTTGAGCAAATCTTTTGGAATGTCCTCGGCAAAGTAATTGCGAATGGGAATTCCATTGGGTCCGTTTTCAGTCTCCAGGTCAAATTGGCTGATATTTACTGTCGTCAAGTAGCTCGCCATCGGATCACGCGCTTCAAACACATAGGTAGTCGAATTGCCATTGTCGATGGTTTGCTCTAATACGCCATTAGCGGCAACCTCAAAAGGTTCTGGAACAGTTACCCGGAAGGTATAGGAGGCTTTGTCCAACGGGTGATCGTTGACTGGGTAATAGTTAGCTGCGCCGTCTGGTTGGCTCAGCACAAAACTCCCGCCGTCGAATATCACCCATCCTGTTGGTACAGGATAGGGAATCGCTACTGTATCGATCGGTGTCGGAGAACCATTATATTTCACCTCTACCGTAAACCGATCGCCTGTATAGAGCGGCTCAGCTGGTGTGATGGTGAGTTCCTGTCCCTCCCGGCTAAATGCGGCTGAGTTGCCATTGACGGTAATGCTGTCAATCGCAAACCCAATAAAGTCGAGGTTGAAGCTGCTTAGGTCTTCTGTAGCCTGGATTTCTAGGGTAGTGATACCAGTCAAGGTACTTGTGGCAACATCAGTGACGTTCAAATCAAGAGTGTAATGCTGAACATCGTAGCCACTGTTGCCAAAGCCGGGATATAGCGAGTCACCTACGCCAAACTGACCAGGTAACAGTGCAGTAACTTCAGTCAGAGGAGCAGTTTGAAAATTAGGTGTGAATACAATGTTGTTATTCGACATAGATGCCACTCAAGGTTTGAACTTAACTAGGGGATTCGCGAGCAACAAGTTAGATAAAAATATAACATTAATATAGCTTTAATAATAAAAGATTACTACAAATAATTATTTATTTTTCTACTAGCATAGTAAAATATACTAATTACACTACCCCAAAAAAGCTCTAGCTCGCAAGCCGCTACAACATCATGCTTAAGATTTTTTTTATATTTAAGGAAATGAAAGACTAATTTCCTCAAATCATTAGCTAAATATAGAGGGATAACAAAAGGTTGTTGCCACCTCGCCAAACGTATCATCCGAATCGGATAGCGACTTAAACCGACACCCCGGCCAAGCTGCAATAAATAATCTTTTTCCAAGCGCGATCGTGGAATATGATGAGATATAACCATTTCTGGGTTATGCCAAATTTCCCAGCCAGCTTTCCTAATATAAGATAAAGTCTCTAGATCTTCTCCCTTTGAAGCTAGGGATGCCCCACATACGCCTTTTAAAATAGGTTCTTTGGGTACACTTTCTAACCAGGCTTGCTTGCGAACAACTAGCCCAGCACCAGCCGGAAATAACCATTTATGACTGGTATCATAACGAAAAGGTTGTTGACCTCGGTCGATAATAGCTAATAAGCTAGCAATCCTGTTAAATCCTTCCGGCGGATTAACCTCATACTCAGCTTTAATGTGGCTACCATAAGCTCCCGCTTTAGGGTATGACTTCCCAAAAACATAGGCAGCAGCAACCCAGTTATCTGTGGGGAGATTGTCATCATCAAGGAACGCTACTAAATTCCCTAGAGCTTCTTTAATACCATGGCGTCGAGCAAATGCTAGTCCCTGTTGCGGCTCAAAATGATATCTTATTGAATGAGTGGAGGCACAATTCGATTGATACTCCTGAACTACTTTAGCTGTACTATCCGTGCTGTTATTATCAACAATGAGAATTTCCCACGAAAAATTTTCAGTCTGGCTCTGAGAGAGCAAGAGATCTAAAACTCTAGGTAAGCGATGCCCCCCATTGTAAGTACAGATGTTTACTGTTAAATCGATCACTTTTTTAGATTAAAAAACTCCTAAAAATATTACTGTCTTCCTGGTAGTTTCTTGTCTAGCCATGCACAGCAAACCTCGCCTAAAAGCCAATTTTTCCAAACAAGTCAAACACTAATTACTAATCACAAATTACTAATACAAATCTGCTTTGATAACATCCTTATCTTGATAAGCTAGGGAAGCTGGCGAAGAGAGAAGAATTCGTAAAATGGGAGTACTCAACCCTAAGCATATAAACCTCAAGGTTGAATTTATAAGAGTAGTGTCATGCGGCACTTATCTTTTAGCCGATAGCAGCATTCATGCCAATAGCACCGATAATTGGCATCTCTTGAACCCAACTCAGTCAAACTGGGCGAACAGCATAGATAAAGAATTACTGATAAATTTCAGCTTACAACGAAAATGGTTGATTTGTATTTAAAGTTTTGATGAAGAAGTTTAGGATGATGTGAAGTTTGTGTTAAAAACACTAAGCAATAGCTTTATACCAGAATGCAACCTCGCACAAATTGTATACAATATGAAACTCTTTTATTACCAGCGTCCAGACAAAATTAGTAATTTCGGTGATGCTCTAAATCCTTGGCTATGGAATAAACTGCTGCCGGATGTGTTCGATAACGATGAGACAACTATGTTTATTGGTATTGGAACAGTGATCAACAATTTGTTACCTATACGAATACCATCAGCTCATCAGATAATAATATTTAGTTCTGGAGTTGGTTATGAAAAAGGTGTACCAGTACTTGATAATAAGTGGCAAATTTACTGCGTGAGAGGGCTTCTATCTGCCCAAAAGCTAGGGATACCAGAGGAATTAGCTGTAACTGATGGAGCTATCCTGGTTAGACGTTTATTTAAGCCTAGTGGTCACAAAACCCATAGCTTTGGATTCATGCCTCATATCCATCATGCTAATTACGGTGGTAAACTATGGGAATCTATCTGCTCGGAAATTGAATTTAACTATATCGATCCGCGTTGGCCTGTTGAGCAAGTATTGACTGCTATTAGTGAAGTAGAAATACTATTAGCTGAAGCCATGCATGGTGCTATTGTGGCTGATGGGTTGCGAGTTCCTTGGATTCCTATACGTACCAGTCCCAGAATTTTAGCTTTTAAGTGGCAAGATTGGTGTTCATCCATTGAGGTACAATACCAACCTAAGTATCTCATACCCCTCTTAGAGGTCTATCCCCCAGTAGCGCGAGGTATCCGCTCGTCTATACAAGCAGCAAGTCATTGGTTGAGTTGGGTAAAACAAGAATCATTTTCCGCCTTGAATCAGCAATGGCAGGATAAACAGAAATTAAGTGCTACACAGCTGATGCGGATTGCTCAAACGTCACGGCCAATTTTAAGTAGCGATCGCCGAATTGAAGAACTCACTCTTAAACTAGAGGAACGTTTGTCCCAAATCCGCTTATAAAAATGGCTCTCCCGTACTGATGGTGGAAAACGGTATTTTTGGTGATTGGTAATGGGTGATTGGTAATGGGTAATTGGTAATGGGTAATTGGTAATGGGTAATTGGTAATGGGTGATTGGTAATGGGTAATTCCTTACCCAGTAAGCATTGGATGTTTAACCGGATATGATATCGTGTCCGGTTGCATTGATATTGTTAGTAGTAACCAATAAGAGTAGTTGACAATAACCCTCTTTTGTCAAACTGGGGTGAAACCTTGATTTTTCGTGGGCTGGATTGACGTAAATTGGTCAAATTTTCCCAAAGTGACAAAAGAGGGTTAGAGCATTTTCAACTACTGAAGTAGTTACTACGAACCTAAAGCGAATCAACGCAGCGTTCTTGCCAGCTCTCTAATTTTACCTGCCTGCTTATCCTTGAATTGCTCTGGAAACAATAACTCAATTGCCACTTTTTGAGGAGTAGATTGGCTACCCTCCTGAGCAGCCAGCAGTTGTATAGATATGATTTGAGCCAATAGGCGCTCTCGTGAAGGACTCTTGAGATCCTGACTCAGCAACAAGCCGACAATCGGAGCTTCTTGCTTGATCCTCTCTAAGTTTTTGGGTTGAAGCAACTTGGCATTCGAGGTAGCGATGTTATCTAATTCCAGCTTGATACTCGTTGTCCCTAGTTCGGTAGCATATCCTAGATAAAACTCACCTTGCCAGTAAATTTGAGCAGCTGCCCGAATATGCTTGCGCAACCTGTTGGGGTTAGATTGAGAAACCTTAAACTCCTGGAAGACGCGGAACATACCAGTAGCTAGGAACCCAAAGGATTCCAAGGGGCGATCGACAAATTCGCGCCTTTGGGAATACCACTCCTTGACATCCGAATAGATTACTAAGGCCAAATTATCCCGCTGAGTTTGGGTGAGATTGATAAACTTAACGGCCAACTGAGTTTGCTCGTCTCCTACAGACCTAATCATGACAATCTCCGCCTCCAAAATCGCCCTAGCGCCAAAGTCACCAACCAACTCAAGTTCTATTTCTAAGGGCAGATTTGGCTGACCTTGGAACATAATTCGGCAACCAGTTTCTGACACATCCATTGTATGGCCGTGCCATTCCTGGTTTTGTCCCGAGTTGTAATCATAGCTGTAAATTGTGGCACCTAAGCGTCGGCGCAAGCGGTGCGCAGTACGCTCTTGGGGTTGCTCGAAGGCAACCAGCAAAGCTGCTAGCAATAAAATGAGGTTAAAGACGCACCACATGGCGTTGACTAGAACCGCCTGACTATCCTCTGGACGCAGGATTAACCAAAAAGGTACAGAAAGCAAGCCAATAATTACTAATGCGCTCACGCCTAACAAACCTTGTACCGATCGCCAATCAAAGTTTTGCCAGCTAAATTCCCTTTTGATTAAGGTCATATCCTTGTCGGTGACGTTAAAACTACCCAGTTGCGGGTTAATTAACGCCATCATCGTCACATACCCCGCTTGGAACGCCATCACAAATTCAAAAATCTCGTTCCAGAAGGAAAACCGCACATTCTTATAAGTGATGTAGTTGGCATTCAGCGAGAGAAGAAGGTGGGGAAGGGCGTAGGCCAAAGTTTCTAAACCTAAACCTGAAATTGGGTTGATGCGAAACAATAAAAACAACGTAGGGGCAATGGCGTACATCAACCGGGGATAGCCATAGAAAAAGTGAGATGTCGCGCTGAAATAACAAATTCGCTGAGGAATGCTCAAATTTAACTTGGGGTTAAATACTGGGTTCTCTATCCGCAGAATCTGAGCCATACCCCGCGCCCAGCGCACTTGCTGACCAACATAGGAGGAAAAAGTCTCAGGTGCCAGTCCGGCTACCATAATTTTGTCGTAGTAAATCGACTTGTATCCCAAAGAGTGCAGCCGAAATGCCGTATGGCAATCTTCCGTCACCGTCTCGGTCGCAATGCCCCCAATTTGCAGGGCGTACTCCTTACGAATTACCGCCGCCGAACCGCAGAAAAAGGACGCATTCCAGTAATCATTGCCTTTTTGCAGCACCTTATAAAACAGTTCATTACCTACTGGTATTCGGCCTCCCGTGCGCAGGTTCCGTTCAAAGGGGTCGGGGTTAAAGAACCAGTGGGGAGTTTGGACAAATGCCACTTTGGGGTCAAAGAAAAACCCTACTGTATGCTGAAGGAACTGGCGGGTGGGAATGTGGTCGCAGTCGAGGATCATGACCAGATCCCCATCAGTACGGCGAAAGGCGGTATTAATATTACCAGCCTTAGCATGTTCGTTGCTGTCCCGCGTGAGCAGAATTGCGCCAATTTCCGCACACATTTGCCGCAAACTTTCCCGGCGGAGTCTAAACTTTTCCCGGCGGGGATCGTCTTCCTTATAGCGTTCTGGCCGACCATCATCCAAGATATATACTCGTTTTTTGTCAGCGGGATAGTCGATAGCCACAGCTCCTAGCACTGTTTTGCGAACAATATCAACATCTTCGTTATAAGTCGGAATATAAATATCGACTTTAAACCATCGATCTTGAGGAAACGCAGACAGATCTACAGGCTCGCGGTCTTGGATTTTTAGGGTTTGAAAGTAAGCCAGCACCAAAGTCATGATGGCGTACAGCTCTGCGAATAACAACAGCACGCAAAATGCCCCGTTGAGCCAGCCATCGAAATTCAGGGTATAGCTCAGGCGGTAATACAAATAGCGTGATGTCGTGACCAGACTCAGCCAAACCAAAAACAAGTGGTAATACTCGCTAATTTCCTTATCGTTTACCCTTGACTCCGCCCGCACGACGACCTGACCGATAATCAAAAGTACCACCGCAATAACACCCTGCTGCCAAACCTTGAGCGGCGTAATAACAAGGGGAACCGATATCACCAGCAGCAGCAGAATACTCCATTTCAAATGACTCCACCCCAACCGTTCCAGCGCCCGGTCAAAATACCGGGGCAGGACATCAACGAGCCAGTCAGTTGCAAAGGGGCGCTGAGGACGAAACTGGAATAGGGAAAAGGACATTTTGTTATTGGTTGTTGGTTGTTGGTTGTTGGTTGTTGGTTGTTGGTTGTTGGTTGTTAGTTGTTGGTTGTTGGTTGTTGGTTATTGGTTGTTG
>DNXU01000176.1 GCA_003505715.1 Cyanobacteria bacterium UBA8803 | reverse complement strand
TTGCGTTAGTTGTAGGTAAAAACAAACAACAAACAACAAACAACAAACAACAAACAACAAACAACAAACAACAAACAACAAACAACAAATGACCCTAGTTTCAATGTCAAGGCTGGTTGCAGCAGCACGGGCAGGACAGATCGTGAGCTTTCCAACTGATACAATACCTGCTTTAGCCGTGCGTCCCGATCGCTCAGAGTTGGTCTTTGCTGCCAAACAGCGACCTCAAGATAAACCATTGATTTTGATGGGGTCATTTCCCGCATCTGTGTGGCCTTTTGTTAAAGGCACGGCTGCCGAATTGGAGATTTGGCAGCAGGTTGCTCAAACATACTGGCCAGGAGCGCTTACTTTAGTGTTACCTGCTTCAGAGCGGGTGCCGCCAGCAATGAATCCAAGTGATCCCACAACTATTGGGGTGCGAGTGCCAAACTCGAAGGTAGCGATCGCCGTTTTATCCCAGACTGGGCCACTAGCAACCACCAGTGCTAACCGTTCTGGCGAGTCACCCCTAAAAACCATGGCAGAAATTGAAGCACAGTTTCCTGATGTTTTGACACTTCACCCCAGTGAATTAGAAAGTCTCAAGGAAATAACAGCAGGCGTCCCGTCAACAGTTGCCAAATGGACGGGTCAGGGCTGGGAAATCTTGCGCCAGGGGGGTGTTCAACTGGAACCCATTCCCCATGACTGTTGAAAAACGGGCTATGCTTGAGAAAGTTTAGGCGGTGTGGACAGATTTTAGATCGGATTTTGGTTGAAAAGTATGGGCAGAATGGAGCTGATCTATTTAGTCGTAGGCGTTGGATTGGGAATTGTAGCAAGCAGACTTACCCGCTCTGTTAAGGAGCCAGTAGTTTCCGAGGAGCCAAGGGTTTCGACGCCACCGATGCCCCAAGCAGCAGAAGTCAAGGAACAACCGCCTCTGAAGGAAGAACTCCAGCCTCTGAAGGAAGAACTCAAGCAAACGCAATTGGGTTACCAAATGGCGCGGGAAATGAGCCAGTTTAAAGGTGGATTTTTAGCACGCACCTCCCACGAGTTGCGATCGCCCCTCAGCAGCTTGATGGGTATGCACCAGCTAATTCTGTCCGATTTGTGTGACTCCCCAGAGGAAGCCAGGGAATTTGTAGCTCAGGCGCATGTTTCTGCTCAGAAAATGGTGAAACTCTTAGACGAAGTGATTGCCGTAGCCAAAACAGAACACGGTACTAATTACTTGGAAACCCGCTCTTTACAGTTAATCAAGATTTTTCAAGAGGTTGAACTGCTAACCCACATGCAAGCAGCTAACCGCAATCTTCACCTGAAAATGATTGCCCCAGAGCCGGAAATCTATGTTTTAGCAGACCCTCGGCGTTTTCGACAGGTGCTAATGGGGCTTGTGGACAGTACCATCGCTCAGATGGAAGAAGGCACCATTCAGGTATCTGCAACTTCCTGCCCAGATTCTCAACAGGTTCACATCTGGATGGATATCCAATGTCCCAACGAGATTTGGAGCGAACCCATAGATTTACTCTCTACTAATCCCAATCTTGATAGTAAACCCGATGAAACTGGCAAAATTTCACCGGGCCTCACGTTATTGATCGCTCAAACTTTAGTAGAAGTGATGGCGGGACGCTTGGAACTGCTAGTCTTTCCCGACAAAGAGGTTACAGGTGATTCAGCTAGCCCCTATTTCACCTGCCGCCTGCAATGCTCTATGCCCTTGGCAATTCCTGAGACTGTAGAACAGGTGTTGGTAGGGGAGTAGCTAGGGGTTGATTGTGCAACACCATGGTGGTATTTGAAAGAACCTCAAAACCAATATGTTCGTAGAAACGCTGTTGATAAGTGGTCATCAGATAGACACGTTCTACCCGGTTCACTTGGGGATGGCTCAGCACCGTTTCAACTAACTTACGTCCCAATCCCGCACCCCGATAGTCAGGGTGGATGACCACATCCCAAATCGTAGCTCGGTAAACACCATCCGAAGTGGCGCGAGCAAATCCAATCAGTCGATGGCCATCCCAAACGCTAATCGTTGGGGTACTGTTGGCGATCGCCACTTGCAAATCTTCAATTTTTCGGTTTTTGGCCCAAAAGGCTCCTAACTGAAATAATTCTTGGAGTTGTAAATAATCGATTCGAGATTTGCGATCGCAAAATTGAATGTGGCGGCAATCCATAATAGTGAGATGGAAGATGGATACGGAGAGTAGGGAGAAATATTTTCATCCCTTTGTTGTGTTTGTTGTTCTGTGATGGGCTATGGCCCAAGCCGTCTGACTTGCATTCACTACAAACGTTTACTACACAAGTCAAAATTGTAACGTTTTTCAACATGAGTGCAACACAAGAGCCGTTTTTTGTTATCGCTTCCTAACATTTGAGCAAGCGAGTGCCTTGCCACCAAGCTATCGGCCTCTTCGGAGAAAAAAAAAGTCCGCACCAGCGGACTTTTTCAACCATAACTTCTTCATACTCTAATAGGAGTAGGGAGTTCCTTACTCCCCCTTAGCCTTGTAACCAACGGGCAACATCTTTGGCATGATAGGTGAGAATCAAATCAGCACCAGCTCGCTTAAAGCTAGTCAGCGTTTCGATCACCACCCGTTGTTCGTCAATCCAGCCGTTGAGAGCAGCAGCTTTTACCATGGAATATTCTCCAGAGACGTTATACGCAGCCACAGGTAAATTGCTGGCTTCCTTAACCCGCCAGATCACGTCCATGTAGGCCAGTGCTGGTTTGACCATTAACATATCAGCCCCTTCGGCGATATCTAGTTCAATTTCCTTGAGAGCTTCCCGAGCGTTGGCAGGGTCCATTTGGTAGGTGCGGCGATCGCCAAACTGGGGTGCTGAATCAGCAGCATCTCGGAACGGGCCATAGTAAGACGAGGCATATTTGGCGGCGTAGGAAAGAATTGGCGTTTCTTCAAACCCTGCTTCATCTAAGCCAGCACGAATTGCTTGTACAAAACCATCCATCATGCCAGAAGGAGCAATAATATCTGCTCCTGCCTTGGCTTGAGACACGGCTGTTTTTTTGAGTAATTCCAGAGTCGGGTCATTGAGGACGCGACCCGTTAAGTCACCCACTTCCAGATAACCGCAGTGACCGTGACTAGTGTATTCACACAAACAGGTATCGGCAATTATGACCAAATCCGGTACAGCTTCTTTGACTGCCGTCGCAGCTTTTTGGACAATGCCACAATCATGCCAAGCTCCTGTGGCCTCTAGATCCTTATCTTCAGGAATGCCAAACAGAATGATGGAGGGAATGCCCAGTTGATAGACTTCCTTGGCTTCCTCGACGATTTTGTCTACTGATAATTGGTAGACTCCTGGCATCGATTTGACTTCTTTGGCAAAGCTCTCACCCGGTACGGCAAACAGAGGATAGATGAGATCGCTGGTGGTGACAACATTCTCGCGCACCATCCGGCGGAGTTGGGCTGTCTTGCGGAGGCGTCGGGGACGATGAGTGGGGAACATAGTTAAGATTTTAAAAGTTTACTAACCTGGAATTTGGGACTAAGAGTTTATTTTGACATCCTCCGTGACCTACTGGCGCACTTGGCCACATGAATCGCGAGGGGCT
>DNXU01000287.1:27645-27959 GCA_003505715.1 Cyanobacteria bacterium UBA8803 | reverse complement strand
TGGTTGTTGGTGGTTGGTTGTTGATGTCCCTTGCTACTCTTACAGGGTTTTGAATTGGAGGTTCTGGGGAATATTTGAGCCGATTGGCTAGAAACAGGTTACTGAATAAAAATCCTGCTGATATGCTCCAAACGACTACCCACAAACCCAGCTGAGTTTGCAAGCGCAACAGAAAAACAGATAAATAACCAACTTCGCTAAACCATAAAATTTCTCCTACCAGGTGAGCCAGCAAATCCCAAGCCAGCCATAGTCCTAGTAGCAGAGTAACCAGTTTAAAAGTTTTAGTCATTGTTGTTTGTTATTGGTTGTTT
>DNXU01000287.1:24622-27442 GCA_003505715.1 Cyanobacteria bacterium UBA8803 | reverse complement strand
ACCAACAACTAACAACCAACAACTAACAACCAACAACCAACAACTAATTAGCCAAATTGCTCGCCACTATCCAAGTTAAATAATATTTGTAAGGATTGCATCGCTCGGCGTCGGGTTTCGATATCTTGCAGCGCCCGCAGTTGTACCATTGGGTCGTGCAGGATTTTATTAACGATACCTCGCGTTAGGGCTTCGATTACTTCTTGATGTTTATCGGCAAATTCCGAACCTAGGCGGGATAAGGCTTTTTCTAGCTCCTGCTCGCGAATACTTTCTACTTTGTCCCGCAGGCTGCTGATCGTATTCACAGTTTCTAGCGATCGCCACCAAAGTTCAAAGGCTTCAACTTCTTCTTCTAAAAGCGCTTCGGCTTCCATAGCCATCTGGCGGCGGCTTTCCTGGTTTTGAGCGACCACTGCTTTTAAGTCGTCAACGTTAAATACATGGACGTTGTTGAGTTCATTAACATCGGCATCGACATTACGCGGCACCGAAATATCAAACAGCATTAAAGATTGGTGTGGCTCTAAAATTGGTTCGAGTTTGGCACGGTCTAGCAGGGGTTCAGTAGCTGCCGTGCTGGTAAACACGATATCCGACGCTGCTAGCACCGCCATCATCTCGGAAAGGGGATGCAGTCCCAACTCGGCGTTGGGAAACTGACTCGCTAATTCCTCGGCTCGCCTAGTGGAGCGATTCACAATTGCAATCTTGACAGCACCTTTGGAAAGGAGGTGTTGTACCAGTAAGCGGGACATCTTACCTGCACCGAGAATGCTAATGCGGCAGTCGGCTAGGTTTTGGACTTTCATCTGAGCTAATTCTACAGCCGCAGAGCTGATAGAGACAGCACCAGTCCCGATACTGGTTTCCGTGCGCACTCGTTTGCCCGCAGTAATTGCATCTTTAAACAGTCGGTTGAGCAGGCGTCCAATTCCCTTATATTGCTGACCGAGTTTGTGGGTATTTTTGACCTGCGCCAAAATTTGGCCTTCTCCCAACACCAAACTATCAAGACCTGCTGCTACCCGCATCAAGTGCATGACGGCATCCTGATGTAACAAGATGAATAGATGGGGGCGCAATTGGTGCAAGGGCAGTTGGCTCCAATCTGAGAGGAATTGGCTTACTTCTCGGATTCCGTGATCGGTTTCCTTAGCTACGATATAAACTTCCATGCGATTGCAGGTGCTGAGGATGGCTACCTCTTCAATGTGAGGATAGCTGCACAGCTCTGTCATTGCGCTTTCCACCTGCGCTTCTGGAATGCTTAATTTTTCCCGCACCTCAACCGACGCTGTCTTGTGGCTGAGACCTACGACTGCGATATTCATGTTTTCTTCCAACTAGGTTATCGTCTTTTCACTCAGATCGTTTAGATATCAGGCTCGTTGCCAAATTAGGACTAATTTATCGCTTTCTAATATCAAAAATTGGAATCAACTAACCCGATAATTCAGAAACCAGTTCTATGAGCTAGGGTATAGCGCTGAATTAGGATCTTGAGATCTAGGACTTACGCAGCTAGGCCATATATTGTAGTGATGGTGCGTTACGAGCCAAGCTAACACACCCTACATATAAGGCTTGGCGTAAGTCCTCAGATAGCTGCTAAATTGCAGCCGAGCCTGTTAACCCTACCGCAGTTGGATATACTTGGGCTGGTCAGACATATGGACGGTGTCCACAAATCGAGCGGTCTTCGACTGGCTGGAAATTACCAGGCTTTGAGTCCTCGCTCCGCCGTGGAATAACCGGACGCCCTCCATGAGGGTTCCGGGGGTAATACCACAAGCAGCAAACAGCACTGTCTCCCCACAGGCTAACTCGTGAGTGTTGTAGACCTTATCGGGATCTTTAATGCCCATGGATTGGAGGCGTTCAATATTGCCGTCCTTGCTTTCACCAATTAAACCAGTTTTTACCACATCCGGGTCATAGATGAGCTGACCCTGAAAATGTCCACCCAAGCAACGCATTGCGGCTGCGGATATGACGCCTTCTGGCGCTGCACCAATTCCCATCAGAGCGTGGATGTTGGTACCAGCAAAAGCGCAAGAGAGCGCTGCTGAAACATCCCCATCGCTAATCAGGCGCACTCTGGCACCAGCTTGACGGATTTCTTCAATGAGTTCTTTGTGGCGATCGCGTTTCATCACGACGACCACTAGTTCCTCAATGGAGCGCTCTAGGCAATCGGAGAGAATTTGCAGGTTTTCTGTTGCTGATTTGTTGATATCTACATGATTTTTGGCTGCTGGTGGTGCGGCCAGTTTTTTCATGTAAAAGTCAGGTGCGGCAAAAAGACCACCCTTCTCAGAAATCGCCAATACTGCCATTGAACCGGGTTGTCCGTAGGCCACCAAGTTGGTGCCTTCGCAGGGGTCAACCGCAATGTCAATCTCAACCAGTTCGTCTGGATTGCAGTATTTGTGGGCATCTGGTTGGGTACAGATCCCCACTTGTTCGCCGATATAGAGCATGGGAGCTTCATCTCGCTCCCCTTCACCAATCACAATGCGACCGCGCATGTGAATTTTGTTCATCCGCTCCCGCATCGCTTCCACTGCTACATGGTCAGCAGTGTTTTTATCGCCTTTGCCCATCCATTTGGCCGAGGCGAGCGCTGCTTGTTCGACAACCTCTATAATCTCTAGTCCTAGGGTAGTTTCTATCACGAAGCGTTTCCTCTCAACTGCTTTACTTTCCCTGGTGCCGTTTGCCGTCCCCAGTCTAAAAATCGGAACAGACGCAGGGATCACCTCGAAATCAAGTCTAATATAGGTTTGTGTCAAGTTTTACGACAATTTTAAAAATTTG
>DNXU01000287.1:11293-24600 GCA_003505715.1 Cyanobacteria bacterium UBA8803 | reverse complement strand
GGTAATGGGTAATAGGTAATGGGTAATGGGGTGTGCGGTATGGGCAAGACGGGTGTAACATAATCGTCTTCAGGTGGGAGGGGAGTAAGCTGGGGCAGTTTGTGTTAATTTCTTAAGAAAAAAAGTTGCCAAAGCTCTGAGTTATGGTATAAAGGCAGCCATAGTTCAGCCAGTCAGGACAACAGTTAATCTTAATCGCTAAAAATAATTATATGAATATTTGACTATATAAATTTGTATAAACTAGGCTATCACGAACAAAGTACACCAGCGAGCCTCAAAATCTCTTCCCCTCATCCTTCATCCCTCATCCTTCATCCCTCATCCTTCATCCCTCATCCCCCTCCCTCTCAAACTATGCAATCTCCTACCTTCGATCGCAATCCCTGTGTCTTACTTGTAGAAACAGACGAAACCTTGGCTGAAAAATTAAGCCTGGACTTGAGAGAAGCTGGTTATCATCCTGTAGTTGCTACCGATGCTAAGAGTGGTTGGCATCAAGCCTGCGAACTACAGCCGGCAATGATGGTCATCGATCGCGCCCTCGCCGGAGAATCGGGATTAAGTTTTTGTACTCGGATCAGGCAAGCAGGCTCTCGCGTACCTGTCCTTTTGCTCATGGCTCGCGATACAGTAGAAGATCGAGTAGCTTGTCTAGAAGCCGGAGCGGATGATTATTTCCTGAAGCCCTACCGCACGGAACCATTTTTACAGATGGTGCGTCTCTATCTAGAACCGGATGTGGGTGCGATGGAACAGCTAAGGTTTGGCGACCTAGCTTTAGATCTGACCACGCGCAGAGCCATGCGCGGAGGGCGGGTTATTGACCTGACCATGAAGGAATTTGAACTCCTCAAGTATTTAATGACCCATCCTCGCGAAGTACTAACCCGCGAACAAATTCTGGAGAACGTCTGGGGTTACGACTTTATGGGTGAGTCAAATGTGATCGAAGTCTATATCCGTTATTTACGCATCAAAATTGAAGATGAGGGAGAAAAGCGTTTGATTCAGACGGTACGCGGTGTCGGTTACGTGTTAAGGGAGTCTTAAGTATTCCCAATTCCCTATTGCCAACTCAATTCCCCCATGAAGTGTCCAATCCGTCTTTTAGGCATAACATTAAGCATCGCGCTGATCGGGTGTTCGGCATCAGTGCCAGCTGATGTTGCTTCCTCGACACCGCTAAAATCTGGCGAATCACTACCAGTTCCCCCATCTGTCTCATCTTCACCTCCTAACTTAGGTCAAATGCTACCAATTGCAGCTGAAGCTCAGATGGCAGGCCAGCGCATTTTGCTGGAAGTGACTCAGACACCCCAACAACAGCAGATAGGGTTGATGTATCGGACATCTCTGGCACCTGACCGAGGAATGTTGTTTTCCTTCAATCCACCCCAAACCGTTAGCTTTTGGATGAGGAATGTGAAAATTCCGCTCGATATGGTGTTTCTGCGGGATGGCAAGGTGCAAGCGATCGCCACTAACGTCCCTCCCTGTACTACAACCACCTGTCCGACCTATGGGCCGGAGACGGCCATCGATCAGGTTATTGAACTGCGCGGAGGCCGAGCGGCTGAACTAGGGTTAAAAGTAGGCGATCGGGTGAACATCAACTTCCTAGGGGAGCAGACAACCCTACCTCCCCAGGTTCAAAATTAATTTTTTATTAAAATTATTTAAAATTCTAATTAATATTTTGCACTTTCACAGCAAAAATACGATACTCTTTACCTAAGGTGGGTTGAAAAGGTCAGGAAATTTAAACAATCTTGACCCTGAGATACCTCCTGGCACTGGCGCTTAATACAAATACCAATTCCAGACTATGGGGGTATAACGCTGAGGAAGCCTTGGCAGCCATTGGCTGTGTTAGGGTGTGAGGTTAATTGGCTGACAGCGTACCCCAAAGAAGTTGAAGCTTTTGCTTCACATTGAAATGATTTTGTCTTCATGCGCCCAGTTCAAAAATAAATAAAACACCAAAGTTGTCTGTTATAGAGGACAGCACTTAGGCCAATGCGAGTTGGATTCATACCCTGAAGCAAGTTTCGGCTGTGTATAGCTTCAACGGCTTAATAGGGGCAAAATATCTTACTCACAACTTATGAAATATGGTAACCCTGTTGATCTAGCTCTCACATTGAGAGTGATTGGTGACACAGGGGTTTAGGAGTCTCGGCCTCAGAATAGAGTAAAGAACCATAGTGATAGTAGACACTTATAAGTAGTGTCTACCAATGGCTCAAAACCACAGGCTGCTAGTTACAAAATAGAGCCTAAGAAAGGAGGTGAAATCAACCATGGCACCTGCAACCTATTCTAAATTTCTGCGCTTTCTCCAAGAAGAGTTAGCGATTTCCACAGAATCAATTGCAATCGCCCAAAAGTATCGGGAGCAAGACCCAGGCCCTTTGCCGATGATTCTCTGGCAATACGGCTTGGTAACGCTTAAGCAATTAGACCAAATTTACGACTGGCTAGAAACAGTCTAAGTCCCGCATTTCATAAATTCCTAGCGAACTGAAAAAGGCTTAAATCAAAACGCCAAGAACCTGAAGTATCGCTGTGAACTTGTGTAATGGGAGTACGAAGACTGAATAAACAGGCTAGGAGCAAACTCATAATCCTGTCCAACTGCTTAAGCCTTCAGGTTAACCTAACCCTGAGAAAAATCAGCATTCCATATTTTTATGCACCATTTATCTCATACAAAAAAGAGTGAGTCAATAAGCGACTCACTCTTTTTTGTTAATAACTAATAACTAATCCCAGGAAACAGGCAACCCTTCAATGGACAGTTGACACTGACAACAAACAACAAACAACAAACAACGAATAACAAACAACAAACAACCTTTAAGATTGAGCAAAAACCCTAGCCGCCGCCGCCAGACCTGCTCCTGGTGTCATGGATTCGTAACCCAATTCACCCAAGCTGGCCTCCAGAGCACCAATAGCTGCAAGAATATCCCGCTCGCTGACAAAGCCAAGGTGACCGATACGGAAAATTTTGCCTTTCAGGTGGTCTTGTCCTCCAGCTAGAACAATATCAAAGTGCTTTTTCATCACAGCGCGGACTTGTTCTGCTTCTACAGAGGAAGGTATCACAGCAGTAATTGCAGGACTAGCAGCATCATCAGGCGCAAATAGAGGTAAAGAAAGGGCTTTGACAGCATCGCGAGTTGCTCTCATCAAGCGCTGATGACGGGCAAAGATGGCTTCTAACCCCTCCGCTTGCATCATCCGCAGCGCTGCCTGTAACGCTACAACCAAGTTAACGGGTGGGGTAAAGGGATTGGTATTTTTGGCAGCTGTTTTGCGATACGACCCTAAATCTAAGTAGAAGCGGGGGAGTTTGGCAGTTTTGTAGGCTTCCCAAGCTTTGGGAGAAACACAGACAAACCCCAATCCTGGAGGAATCATGTAGCCCTTTTGAGAACCGGACGCCACCACATCAAGTCCCCAAGCATCTACAGGTAGATTTACAGCTCCCAAGCTCGTAACGGCATCAACTATAATTAGAGCTTCCCCATGATCTTTAACGTAACGATTAACGGTTTCCACATCATTGAGGACACCTGTCGAAGTTTCAGAATGGGTGATAATTACCGCTTTGATTTTCTTTTCGGTGTCAGCAGAGAGCTTCTCTCTAAATTGTTCCGTGTCGAGGGGTTTACCCCAATCTGCCGTAATTTTCTCAACCTCAAGGCCAAAGGCAGCACTAAGGTCTGCCCAGCGATCGCCAAATTTACCATTACATCCCACCAAAACGCGATCGCCCGGACTGAGGAAGTTAATAATACCTGCTTCCATCGCCCCAGTACCGCTAGCCGTTAAAACTAAGACATCGTTCTGAGTCTGATGCAGCCACTTGAGGTTCTGAGTAACCTCGGCCATAATTTGGCTAAATTCGCCGCTACGGTGTCCAATTGGGTGCTTGGCTAGGGCAAGTAGCACCTGTTCGGGTACGGGTGTTGGCCCCGGAATCATCAGCATCAGCTTGTTATCCATTACATCCTCCTCTATTGGTTTGGCATCATCAACAATCCCATAAATATCCCACTTATGTTGCAACTGATGGGGTTTGGTTATGAGTCGTTGATAATTGCTCAATTGATTTTAGATTTTAGATTTTAGAACCTGAATTGGCTCAAAATTGTTAATCTTGAGAATCTATGTCGATAAGAGCTAACGATGTGGGTGCTAACTGCTGACTTCCGGTTTCTGGGCGGGGGGAAAAACATCTGTAGAATTTTCTGACTCAAAGCTGACGCTGTTGAGAGACCAACGGTACTCAATAGGCAAGTTGGCTCGCTGACAGCTTTGCTCAAGTTGCTTCTGCTGGGCTAAGGCTTTGCGAAGAGTGACGATCAATTGATGAACTTGCTCTCGAACTGCTGGTTGTTGATTGACAGCAAAAGAAGTTTGACGCTCCAGCAGTTGGAGTAGTAGTTCGTAATGAATATAAGAAGGAAGGGGGATTGGCTCCATGAAACCTGGTTTACCTCAAGTGGATGAATCGGCGAAGAGCGAACCTGAGCATCAGCTCGATTGCTATCGAGTGGCGTTGTGAGTTACAGCTGAAGAACTGGGAAGCAATTCGGCGATCGCACTAGCTGGATCGGGCTGTTTGACTAATGACTCGCCGATGAGAACAGCAGCAGCCCCTACAGATGCCACTTGTTCTAAATCGGCACTTGTATGCAGCCCTGACTCGCTCACGACGAGAATGCCGCGCTCCTGGAGCTGGTTGCGCCGAGCTGCCAGAAGTTGGCAAGTCCTTTCCAGATCGACCGAAAAATCTTCCAAGTTCCGATTATTTATACCTACTAGGGTAACCCCATCTAAAGATAAGACACGGTCTAGCTCATCAAGAGTATGAACTTCGATCAAAGGAGTTAGTGATAGAGCATTGGCAATTTTGATAAAGTACTGGAGGTCTCGATCTGAAAGCACTGCGGCGATCAGCAAAACTGCATCGGCTCCGTAGCTGCGGGCGAGGTAGATTTGGTAGGGATATATGATGAAATCCTTACATAGCAGGGGTAAATCAACAGCAGCCCGAACGTTTGCTAAGTTTTCCCAGCTACCTTGAAAAAACTTGCGATCGGTCAGAACTGATATGGCGCTGGCACCGCCTTGGCTGTAGGAGCGGGCGATTGCGACTGGGTCAAAATCCGCCCTAATCACCCCTTTACTGGGAGACGCCTTTTTAACTTCCGCAATCAGAGCGGGACGGCTCTTACCGGAGAGCAGGGCAGCTTTAAAGTCGCGGGAAGCTGGTGCTGCCTGCACTCGCTGGCGCAACTTGGTTAAGGGCAGACGTTCCCGCATCTGGTCAACTTCTGTTTCTTTATGCCAGATGATTTCTTCCAGAATATGGCGTGGTGCTGAATCAGGGAGAGTAACTTGATAGCGCAGGACGTTGATATCGACAGCAGAATTGGGCGGGCGTCGGCGAATTTGCATTGATTGGTTACTGGTTATTGGTTATTAGTTATTGGTTATTAGTTATTAGTTGTTGCCTATTTGCTGTTGCTTATTAACACACAAACAACAAACAACAAACAACAAACAACAAACAACAAACAACAAACTAATGACTGTGAACGGCTCGTTTGTAGGCTTCGTCTAGGACTTCCGAGAGGGTGGGGTGGGCATGGACTAAATAGGCAAGGGTGTGAACAGATTGCCGCTGGGCTATGGCGTTTGATGCTTCGTGAATCAAATCTGAAGCGTGCAGACCTAAAATGTGGACACCTAGGACTTCCCCTGTATCCTTGCGGTAGATTACCTTGGCTATGCCATCAGCTTCCCCTTCGGCAATCGCTTTAGAATTGCCCTTAAAGTACGTCTTTACCGATGTTACTTCAAACCCCTCTTTTTCTGCTAGATCCTTAGCTGCTGGCTCGGTCAATCCCACATAACTAATTTCCGGATGGGTGAACGCAGCAGCAGGAATACTCCGATAATCTATGGTACGGTGACGCCCGCAGATATTTTCTACAGCTACAATGCCTTGAGCTGATGCTGCGTGAGCTAGCATTAGTTGACCTGTAGCATCACCGATGGCCCACAGATGGGGTACAGGTTCTCCGGCAGACAGAACTGCCATGCGATCGTCAACGGGAATAAATCCTCGCCGATCCGTTTCAACGCCTACAGTTTCCAGTCCTAGATCCTTGGTGACAGGGATTCGACCTGTTGCTACCAGACAGGCATCTACTTCTAAGATATCCACCACTTCTTTGGTTTTGGCGTCGGCCAGTTCAATCACCACTGGCGAACCGGGAATCACTTTCTTAGCTAGGATGCCTGCATGAGTTTCGATATCGCGAGGCGCGATTAGAACTCGCGTTGCCAGTTTGGCAATATCGGGGTCAAACGTCGGCATCAGTTGGTCGAGGGCTTCAATCATCGTAATTTCGCAACCGAGTGCCGTGTAGATATCAGCAAACTCCAGACCTATATAACCGCTGCCGATAATTGCTACCCATGGAGGTAACCAATCGAGTTTCAGGGCATCGTCACTGGTAAAAACTGTTTTGCCATCTAGCTCAATGCCTGGGGGAACGAAGGGGACGGAACCGCTGGAAACAATAATATCTTTGGCCGTAATGGTTTTTTCTTGGCTGTCTGTAGTAACTATTACTTTTTGTTGGCTAGCTACTCTACCCCAACCATGAATAATATCAACGCCTAAACGTTTGAGGCTATTGGTGAGATCGCCGCGAATCTTGCTGACTAAATTGCTAGCATGGTTAGCGATCGCTTGGCGGTCAAACTCAACACTGCCAATATGAATGCCTAGGGACTTAAGATGGTGAGTATTGTGTAATTCTCGCACCCGACCGGATGCTGCCAACAGGGCTTTGGAGGGGATGCAGCCCCGATTAACACAAGTCCCTCCCATATCAGCGGCCTCAATAATTGCAGTTTTCAAACCGCAGCTAACCGCATGTAAAGCAGCACCATGTCCGCCTACACCAGCCCCAATAATGACCAAATCGTAATCAAATCCTTGACTCACATCCATTTCACTCATACATCTTGCCCTCCCTATTTTCTGATGAACGGCGTACATAAGTACGCAAGAAAACCTCTCCCCTTGGTTGATTAACCCCCCATCCCCAAACGTTGGCGTTGAGCTTCATATAATATTACGGCAGCAGCGATCGCCACATTCAATGACTCTACCTCTCGCCACAGGGGAATTCTCACCTGTCGGTCGGCTAGCACTGCTAAGTTATCTGACAAGCCAGCAGCTTCATTGCCTAGCAGAATCAGGGAGGGAACTCGCCAGTCGATGTCCCAGTAATTTAAGGTAGCATCAGGCAGTGTGGCTACGATCTGCATGTTTTTAGCTCGACATTTACAAATCACCTCTGGCAAATCCGGACTGACTGCTATCGGTAGCCGGAACCACTGACCTGCTGAGGAGCGCAACACTTTAGGATTATCTAAATCTACACTATCTTGGCTAAGCCACAAGCCCTCCGCACCTGCGGCGGCAGCGGTACGAATCATTGTTCCTAGGTTGCCCGGATCTTGGATTCTCTCCAGAGCTAAACCGAGAGACACGGTGCTAGGTAAAGACGCCCAACGGGAGGGACGCGCTGCTGTCGCTACTACACCATCGGGTTGAACAGTAGTCGCGATCGCCTTGAGGACAGATGAACTAACCACTTCTGAGCGCTGACACTTGCTAGTAGCATCTTGCCAAAGTTCCGGATGAGTTTGGAGCCATTCTGGAGTACAGCAAACTGTGACTAGAGGGTAATCTACCGCACAAGCTTCTGCCAACAGATGTGTGCCTTCTAACAACAATAACTGCTGCTCCCGCCGTCCCTTAGAGTTATGCAGCTTTTTAATTGACTTGACCAACGGATTTTGAATACTACTTAGCATGAATTAGAGACTGGGAATTATCACCTTAGTTTTTTCTCTCCCTCTCTCCCTTCTAATCCCTATCTCCTCTTCCTCGTACACTGCCTTCACTGCACTAGACTTCACAGATCAGACTGCTAATTTCGCCACCGTAAAGGACTACCAATCGGGGGGGTTGATTTGGGTAAAACCTTTTCTTGGGAGAGTAAAGCCGAGATCGCATTATACAAATAAGGCACTTGCACAGCTTTAGGCTCCTGGGGATTATCATCAATTTGACCGCTGTAGCAAACAATTCCCATCCGATCGATGAGAAACACTTCTGGGGTTTTCTCGGCACCAAAACCTTGAGCTACATCTTGAGTTGGGTCCCACAGGTAAGGAAAATTGAGCTGCTTTTCTCTGGCAAACTGCTTCATGTTTTGAAAGCTGTCTTCCGGGTACTGAGAAGCATCATTAGCATTAATACCAACTATGGTTACTCCCCGATCCTGAAACTGGGCTTGAATTTCTTTTAGTCTATCTATATAAGACAAAACATAGGGACATTGATTGCTCATAAAAATTACCCCTACTCCCTGCCACTTTTCCAAGTAACGGGAGAGGTGGTGAACTTGATCGTCAATGCTCAGCAGTTCAAAATCTGGAGCATAGCTGCCAACGGGAGTACTGCTCTTTTCCATCAGGCTCATAATCATTTGCTTGTTACTCAAAGAAAATGGTCTTGGTTTCCTCCCCCTTCTCCCTGTCTATTTCTGTCTCAAGGTCAGTAAGTTGAGTAAAGTGTAAAGTATAAATATATTTTCTATTTTTATGTTTATCCTTCACACTTTTTACTGCATCATTCGGGGGGTATATATTCGATTTCGAGGTAAGTGTTCATCCTTTATTATTATTTGACCAACCTTTAGCTAAAGCTTGATAGCCGATCAACTTATAGACAAGTTTGGCAGCGGTAAATTGAGACACAACAGAATCTACAACGGGTGCTAGTTCCATTATGTCGCAGCCAATAACTTGATAGGTTTCAAACACTCGTCGCAAAAAGGCAGTGAGTGCATACCAGTTCAAGCCGCCCGGTTCTGGTGTCCCTACCCCCGGCATTAGCGCTGGGTCAATCCCATCTAAATCAATGGTAATAAATACTCTTTTGGTATGGATACTGGCGATCGCTCTTGCTATCCAATTCGGGTCTTGAGCGATCTCCCGCGCCCAAATCACTGGAATTGATTTTTCTTGGATCAGGTCGGCCTCTTCTTTACAAAGACTGCGGATGGCAATAGGTAGGGTTGGCAACCCCATATCAACAATCCGGCGCATTACGCAGGCGTGGTTGTAAATTGAGCCTTCATACTCATGGCGCAAGTCACCGTGGGCATCTATTTGAATCACGGTGAAGGGTTCTGTGGCAGCTTGGCGGTAGGCATCCACAATTCCGGTAGTAATGCTGTGTTCCCCGCCCAGAGCGATCGCGAACTTGCCGTCCTCAATCAGGCTCGACACTGCCTCGCGAGTCAACAGCAGCATCTTTTCTGAAGAAATCGATGGACTGCGTCGAGTATCGGCAATGGCGGGATGAGTGTAAATTCGAGCATCCCAGCAGGTTTCTCGCTCTAGCTCGTCATCGTAGTATTCCAGCTGCACGGATGCCTCCAACAGGGCATCTGGCCCGTTTTCGCAGCCTTTACGATAAGTTGTTGTGGCTTCGTAAGGAATTGGCAGAATGACCACCCGTGAGGCTTCGTAGGACGCCTTAATTTCAGCTCCAAGGAATGGTACGACAGTGGTAGAGGGTTGCACCAGCATGAAGGAAGAACCAAAAAATTTGCAAAACTCATCGTGACATAATCCAGCACCAGCGACAAAGGGGAAATTCCTGAACTGTTACTTTCGGCCTTTAGCTAATGAAGGTAGAGTTACGACAAACTACTTAATCTTATTACAAAATAAGATTACAAAATGTAAATAATTAGGTATAAGCGTTTTCAGATTCTTCCGCTATGCAATCTTCTCCCTCCATCGTTTCAGGAAGCTCTCAGCTCGAAGCCAAAACCTGGATGTGGCAAGGCTTCCCTATTCGCTATCAAGTTCAAGGCAACTCTGGGCCAGCTGTGGTGATGGTGCATGGCTTTGGTGCATCTTCCGGCCACTGGCGCAAGAATTTGCCCGTGTTGGGGGAAAACTGTCGGTGTTATGCCATTGACTTGATTGGCTTTGGGGCTTCAGCGAAACCAACTCCTGGTCTTGAGATGAACTATACCTTTGAAACCTGGGGACGGCAGGTGGCAGATTTCTGCCGGGAAGTTGTGGGCAGTCCTACTTTTTTAGTCGGCAATTCCATTGGTTGTATCGTTGCCCTGCAAGCCGCAGTGGATTTTCCGGATATTGCCTTAGGTGTTGCTTTACTCAACTGTTCCTTGCGACTGCTACACGATCGCAAACGCTCTAGCCTACCCTGGCATCGACGGATGGGAGCACCTGTAGTCCAGTGGCTGTTCGGTATTAAGGCTATCGGCCAGCTGTTCTTTAGTCAACTGGCCAAGCCTCAGGTAGTGCGTAATATTCTCTTACAAGCCTACCGCCATCCTGAAGCAGTTACTGATGAACTAGTCGATCTGCTCATGGCTCCTGCTATGGATGTAGGGGCTGTTGATGTCTTTTTAGCGTTCACCCGCTATTCCTCTGGTCCTCTAGCAGAAGATCTGCTACCGCTATTGGCTTGTCCTGCCCTTATTATGTGGGGCACTGAAGACCCCTGGGAACCCATAGGATTAGCGCGATCGCTAGCGGAATTCCCGCAGGTAGAAACGTTTATCCCTCTGGAAGGATTAGGTCATTGCCCTCAAGATGAAGCGCCAGAAATTGTTAATCCCCTTTTGCAGGATTGGATTCGACAGCATGGGGTCTCATAGATAGGGCTTGCTGAACAAGTCTTTTGGTGGAGGTAGGGAACTCCTGGACGGGGAACAGCTTTTAGGTGGCTTTAACCCGATTATTTCTGAAAAAAGTGAATGGGCGATCCACTTGCTGATACCGAGTTTTTTTGATCGCCCTGAGTGCCATCCTAAGTACCATGAGGAACATTTCTATAATAGTTGCCGTCTGGAAAACATTTATCTACCCAATGGCAGAACTAGAGATAGAATTGTAATATACAAACAAAACCCGCTGGCGCGGGTTGGGCAAACTTTAATTTTTCGTTTGTCAAGTTATTGCAGTCTTTCGCAGTCAATCTAACCTCTAGGGGTAATCCTTTAAGTAGCAACAGCTTGCCGCTCTCCCATACGCCGTGTTAGCAACTCTTTAGCTCGGTCGGCACACTGAGTACTCTGCTGTTGTATTTCTCGGAAAAATTCAGCCAGCTCCCGATCGCCAGACTGTTCTGCATCCTGGATATACTTGTTATAAGTAGTAGCACCATTAAGTAGGTGATACAGTACGCTAATCAGGTTGTATTGTTCGTTTTCCGTTCCCGTAATTTGTGCGGTTGAATTAGTCATTTTATCCTCATCTGGCAAGGCTAATAAATTAAGGGGCGATCGCCATAACAGATAATTATTTTGAGCGATCGCCCTCATCAGGCAAGAGTAAAAGAGGAAAGAGAACAAGTATCTTGATGATAGGGTCTAGTCGATATAGGGGAATCTACCTAATTGCAGATATTACTGTTGGTGATTGGTAATTGGTAATTGGCAGCACTTTCTGGCTAATTACCCATTATTCCTCAGCCATCACCCTGTAACATCAGATACACGTAAAGACTTGAAAAGCCTAAAAAAGAAGGTTGGATATCAGCTCTCAATCCAACCTACTTTCTTGGAAATACTAAACTGAATTCTCGCTTACTCTAAATTCACTGGACTGATGTACTCCTCCTAGGAGGCCATGGATTTTTGGAAACGGCTCTTGGCTTCTTTAAACTGGCTAGAGATTTGCTCCATTTGCTGTTCGCTCATGTTCTGACGCAGTTTAGGCAGTGCATCGTTTTCCTCTTCGCGGACATGATCCTGCACCGCTTTCTTGAGTTGTTCAACTTGGGATTTAAACTCAGAAGTGCCGGGGTTCATCGACTTCATCTGTTCCAACATCTGCTTCACTTCGCTGTGTTCGTCATACAACTCTTGGGTCTCAGGATAGAAGTTGCGCAGAGCTGGGTAAACAACTTCTTGTTCAGCTTCAGCGTGAGCGGAAAGATCTTTGTAAAGTTGGCCGAAAAATTCTTGGATTTTTTGTGGGTCTTTCGCCTGCTCAATTTCCATAAAGAGGGTATCGACTTTGCGATGCTCTGTTTGGATGAGTTCGACAATGTTCATGTCGTCCTTAGTGCGGCTAACTGCACTACCAACAACACCGCTTAAAGCAGCAACCGCATCTTGTACGCGACCCCATAAACCTTGGTCGGGTTCTTGACCTGTTAGTTCTCGAGTGCCGATAATTTCTAGAATTCCTTTGAGTAGCTCTTGATGAGATCGGTTCTCATAGTTAACAGTATTCAAAGGAGTGATGGCAACTTCAATATCAGCACCAACAACTTGGCCAGCTTTGTGGACGAGCAGTCCGCACATGACTTGAGAGTGCTTGAGCAGTTCGTGCTCGGCAAACTTGTCATATAGGCTGAATTCGTTACCCTGCATCAGCTCCTGGCTCTTCTTCAGGATCTGCTGGATTTTGTCGCTTGGCTCAGCCTGAATGCCGTACTCAACGATGACCGTTTCCAGGACGCCCATATTTTTGCGATCGTCGTCGATCATATCTTGCAAGCGCTGGCGAATGTCTGAATCGGTGACCGCTGAACTTAGCTTTTCTTCATTGGCAATAAGCTGCTGTTGAACTGCTTTCATATCTGCCAATTTTTGGCCAATCGCAGTACGTTTTGCATCATCAATTGTTGCTACCATTTTGGTTCCCTCTTCAGGATATTTTGGATCTCATCGATTTTGAGTTTGTCATAGGATACAAATCTATTCATCTTTCTCTTGATGGATTACCCCATGGGAACGCCATTGAGTCAAGTCTTTCATAGTGCATAGTAAGAGTATGCTAGTCTTTCTGTCGTTAGGCAGATTTATAGCCCTCAATGAATACATGGCTAAGAACTAAGGACTGATGATATTAAGTAAAATTGCTGTTATCGAAGGTGACATCACTAAACAACAGGTAGATGCCATCGTTAACGCTGCGAATAGCTCCTTACTGGGTGGCGGTGGTGTAGATGGAGCCATTCATCGGGCAGCAGGTTCTGGTTTGCTAGAGGAATGTCGCCGCCTAAAGGGTTGTAGTACTGGTGATGCCAAAATTACCAGAGGTTACAATCTCTCTGCCGATTGGGTGATCCACACCGTTGGACCAGTCTGGCAAGATGGAAATCACGGGGAAGACGAGTTATTATCGAGCTGTTATCGGCGCTGCCTAGAGAT
>DNXU01000287.1:10968-11272 GCA_003505715.1 Cyanobacteria bacterium UBA8803 | reverse complement strand
TAGCAGAGCAATACGAGATTTGTAGCATCGCATTCCCAGCTATCAGTACGGGTGCCTACGGTTTTCCGCCAAAACGGGCAGCCAAAATTGCTGTAGGTACAGTCAAGCAGTATTTAGAGGATACTACCTCAGTGGAACAAGTAATTTTTGTTTGCTTCTCTAAGCAATCTTACGATTACCATGTAGCAGCCCTAAAGGAAATTCTTAACTGTTAATTGTTCATGGTTCAGGGTTCATAGTTCATGGTTAATACTTAAACTGGTCATTAACCCATTACCCATAAACCAACAACCAACAACCAACA
>DNXU01000287.1:0-10919 GCA_003505715.1 Cyanobacteria bacterium UBA8803 | reverse complement strand
ATCAACCATCAACCATCAACCAACAACCATCAACCATCAACCATCAACCAACAACCAACAACCAACAACCATCAACCAACAACCAACACCCAACAACCAACAACCAACAACCAACAACCAACAACCATCAACCATCAACCATCAACCAACAACCAACAACCAACAACAATGAACAATTAACTTATGCTTCAACTGCTGATCACCGTAATCCTAGCGTTCTACGTAGCCTGGAATTTGGGAGCCAACGATGTTGCCAATTCTATGGGAACTTCTGTGGGGTCGAAAGCTGTTACCATGCGGCAGGCATTGGTTATTGCTGGGGTTTTGGAATTCACTGGTGCGGTTTTGTTCGGTCACGAGGTTTCCCAAACCCTGGCAACCAAAATCGCTAATCCGGCTCTATTTGTCACACAGCCCCAGATACTAATACTGGGTATGATTTCGGTATTAGTGGCTTGTGGTTTGTGGTTGCAAATCGCTACAAGTCAAGGCTGGCCTGTGTCTTCCTCTCATGCGGTTGTGGGAGCGATCGCGGGATTTAGTTGGGTGGCAGCAGGTATTAATGCGGTGGACTGGTTAAATATCGGTCGTATCTCTCTGACTTGGGTGCTAACGCCAGTTGTAAGTGGCATTCTAGCAGCAACATTCTATAGCTTAGTGAAATACTCGATTTTGGATCGACCTAACCCCATTGCCCAGCTACGGGAGTGGATTCCCTGGCTCAGTGTTTTACTGCTGAGCGTTTTCGGTGTTATTGTACTGCCGACGGTATTCAATCGACCTTTATTTGCGGCTTTGCCCCTTCCTAGCCACGACTTACCAATTATCACGGGTGCAGCTGCTACAGTTGCTATTACTCTAATAAGTTGGCATCAACTTGATATGAGTATTTCCAAAACCCAGTCTACTCCTACCACTCCTCGCTCTTCTGTAGAAAAACAACTCGCCCGCTTCCAGGTACTAAGTGCTTGCTTTGTTGCCTTTGCCCACGGTTCTAATGATGTTGGAAATGCGATCGCTCCTTTAGCGGCGATCGCTTATATTATGCGCACGGGTTCTGTTCCCTTAACTGGCTTTAGCGTTCCCTTGTGGATTCTCCTTTTGGGCGGCAGCGGTATTGTCGCTGGTTTAGCCATCTGGGGCAGAAAAGTAATCGCCACGATTGGGGAAAATATCATCCCGCTCCAGCCTAGTAGTGGATTCTGTGCGGAAATTGCTACTGCTACTACAATCTTGCTAGCTTCGCGACTGGGATTACCTGTATCCACCTCCCATGCCCTAGTTGGCGGTGTTGTGGGCATTGGACTGATTCAAAATTGGCGAAGTGTTCGCTTTTCAACCGTCAAATCTATTATTTTGGCATGGTTCATTACTCTACCCGTTGCTGGCGGCTTAGGAGCTGTCATCTTCGTCTGCCTCCGTCTGTGGTTTGGTTAATAGGGCAGTATTTACATCATTAATTATTAAGTTATGTTTCGAGGAGTTGTTAAGGTGTATTTCAAGTTGAGGAAATATCTAACCCTGATACTTAGATGAACTGAACGTCCGTGATACCATGCGATCCGTACCTCGAAAACAATTGGGAGAGAACATGCCAGCACTAAGGGTTGCTGTTGTTGGGTCAGGACCAGCAGGCTCGTCTGCCGCTGAGACCTTGGCAAAAGCTGGAATCGAAACGTACTTGTTTGAGCGCAAGCTTGACAATGCTAAGCCCTGTGGCGGTGCCATTCCGCTGTGTATGGTGAGTGAGTTTGACCTGCCGCCGGAAATTATTGACCGACGGGTGAGAAAAATGAAAATGATCTCGCCGTCTAATATAGAGGTCGATATCAATCTAGAAAAAGAAGACGAATATATCGGGATGTGCCGCCGTGAGGTACTTGATGGCTTCATGCGGAACCGCGCCGCTCAGTTAGGTGCCAAGTTAATTAACGGCACTGTTCATAAACTTGATATTCCCACCAATAATACTGACCCTTATACGCTCCACTATGCCGACCATTCAGACGGCAGTCTCAATGGCGTGCAAAAAACGCTGAAAGTAGACTTGGTCATCGGTGCAGATGGGGCGAATTCCCGCGTTGCCAAGGCAATTGATGCTGGGGATTACAATTATGCGATCGCTTTCCAAGAGCGAATTCGCCTGCCAGAGAACATGATGAACTACTACGAAGATCTGGCAGAAATGTATGTGGGTAATGATGTTTCTCCTGACTTCTACGCCTGGGTTTTCCCCAAATACGACCACGTTGCCGTTGGCACTGGCACGATGAAGGTTAATCAAGCGCTGATCAAAAAGCTGCAAGCTGGGATTCGCGCTCGTGCGGCTAAGAAACTAGAGGGGGGTGAGATTATTAAAGTAGAAGCTCACCCCATTCCGGAGCATCCGAGACCCCACCGAGTCCGCGGACGGGTTGCCTTAGTTGGAGACGCTGCTGGTACAGTGACCAAGTCTTCGGGTGAGGGGATTTACTTTGCCGCTAAATCAGCGCGGATGTGTGCGGAAACCATTGTGGAAACCTCCAACGGCGGTACTCGCATTCCTACAGAAGACGATCTCAAGCTTTACCTGAAGCGTTGGGATAAGAAGTACGGCATGACCTACAAAGTCCTGGATATTCTGCAAACCGTCTTCTACCGCTCCGATGCCACCCGCGAAGCATTTGTAGAAATGTGTTCTGACAAGGACGTGCAGCGGCTCACTTTCGATAGCTATCTTTATAAAACCGTTGTACCAGCCAATCCCTTAGTTCAGCTCAAGATTACCGCCAAAACTATTGGTAGTCTGCTGCGGGGGAATGCACTAGCTCCCTAGTGCGGTGAAGGCTCCAAGGGAAGAAAGCTCAATCGCCAAATGTGGCATTTAAAAAAGTAAAAAATTATTAGAGCAACAGCATCGAGTTTTATTAACTATGATGCTTTTTTTTTACGTTTATCTCTGTGGTACAGTGATAAAAAAGTATCCGACGTAGGGGCGAGTCGCGTTCTCAGGGTCAATGGGTAACTGATTTCATCTACTGACTCGCCCAGTTTCTACATAGCTAAAATATAATTAAACCATGTTTTGAAGTAAATTTATGCACCTAGAAGACTATTTTGAATTTCTCAGCCCAGATGATATCCGCATCAAAGGGCATCGAATCGGCATTGACGACGTAATTAAATACTATTTACAAGGATATTCACCAGAGCAAATTCTAGAGGAGTTGCCTACTCTGAATTTGGAGAAAATATTTGCTACTTTGACTTACTATCTGCACAACCGTACCGAGATCGATGCTTATATGTTGCGGTTGGAGAAGTGGCGTGAATAGTGCTATCAAGAATGGTTAGCTAAAGAACCCTCTTCGGTAGTAAAACGGTTGCGAGAATTGAAAGCTCAACGAGAAAAGGAAAAACAGCAGGTAAACCTGGTGTGAAAGTACGTTTTTTGATTGATGAAAATTTGTCGCCAGAACTTCGGGAATCTCTTTTACGTTATACAACGTTAGGAAAATTGGCAGAAGAACTTTTGATGATTTGGGAGGCTTCAGAAGCTCAAGAGTGGATTGATATCAAGTCCGGTTAAACACCCATAATATCTGTAGGGGAGGGTTTAGGGACAAATATTTTGAGCTTCACAGATATGATTTAAGTCAAAACCCGCCCCGCCACAGGTTTTATTATGGTTAATCAACCGGACATGATATGACAAGGTAGATTGGATTCCGTTGTAGAGAATTGCCGCCAAAGAGAAGCGATCGCTCCATTGCCAAAAAGAGTGCGATCGCATCACAATATAATCAATATAATCAATAAAAAACTATCCGATGTAGGGGCGAGTCGCGTTCTCAGGGTCAATGGGTAACTGATTTCATCTATTGACTCGCCCTAATTGACTGGACATTGATTTTTGGGAACTTCCTTACGACGATTCCACAGCAGATGAGCCAGCTTCGGCGGTTAACTGTTCGCTACTAGGCAATTCCAGGCAGTATCCTGCACCGTACACCGTTTTGATATATCGGGGATGGCGGGGATCGGGTTCGAGTTTGGTTCTGAGGTGGCGAATATGCACCCGGATGGTTTCAATATCATCATCGGGATCGTAGCCCCAAACTTCTTTGAGAATCTCACTGGGAGAAACGGTTTGACCGTGACGCTGGAGCAAGCAGTGCAGTAGCTCAAACTCTAGATGAGTCAGCTTGACCGTCTTATCGAACCAAATCGTCTCAAACCTTTCAGGAATGAGGGTTAAAGGGCCATAGTTCAAAATCTCCGAATGCTTGGCAGCTTGGGGAATGCGGTCTGTACGTCGGAGTAAAGCTCGCACCCGTGCCAGCATTTCTTCTAGTTCAAAAGGCTTGGTTAGGTAATCATCAGCACCAGCGTTAAAGCCTTCAACCTTATCTTGAGTTTGACCTAGAGCCGTCAACATCAGTACCGGAATATCAGCAGTACGCTCATCTCGACGCAACCGCTGGCAGACGGTGAAGCCATCCACCTTGGGTAGCATCAAATCGAGCATAATTAGGTCGGGCTGAAGTTGCACTGCTAATGCCTGACCCTTGATGCCATCCGATGCTTGATTAACGTCGTAACCAGCCATCTCCAGATTTATGGAGACTAATTCTGAAATTGCAGGGTCGTCATCGATTACGAGTATGCGAGGCATCACTAAGGAATTTTCGCTGATAGTATGGATTATGGACTTTGTTAAAGTTCTATAAGAACTGTTAGGTAACCTAATAATATCTTAATTCTACGGGCTGATTATAAACTCCTTCTAAACAAAATTGAGATTTGCTGACTTTTCTGCGCTAATGAAGCGAGCTAGATACATTACTTTAAATAAGTATAACATTAATGTCGTCTAAGCAACTAAACGCTGAGTTTGCTACCGACGCCCACAGCCCAAGAGGGACGAAGGAAATCAGCTCCCTAGCTCTTGTTTGCTGCTCCTCAGCTGCATCCCATCCCCGAACAGGTTTTATCTTTCTTGAGGTGGCTGCTGTTCTACCTGTTTTTGCTGATTGTTTAATAAATCCAGTTCGCGCTGCGATCGCTGTTTCGCCGAGCTAGCTTCTTCGTGGTTTGGCTTGTAGCGCAAGGCTTTTTCATAAGAAGCGATCGCTTCTGCATAAAGTTTGAGATTGAATAAGGCATTGCCGCGACTATACCAGACTTGGTAGTGGTCGGGTTTATTGGCAACGGCTTGGTTATAGGAGGCGATCGCTTCTTGGTATCGTTTCAAGTTATAGAGAACGTTACCCCGGTTGTACCAAGCCGAGTCAGACTTGGGATTGAATTTAATCGCTTTGTCGTAAGCATTTACAGCTTCTTCGTAGCGCTGCAATTGATGCAATGCCCAACCGCTACCGTACCACGCCTCAGCAGCGCTAGGTTGAAATTTAATTGCTTCCTTAAATGAGTCTAGGGCTTCTTCATATTGCCGCAGGTTATTCAAAGCGCTGCCCCGGCTATACCAAGCCTGATAGAAATTGGGTTGAAATTGCACAGCTTGGTCATAAGATTCTACAGCTTCTCGGTATTTTTGCAAATTCATGAGGGCATTGCCCCGCTGATACCAAGATTCAGCGGAATCAGGCTTGTATTTCAAAGCATTGTCATAGGATTTAATCGCATCATCATACTGGCGCAAGTTATGTAGAGCCAAACCCCGCCTGTACCACGCCGGGGCATAATCTGGTTGAATTTCCAATGCTTTATCAAAGGAAGCGATCGCTGCCGAATATCGCTGTAACTTAATCTGTACGTTGGCACGGCTCTCCCAAACCTCCACATCATCGGCTGAAATTTTGATGGCACTGTCAAAGGCATTTATCGCCTCTTCATAACGTCCCAACCGCTCTAAAGCATCACCGCGACCCTGCCAAGCTGCTCTATAATTGGGCTGAATTTGAATCGCCTTATCAAAGGCGTCGAGAGCATCTTCATAGCGCTTTAAAGCTAAAAGACTATCAGCTTGACCCTGCCAAGCTTCCACATATTCTGGTCGAATTTTAATAGCTCGATTATAAGCATTAAGGGCATCTCCATACCGCTTTAATTCTAAAAGTGTCTGGCCTCTTTGATACAGGTCGGTAGCATTATTAGAGTTGATCCAGTTAACTACAGAAACCGCTACCGCGCTTCCCAATCCAAGTCCGCCGACGGCGATTAAAACTTTGTACAGGATCGGTTTAGTGGGTTGGGATCGGGCAACAGGGGGAGGGGGAGGTGAGGCAGGAGGTAGGGGAACGGTAGCGTTAGGGGTTTTGCCTAAGTCGTTCAGGGCTTGTAAAGCAGAATCTGCCGACGGGTAACGCTCTCGGAAGTCATAGCGTACCATCTTGTCCAACATTTTGGCAAACTCAGGACTTACCTTTGCCCGATCCTGCCAATTAATTTCACTTGTGTCTGGATCGGTAGGCAGTTCCTGAGGGAGTAAACCAGTTAAGGCCGTAATTCCTACCATACCTACCGCATAGATATCGCTACTCAATCGGGGATTGCCGTTCGCTTGTTCACTAGGCCGATACCCTGGCGTGCCAATGGCAACGGTGAAGCTGGTATGTTTGCCAGGGAGGATCTGGGTGCTGACTTGTTTAACTGCACCAAAATCGATTAAGACTAACTTGCTATCTTGCTTGCGCCTGATGATGTTGCGCGGATTGATATCGCGGTGAATAACCTTGTGCTGGTGGACGTAGTCTAAAATTTCCAGGATGTCTCGCAGTAGAGAAATAACTTGGCCTTCACTCAACGGCTTTCCTGGGATTAGTTCCTGGCTGAGGTCATCACCTTCAATAATTTCTTGCACTAGATAGAATTCTTGATTCTCTTCAAAGTAAGCAAAAAGTTGGGGAATTTGCTCGTGAGTGCCCAACTGGTGCAGCATTTTCGCTTCGGTTTCAAACAGACGCCTTGCCGTCTGTAAGGTGAAGGGATCGCTGGCTTGAGGTTTCAGTTGCTTGACCACACAATAGCGATCGTCGGGTAAGTGCTGGTCTTGGGCAACAAAGGTCGTACCAAACCCACCTTGTCCGAGTTGGCGAATAATTTTGTAGCGTCCGCCGATGATTTGTCCTAGACCCGAGTTCATGCAGTTTTCCCGAAGCAGTACGAGCTTAAGTCGATTCTTGCACAGAAGACTCAGAGCAATCCGGAAAAATTGAGAGAGGAGAGGAGGAGAAGAAAGCTTGCAAACGAGGCTGGGTGTAGGGTATAGGATATAGGGAAAATTAACACAACACCCCACCCCCTTTAAAACTCAAAACTCTACTCCAAACCCTATTCCCTACACCCCACACGCTCCCTACTTTATTAATTAGCTTGTCATCCCATCAGTCTAGATAGCCCATCAAGTCATTGCTGGTTTCGGTGCCGACATTAGCTGCAATCGGACGATTTTGAGGTAAAGGTCTGAGTTTAAGCGCATTTCTATTCTCAGCCTCTGGCTTGGTAGATTGCTGAGTTACGATCTGAGCGTCCTTATCCTTAGTGCTAGTACTGTCAGTCATGTTTTTTGGCTCCTAAACTAGGTTTAAAAGGCGGGATTCTTAAAAAAGAATAAAGACATTCTAGCAACTATGGTGTTGGGAGTGAGGGGGTGAGGGGGTGAGCGAGGACAGGAACTAACTCTATAGGGCTTATGCAGCAAGCCCCCAACTCCCTCACTTCCTCACTCCCTCACCAGCTCAAATCCAAATCTGTTACTGCACCAATACTACTTGATGACACTAATTTGGCATATTTAGCTAGCACTCCCGTTGTGTAACGAGGTTGAGGTGGTTGCCAATTAGTACGGCGTCGCTGTAGCTCTTCATCGGCTACATTAAGCTGTATCAATCGCGCTGTAGCATCAATGGTAATCGAATCTCCTTCTTCAACTAAGGCGATCGCACCTCCCACTGCTGCCTCTGGTGCAACGTGACCAACTACCATGCCGTAAGTGCCACCGGAAAAGCGCCCGTCGGTAATTAAACCCACTGCATCGCCTAACCCAGCGCCGATAATAGCAGAGGTCGGTGCTAGCATTTCTCGCATTCCCGGTCCGCCTTTGGGACCTTCATAGCGGATCACAATCACGTCTCCTGCCTTAATTTGACCCGCTAAAATTGCATCTAGGCAGGCTTCCTCTGATTCAAACACCCTTGCTGGCCCAGTTATTTGCGGCTTTTTGACCCCTGTAATCTTGGCTACAGCTCCTTCCTGCGCCAGGTTGCCGCGCAAAACTGCCAGATGTCCTTGAGCATACATGGGATTATCCCAAGGTCTGATGATATCCTGGTCTTGTGGGGGTTCATCGGGGACATCTGCCAAGACTTGGGCGATAGTTTGACCCGTAATAGTTAGGGCATCACCGTGTAACAGATCGTGAACTAGCAGCATTTTCATCACTTGAGGAATGCCACCCACCCGATGGAGGTCGATCGCCACATATCGACCGCTAGGCTTCAGGTCACACAGTACCGGGACTTGAGCGCGAATAGTTTCAAAGTCATCAAGGCACAACTCGACGCCAGCCGCACGAGCGATCGCCAACAGGTGTAACACAGCATTAGTTGATCCCCCCACCGCCATGATGACTGCGATCGCATTTTCAAAGGCTTTGCGAGTTAAAATCTGCCTGGGTAATAGTTGCTTCTGGATCGCCTCTACCAATACAAAAGCCGATTTTTCAGCACTATCGGCTTTCTCGGCATCTTCTGCGGCCATGGTTGAGGAATAGGGCAAACTCATCCCCATTGCTTCAAACGCCGAAGACATGGTGTTCGCGGTATACATCCCGCCGCAAGAACCTGCACCGGGGCAAGCATTGCGTTCCACTGCCATCAGTTGGGCTTCATCAATCTTGCCAGCACTGTATTGTCCTACTGCTTCAAAGGCACTGACCACAGTTAAGTCGCAGCCATTGAGATTTCCGGGTTTGATCGTGCCACCGTAGACAAAAATTGCGGGAATGTTCATGCGAGCGATCGCAATCATCGCCCCTGGCATATTCTTATCGCAACCGCCAATTGCCACTACCCCGTCCATACTTTGACCGTTGCAGGCAGTTTCTATCGAGTCAGCAATCACTTCCCGCGAGACTAGGGAATATTTCATCCCTTCAGTTCCCATTGAGATGCCGTCGCTAACTGTAATTGTGCCAAACATCTGAGGCATGGCACCCGCGTTTTTAATTCCTGCTTCTGCCCGTTTGGCTAACTCATTCAATCCCAAATTGCAGGGAGTAATGGTGCTGTAACCATTCGCCACGCCCACAATCGGCTTGGTAAAATCTGCATCACCGAAACCCACGGCTCGTAACATAGCACGATTAGGCGATCGCTGAACGCCCTGGGTAACGACCTGGCTTCTAACGTTGTCCGGCATTGCTGGTATTCTTTCCTTATCTTTAACTCTGCCCTTGCAGCTATAAGATGTAGGGACATAGGTGGAGTTCAGACTCAAGGCTGCTCAAAAGTTGAAGACTACCGCCACTACAGCCCACAGCTATGCTTTTTGATTGTCTCAGAATTCTCCACCGTTTTGTCGAAGGGAGAGGAACACAGACGAAGGAATTTCTCTTCCTTCCTTCTTTCTAAGATCCCCTCTCCCTTGTCTTCTCTCTGTTTTTTTCTGATTACAGAAAAACAGAAGGATATCATGTTCCAATTTAAGTTACGTTGGAAGTAAATAAGTATTCCTATGAATGCCGGAGAACTGCTGAAGCGATATGCGGCAGGAGAACGGGACTTTCGAGATATTAGCCTTAGGGGTGCGTCTCTTATTGGAGTTGACTTGAGCCAAGCCAACCTGCGTGGATCTGACTTGAGCGAGAGCAATCTGACTGGGGCATCCCTCCAGCTGGCTAACCTGCGGGAGGTAAATCTCAGTAAAGCGATCCTGCGCGGAACCGATCTACACGCAACTAACCTGATTAGTTGCAACCTGACCCAAGCCAATTTTAGTGAAGCCAACTTGAGTGATGCCAGCTTGCGAGCATCCGACCTGAGTGGTGCAAATCTAAGTGGTGCTAACCTCAAGGAAGCAATTCTTAGCGAGTCAATTCTCCGGGATGCCAACTTGAGTAGGGCAAAACTGCTTGAGGCATCGCTGAGCCGTACCAATCTTTCCAAAGCTATTTTAATGGGAGCCATCTTGGAAGAGGCTAACTTGACCAATGCCACCCTAATTCAAGCTAACCTCAAAGGGGCAAATCTGGTGAAAGCTATCTTAAATGGAGCCAACTTTAGTGGAGCGAACCTGACTCAGGTAGACCTGAGTCGGGCAAAAATCAGTGGTACTAACATGACAAACACTATTCTCATGGGGGCTAAGTTGAGAGGAGCTAGCGTGAGTTGGACAACTCTGCGCGGAGCCAATTTGACTAAGGCTAATTTATATCGAGCTAAACTCTGTTGGTCCAACTTGACTGAGGCAATTTTGGTTGAAGCCGTTTTAATTGATGCCAATTTGGATCAGGCTAACCTGCGCGGTGCTAAGCTGACGGGAGCGATTATGCCTGACGGAGCTAGTCACGATTGAGGGGGTGAGGGAGGGAGGGGGTGAGGGGTTTGTAGCTGAAACCTAATTTTTGGCTATAGCTGCCTATTTGTTCTAAATTGGGCTTTTCGTTGTTTCCTACATTCCGTTTTGGAAAGCGTCACCCCATTGGGCGCTATCCGGTGAGGTTGTTGGGGCGGCCACAGGCGCTCGGATAAAGGTGTAAGTTTCCCGCATAGGTTGGATGGGGTAGTGATGGGGCTTTTGCTAGGAATTTTGCCTGGAAGTATCCCTCGAATAGTGCTAAAAGGGCTTGAGTTTGGGCAAACGCTGCCTCTATATTTATTACACTAGCTCGATCCCCTAACTTACAGTCCGGCTCGTGATCGATAAAATAACCAAAGAGCATTTCGCAATCCTGGCGATACTGGAGCGTGTGTAAAATG
>DNXU01000159.1 GCA_003505715.1 Cyanobacteria bacterium UBA8803 | reverse complement strand
TGTTTGTGGGAAATCCAATCACCAATCACCAATCACCAATCACCAATCACCAACAACAAACAACAAACAACAAACAACAAACAACAAACAACAAACAACCAACAACTAATTAGCTAATAAGTGGCGAATCTCATTTAGGGCAAGAGTGACTCCCTGTTGGGCAAGGGGGGATAGGTTTTCGCCGAACTCGAAGTTAATGGCTGGGATGGTAATTAACCATGCTGGGGGAGAATGGCCGTAGACTACTTGAGTTAATGCTAGGAGCGATCGCGGGTCGCTAACATGTCCCATACTGAAATTTTCGGCATCCATTGGTTGAAGGGGACATACTTGTACGCCGTGGCTTCCTCCTGCACTATCAGTTTCTGCCTCAGAAACCGGACAGGCATCGATAAAAATTGCGTATTTAGCGCTCTCTAGGGTTTCAGCCAGTTCTGGAGTTAATTGGTGTACGGCTAGTACTCTGAGGGAGGGCAATTCCCACCCTTGTACCTGGGTTGCCACTAATTGACCAACTCCATCGTCACTCCGTAGGCTATTCCCATAGCCGATGACTACAACCGGGTTTTGGGAAATCGCCGTATCGGTGCTATTCATTAGGACACCTCCGAAGCTGGAAACTCAGTTATTTTGATAATCGGCGCAACCTTTTAAAATCTCTAAAGTTTTAGCTTTTAATTACGCCATAACTGTTAAAATTATTCCTCTAGCATTAATAAATTTAGATAACCTAAAGGCATCATCTTTGCCATCAGTTAACTACGGTTTATAATTATAAAATCATTATCTATAATATTTTGTGTTATCTCTAAATCTTTTATCTTTTCTTCTAATTTTGAGGGCTTGATTATCTTCCGTACTTCTTTGCTTATAGTCTAGTAGGCGTGGTTAATATTTTCAAGAAAATCTATATTAGCCTACATATACTGGATTTGATATTATTGCCCATCTTGGCTCGGGAAGCAGTAGACTTTTTGCATAAGTGGCACACGCCAGAGAGATAAGTAGTTGCAACCAGCGCAACGATCGATCTGGTATAAGTACTCCTCCTAACGCCATGTCCTCTCAACCCAACCGACCTCTCAGAATTGAAGTCACCGTTTCAGCATCGCAACCTGAATTGCTAGAAGGTCTAGATGCCTGGTTGCGCTTGGGTTTGATTAGCAATACCCAGGTAAAGCGGTTAAGTCATGTCTATTTATCCTGCCCTCTACCGCAACCAGCTGTTGTCTCTAGTGTACCTATTCCTCAACCTATACCCCCTCCCCAAGTTGAAGTACCCCCTCCACTTCCTACTCCCTCACTCCTATCCAATATTTGGCAATCCTTTCAAGATGAACTCAGCGTGCGGTGGCTGCTGTTTCTGGGTGTCTTCCTGGTGGTGGTCTCTTCTGGGGTACTAGCGGCTACGCAATGGCAGAATTTTCCCCCGATCGGACAGTATGGCGTATTGTGGGGATACACTATGATTTCCTGGGGAATTAGCTTTTGGGCTGGTCAGCAACGCAGTTTGCAGTTAACCGCTCAAACTTTGCAACTCATTGCCCTCCTCTTAGTGCCAGTTAATTTTTGGGCAATGGATAGCTTTGGTTTGTGGTATGATGCCTGGGAATGGCTGGAGGTGGGTGTCGCTGCTTTTACCCTCACTGCTGTTACTATTCTTAATAAAGCCGTTCGAGATGACTCCTCACGCCTCACCTCTCGCACCGCTTTGATTTTATGGTTGAGTTACTTGCACTGGGGTTGGCAGTGGTCGGGATTTCCCATGCTAGCGGTCTATTTAGGGGTGATGGGAACTGCTATTCTCCTCCCCAAACGCCCTAAACCCACTCCATCCCCTCGTCCCTCACGCCCAACATTAGCAAGAGGCATCCTACCTAACGCCCCAACTGGCAGTTCTGTAGTTATCTACGCCCTAACCGTACTGCTGGTAAGGGGGATTTTTATAGTTCACCTGCCTATTGTCCAACTTGGGTTAGCTATTGGTACTTGTGGTTGGCTGTTGGCACGACTGGGTAAACCCCCAGAAACATCACGGGACTCGGCTTTATCCTTTGGTTCTCAACTTTGGGATGCCATTGGTGGAGGATTATTACTCATTGGCTGGTGGGTTGCCCTCAAAGAGACTTTTCCCTGGCAAGCGACTGCGGTTAGCGGACTGGGTATATCGTTTTTCGCCCAGCGCTTGCAGTATTCTGGGCGGCGTCGGGATTTGGCGGCTATTTTTAGCATTGGTCTGCAAGTACTATTCTTGCTGTGGCGCTTGCTACCGTTACCCTTACAACAAGATGCGATCGCCATCTTAACCCAACTCACGGGTTCATCTCCCCAGGCTTTACTCAGCTTGGCACTCTTTCCTTATGTTATTTTCTGGGTAGGTGGGACGGATTGGCTCTATCGTAAAGAACAACTGAAACTGGCTCGTTTTGGTGAAGGACTGACCCTCGTGCTGGGTGCGATCTTAACTGCGATCGCTACTCTCCATCCCACGACGCGATCGCTAAATTTATTCCTGTCCACCATCACCCTCGCCATTGTCACCCACCGCCATCGTCCCATCCGAGTTCCCCTCATCTACCTCACCCACATTACAGGCTTACTAACCCTATGCTCCACCATTAACACTTGGTTCCCCAATCTCAGCCAACCATACTGGGCAGCAATATTACTCGCTCTAACGATAGCAGAATGGACTCTCAGCATCCCCCACCCCCCTATTTTCTGGTATCGCGGTTGCTGGCATATTGGTTTTGTCCTAGCCGGACTCAGTTACGTCTTGCTGTGGCATGAGATATTTCCCTCTACCTTCACTCTCACCTCTCCTCCTCAACAATGGGGACTGTTATGGTTGTTAACTCCCCTCACACTCACGGGAGTTGCCAGCTACAGCAGCGAACCGCGACGGCAGCAAGCATCCTGGTGGAGTGCGATCGCCTTGGGCATGGCACAATTTCTAACCCTGCCATTCCCAGGGGTAAGACTGATTAGCTTAGCCGTTGCCACGACATTGATGTGGCTGAACACTCGCTATTTGAAACAGTTAGCCGCAGCTTTAATTACGATTGGAGTTGGTCTGAGTTATGGTGGGGTACTGCTTTGGGAAGGTATCCCTGGATTACCCCAACTTTCAGTAGCAGATTGGTCTTTAGTCGGCGCGATCGCTACCCTAGGATTGTGGTTGCTACGGAGTTGGTTAGGGCAACGCCCTGGCACCCTAGCCGCCCTCTATGCTCAATCCTGTGACACCTGGGCGATAGCTTTGTGTAGTGTGGAATTATTAATGCTAACCCTACAAAGCTTCTGGAGTTACCTGGAACTTGTCTCTGGAAATTGGGAATACCTCATTACATCTGTCCTACTCGGCAGTGCTATCCTCTATCGTTGCTGGCAAAAACCTACCGATGCTACAGTTTACGGTATCAGTTGGACTGTTGAACTTGGTATGGCAGAGCTGATTCTTCTAGCTCATGGTTCAACTTTAGTTCTGGCTATCGCTAACATCATTCTGGCACTGCTGACCTTATTCCTAACCGACTGGTGGCTAGCACGGCAATCTGCCATTTCCTCTTCCCGACTCCCGACTTCCGACTCCAGACTTCCTATGACCAGATTGGCAAGTTTGGAAATTTTGCCTTTACTTTACGCCCTAATTGGTATTGGCTTGCGGGTTGAATACTTTACCCCTTATACCGGATTTCTCACCCTTGGTGCTGCCTTAACTGGCATTGGGGTAGGGCGTCGCCGTTGGGAATGGAAGGGTATTAGTTATCTATCCCTGGCGGCAATTTCGATCGCCTGGTATGAACTAGTCATTTATCAAATGTTTCAGGCATCAGGAGGCAGTCCGGCTGATGCCTTTACGATTTTTGCTGTCGTAGCTACCGCGATCGCAATTGTTTACCGTTCCCTAGCCTGGTTTTGGCAGTCGCGGGTTAATCCCATCTTACTTAACTTTAGCATCACCGAAATTGAAACCACAGCTCACATCCATTGGGCTATTGGCAGTTGTCTGATGGTGCTGGGTGCAGGGATGGCACTAGGAACCATGCCCAACTTAAGACCCGTTGGTATTGCGATAAGTTGGGTGCTAGCGGTTTACGCTTTACTACAGGGACGCGATCGCAAGGCAAGGAGTGGGCAACCAGAAAAGCAAAATTCTTCACCCCCTCACTTCCTCACCCCCTCCGACTCCTGGGTATACGCGGGATTAATAGAAATTTTAGGCACAGGCATCTATGCACGTCTCACCTGGACTCAGTTGAGCGTGTTAGATCCTTGGAGAGTCATGATTGCTTGTGCGATCGCCTTTATTATCTACCAATTGCCCTGGAGAGGGTGGGGATGGAATTCTAGACCTTGGCAGCATTATGCCATGGTATCTCCGTTGCTAACGGTTTGGGTCAACAGTCAAACAATTTCCTCTATCAATTTGCTGGTGGTTGCTGGTTTTTATGGCTGGGTAGCGCACCGTCAGTCAAATTTACGCTGGAGTTATATGAGTTTATTGTTTATTGATTGGGCGATTTTGCGTTTTTTTGGCAGCCAACAGCTGATAGATCCCTTATGGTATGCTACCATGCTGGGCTTATCCTTACTCTATATTGCCCAAGTCGATCCGGGTTTGAGAATGTCCCAGTCTCGTAAGGCGCGTCACCACCTCCGCTTACTGGGTAGTGTTCTGATCTGCCTGGTGGCTTTATTATTTCACCAAGAAACTGGACTACTTCCTGGCCTTATGGGTATTATTGCGATCTTTGCTGGATTGGGGCTGCGAGTACGAGCTTTTCTATTTGTGGGTACGGCTACTTTTTTGCTCACTGTTTTTTATCAGTTAGTGGTTTTAAGTGTCCGCTATCCCTTCTCTAAATGGGTCATTGGTTTAATTGTGGGCATTCTCTTTATCGGCATTGCTGCTAACTTTGAGCGGCGACGAGAGCAAATTATTGCTGTGCTGCAAAACTGGATTGCTCGCTTCAATCAGTGGGCTTGATATCATTTGGGGAATGGGGAATGGGGAATGGGGTATGGGGTATGGGGAATGGGGGATGTGGGTTATACCAAATCCGACTCGATAACCCCTCTTATCTTCTTCCTCT
>DNXU01000463.1:4557-9137 GCA_003505715.1 Cyanobacteria bacterium UBA8803 | reverse complement strand
CAGACCCCCACCAAAAGTTAAAAAAGCCCCTCCCAAAAGGGTAGGGGATGCTTTCAAGGGCTGCTGAAGTCTATCGAAAGATGTCTTTACCCTAGAATTGTCTCTGTTGCAGGTTAAGTTGTCCTTATCCCGTGATTAAGTTTAGGTATCTGGTAATTGGTAATTGGTCAGCAAGTTCTCCTCGATTATTACCATATAATAGACGATATATTTTACGCAGCTACACTATAATATATGGCAATGGTGCGTTAGCTCCAGCGTAATGCACTACTAATAGAAGCTGTGCCTGAGTCCTATTACCTGTGAGGAGTCTCTGAAGTTGACGATCTAGGTGAACCTCGGAGTACAACTTTATTGTCAGTCAATTCTAAGTCGTTAATTGCCACTTTTTGCAGGTTCACAGCTAGGTTAAGCTTCTGTTTTAGTTTTTCTTCAGGGATGTTTAACTGCTGGGATAGTTCTGCAAGAGAAAAATTTAGGTTTCCTACTTTAATCTCTGGGTTATCCCCTAATTTCAATTGGCCGTCTTCTACTATGGGTTTCCCGGCTATTCCTACATAAATCTCTTTATCCTTCATAAAGGGAAACGTAGCTAAGGCTTTTTCTAAAGCGGCTTTTTCCTTGGTGGCTAGGTCATTGCTAGAAAGTTCTGATAGATTGACTACTGCTCCAGTTTCAATAGTTCCATCTTTGATACTGGTATGGACATTGGGAGCATTGGCAACTACTTGGTGGCTACCAATTTTTTCGGCCAGCTGGTTCAGCACTAAATTGTTAACTTCGCGATCGCTAAGTTCTATTTCTACGTTTTGAGATGGCGATATCTCCTGCACCGTTGATTCTATAGAATTAATTGGCTCCCTCGTAGGTTGCTTACTATTCAGGGTACTTGGTTGGCTATCTCCCTCAGCTTTAGCCAGACTTTCATCAATTTTCCCTTGCAGTCTGGCTTTAGCAGAAAGAATTTCTGATTTCTGATCTGCATCCAAGGTTTTCTGAGTACTAACAGCCTGAGTGGCATACCAGTCAGGCAGTTTGGTGGCTTGTCGCCAGTAGTAGTAAATGTAGCCAAAACCCGCACAACTGATTAGCACAAGAATTAGGAGTAGCTTTTTCATATAGCGTTTAAGATACCTATCTATCAGTCTAATCTGTAAATAGGGAGAGCGTCGCGATCGCACTTACCAGGTGTAGGGTGTGGGGTGTAGGGAAAAAATACCCCATACCCTACACTCTCTAAATAACTGCATAGCAATAGTATGTCCAGAGCTAGGTAAAGATAGAAGACAACCATGAGGTAGTTACATGCAAGCGGTGAAGTTGGTTAAACTGCCATGAGTGCGGCATCGGCATACTGGATGTTGATTAGGATAGATGCCAAGGCAGGGTGCAAGCGCGAAGATCTGCCTGCCGCTCAAGCCTTTTTTCAGTTTCACTTTCCCCACTTTATCTCAGGAGCAGACGTGCCGGAGCTAGCGATCCAACGCCAGTTGATGCGTTGGTGCCGAGGTGAGGACTTGGTTGGCGAACCAGAGTGCCAAGCATTGGCTCAGCTGTGTTTGCGCTGTTTTATCTCCAAGCACATAGAGCAAACCTGCATCCAACTTGAAACTAAATTTGGTAGCGATCACGGTTTCAGTCGCTACGATTTGTTTCCCTTTGTCCTCACAGATGTGGGAATTGATAAAAACCCTGCTCCTCGCACTTTCCGATCCCTGGCTACTGAAATTTTACAGACTTTTGATCCGGATCGCGGTAGCCTGACTAGTTGGACAATTAAACTAGTCAAACAGCATCGCGAACTCAATCATTTTCTCTTACAACAGGGAGTATATCTCATTAGTGATTGGGCTATTTTAAATGATACCGCACCCGAACAACTAGCACGAATCTTTGCCGAAGTTCCTCGACTGACTAATACCGAAATTCAGCAGGCTCGCCTCTTATTAAAGAGCTATCATACTATCTATCGTCGCGATCGCCTTGCCTCGAATCAAACCGGACAATGTCTGTTACCCACTTCGGTACAGCTCCAACAGATTGCCCGCTCCTTTCATGCCAAAACTCATATAAGACTTTCTCCCTACGAGGTAATGGCAAGGCTACAAGATATGGCGGAGTTACTGCGGGAGCATCGTCTTTCCCTCCGGCGAGGCATCTTACCTAGCCAATCCTTAGACGACCCCAACATCAGCCGAGGCATTTGCGAGCCATCCTACAGGAATGACCCTGATAATTCAGAAGAGGTACAAGCTGAATTTTTAACAGTATATCGCCAAGAATTTCTGAATTGTTTAGACCGGGCAATTGCGGAAGTCATTTGGCAGGCTTATCTGAATGCTTTAGCTCTGTTGGGGTTTGAGAAATGGCTAGAGGAATGGGCACCGGATCTGCCCCACTTCCTAGATGATGGCTCGGTCTTTCATCCAGCCTATGCTAATGTTCTAGGGGCAGTTTGTAATTTGAGGGTGGGTGAGTTTAAAGTTTGTCTCATCCCGATGGGGAGCTTAACTGATAAAACTATTAACTTGCCAAGAGCGGCGATCGAACTGTCGGAATTTATGGCTCATTTTTATGTGATCGTGGAAGTGATCGAAGAACTCAAACAAGTGAATGTTGGGGGATTCGGACGCTACGACCAATTAAAGTTTTTATTAGCGTCAACTCAATTATCTCCCGATCTGGACTGGAATTATAGACTCCCTCAAGCTTGGTTAGATAACTCTCCCGATCGCCTTTTGCTGTACTTGCGCTGTCTTGGTAAGAATGCGATCGCTCTGCCTGCGGACTCCACCCAGCGTCCTACCAGACTAGCAGTGGCTCAACTAGAGGCGCTTCTACCCCAACTGCGATCGCAGGATTGGGAATTGTGGGAAGTCTTGAGTTGGGAACAAGCCACTGCTATCCTAACTAATCCAGAGTTATTGAATTGGTTGCTGGAACTTCCCTCTAGTTACTCAACCGAAGTGGCTCAACATCCACTCCAGGCGCTCGAAGAACCGGACACCTGAGGAGGTTTTTCGGGTGACTCTGGTGACTAAGGCAGGTGCTTCTTTGGTGTTGCCTCCTTTTGTTTTTCGCCCTAATTAGTGTGGCAGCAGATTTGGCAGGAGGATGTAGTTCCCCCCAAGGTTGGGGGTAAGGGGGGCTAAGCTCTGGTTATGATTGATGCCTGATGACTGGTGAGTAATGACTAATTTTCAGCTAACAGTACGGTGGTTTCATCAAAGCTGTTTGTTTGAATTGTCTTGGGGGAGGGGGCAACATCTTGGTGCTACGCTTCCCTATCCGGAATCTTTAAGTGGTTTCTATCAGGAGTGGCAGCGCGTTTATCTGAGTTATTATCAATCAGCATTGCGGGGGTGGATAGAAGGTAGTGGTAGCCTGAGTAGTCCTTCGATTGATTGGCACGCTCGCTCAAGCAATCAGGTAAGAGTACCCGCCAACCTTTTACAGGCGGAGAAGCTCATGCCTATATGATACACCATTTTTTACATAAAAGATTGGTCATTCCTATTCCCGATCTGTGGCTGATTGGAGTAGCTGTGGTGTTAGGAAAACCCCTAACTATGATGGGAGTGAAACGCCAGCACCGAGCCAAGTTAAGTATAGCGCTAGCAGGAACAACCTTTGTTTATGGAGGAGTTAGTTTGCAGCTTTATAATTCGGTGGCCATACTGTTTCCTTGGGTTTTACCTACAGCCATGTTACTCGCCTATGCTTTGCCTCTAATTATAGAAAGTAGGGAAAAATCAACATGAAAGGTTGCCCTATTGTTGACGCAGATGATTTAAAATATAAAGTATAGATTCGAGAATTTAAAAATAATCTATGATTTTCATCAATCCTAAGATTGATTTTGCCTTCAAAAAAATCTTTGGTTCTGAGGAAAGTAAAGGAATTATCATCAGCTTCTTGAATGCTATCCTCTATAACGAGGAGCCGATAATTCAAGACCTAGAAATCCTGAACCCCTATCTAGCTCCTAAAATCAGAGGGGTGAAAGACACCTATTTGGATGTCAAAGCCAGGATTACTGGAGATAAAACGGTAATTATCGAAATGCAAGTCTTGAATGTGGAAAGCTTTGAGAAGCGGATTTTGTACAACGCTGCCAAGTCCTATTCCGTTCAACTCCAGTCAGGAGAAAGTTATAGTTGGCTAAATCCAGTGATTGCTCTGACTATTACAGATTTTAAAATGTTTGAGCAATTTGACAAGGTAATTTCACGGTTTGTCCTAAAAGAGAAAGATTATTTAGTAGATTACCTAACCCACGATATTGAACTAGTGTTTGTTGAGTTGCCTAAATTTAAGAAAGGGTTAGCTGAACTAGAGTCGGTTACAGACAAATGGATTTACTTCCTCAAGTGTGCGCGGGAATTGCATAGCGTGCCAGAGGTAATGGGGAACGTACCAGAAATAACTCAAGCTTTTGGGATCGCTAATCAAGTCAACCTCAGTCCTGAAGAGTTGGAAGACTTGGAGAAACGGGAGATCTTTATTCAGGATATGCGGGGTGCGATGTCTAAAGCTGTTAAACAAGGTATTCAACAGGGCATTCAACAAGGCATTCAACA
>DNXU01000463.1:0-4506 GCA_003505715.1 Cyanobacteria bacterium UBA8803 | reverse complement strand
TCAACAAGGCATTCAACAAGGTACTCAAGAAGCAAAAGTTGAAATTGCCAAGCAATTGCTTAAAATCCTGGATGATGAAACAATTAGTCAAACTACAGGATTCAGCGTTGAGGAATTACAAAGTTTGCGGCGGGAAGAGGACGAATAGGCATTGCTGCGCTCTCCCGTACTGATGGTGGAAAACGGTATTTTTGGTGATTGGTAATGGGTAATTTCTTACCCAGTAAGCATTTGGCTTTATAAATTAGTTTTTCTTATCACAATATCTACGGGAGAGCCAAATTTGCGTGCATAGCAACCCTATTCCCAGAACTATAGCCGATTAAGAGACAGAAGGTAATATCGTGGAATTTCACCGCCAGCCCTCAATGTCTCAAACTAGTTCGGCTAAACCCTGCCGAGTTGACACCAATCCAGAGTTTTTCTCCATCCCCATCAAAAAGCGATCGCACAACCGCCCAGTGGTTGAAGTTACCTTCAATAACCAGCATACATTTGACATGATTTTTGATACGGGGGCGACCACTACTTTAATTACCAGACCAATGGCAGCTAAATTAAAATTGCCGCTAGTTGGCACCCAAAAAATGCTGGTTGCTGATGGTACAGTAGTGACCTTACTTACCGCCTTAGCCAAGTTCCAGAAAATAGACGATCGCATCAAAACCGATATGGTAGTATTGGTTGCGCCACCCACCCAGGATATTGGACTGCTCGGACAGGATTTCTATGAAGGGTATAATGTCATCTTGAAAGAAAATACCATCGAATTCCACCGCCAGCCTTATCTTCCTTAAAGGGTAATTCCTAGTTAGGTTGAAATTCAGAGTGCCCTACTACCCAGGAGACAGATCGTGCTTTCCATTCGCGAAATTGTCCGCCAAGCTATGAGTGACGGCTATCTCACCGTAACAGCTGAAAATCAACTGCGTCAGCTGCTAAGAACTAAATTTGAATGCTCAGATTTGAACGCTTTCATGAGCTTGCAACAAGCGGTAATGGACGGACAAGTCCGACAAGAGTCTCGTCAGGGAAATGGGTGAGTATAAGCTATTAACAGAGTACCTGACTTTCCCAGGTAGAGAGCGACGATTAGGATAGTAGCGGGTGCGATCGCTAATCCTAACTTCTAGGGGAGTTGTCAGTAAAAAAATATCCAAGGTAGGGGCGAGTTTGAGTAACCCATAGTTGCATACCTCCTCATCCTACAGAGATATAAAGTATTAGCAAGACTCAACCAGTAACATCAATTAGATGCGATATGACAACTAACCTGGCCAAACTCTACCACCGTTCCCTGAGTGGAGTACTCACCCTGTTTTCCGTATCAGGCACCCTCCTGACATTCCCAGCCATGGCTTCTGGGTGGGTGAGAGTTAAAACTGATGCCCAAAATAATATCTACTATGTAGATATCTCAGCAATTGAGGAGAACGGCAGGTTTCGCTCTTTTTGGTCTCATGTAATTCACGGAGAACCTTATCGCGAAGCAGGTAAACTGGTTTACAGCAGAACTTTCTACATATCCGTTGATTGCCAAACTCAATCCTATCAAGTGCGCTTTGAGCGATCGCTTGACGCCAACGGACAAGCCATTCAAGATTACGACTATGGTGATGAGGGTGAATCAGGTACGCCAGTTCCTAATTCGCCAGAAGAAGCCTCTATCAAATTTGTCTGTTCTAAGTAGCCTCAATTCTCCATTCCTTAGGCAGCCAGGTGCCAGTAAACATCTTAGGCTTCAGCCGTATATCTTTGCCATGCTACCTAGCATAAGGTGAAAATGGTAAGAGATAGAGTAGACCTATGAGCCTGCATTCTCTTTTCCCCGATCACCTATGCGTCTGCCCAGATTTTTCATTATCGCTCTTATGAGTTTTGCGATCGGGGTGATTTTGAATCTCGATTTCACATCTTCCAGTGGTTGGCTAAGTTCCGGACAAGCTTTCCCCACTCGCTTCTCCAAACTTGCTGCTGATTTCACCAACCCGGATCGGGGTTCCTACTTGCGCCTTGACGCACAGGTATTGGCACAAACTCCAGATGCGCAACAAGCAGAAGCTAACGAACTGTTTCAGCAAGGAATTCAACAGTATCAGGTTAGTCAATTTCAAGCTGCCATACAATCTTGGCAAGAGGCATTGACTATATATAGAGAAATCGGCAATCGCCAACGAGAAGGATCAACTCTGGGTAATTTGGGAGTTGCTTACTATTCCCTAGGGGACTATGCCAAAGCAATTGATTACCACCAGCAGCGTTTAGCCATAACTAGGGAAATTGGCGATCGCCACGGTGAAGGACAATCTTTGGGTAATCTCGGACTTGCTTACAATTTCCTGGGGGACTATGCCAAAGCAATTGATTACCACCAGCAGCGTTTAACCATCGCTAGGGAAATTGGCGATCGCCACGGCGAAGGACAATCTCTAGGTAACCTGGGAATTTCTTACCATGCTCTGGGGAACTATGCCCAAGCAATCGAGTACCACCAGCAGAGTTTAGCTATTCTCAGGGAAATTGGCGATCGCAACGGACAAGGTACAGTTCTAGGTAATCTGGGAACTGCTTACCGTAACCTGGGAGACTATGGTCAAGCTATTGAGTACCACCAACAGCGTTTAGCCATAGCTAGGGAAACTGGCGATCTCAATAGCGAAGGAGAATCTTTGGGTAATCTAGGAAATGCTTACCATGATCTAGGTGACTACACCAAAGCAATTGATTACCACCAGCAGAGTTTAGTCATTTTCAGGGAAATTGGCAATCGCAACGGCGAAGGTACAGTTTTGGGTAATTTGGGAAATGTTTACCATCTCCTGGGTGACTACGCCAAAGCAATTGATTATCACCGGCAGCGTTTAGCTATAGCTAAGGAAATCGGCGATCGCAACGGTGAAGGAGAATCTTTGAACAATTTGGGAGCAGATCTCTTAAATTCTGGTAATCTTTCTGAAGCAGAACGTATCCTCAGCGCAGCTATGGAAACCTGGGAGGGTATCCGGAGAGGATTAGGCAATAATAATGATTGGAAAGTGTCAATCTTTGAACAGCAAGCCGCTACTTATCTCCTGCTGCAACAAGTTTTCATTGCCCAGAATAAAATTACTAAAGCTCTGGAAATTTCTGAACGAGGGCGAGCGAGAGCGTTTGTGGAATTATTAGCGAGGGGATTATCTTCTCAATCCACTCCTGCTCTGACTATCCCGCCCCCTAGTATCGATGAGCTGAAAGAAGTTGCCCAACAGCAAAAGGCGACAATCGTTGAATATTCGGTTATTAAATTTAGCGATACCAAAATTTCAGAACTCTACGTTTGGATCATTAAACCTACAGGTGAAGTTGCCTTTGAGCAGGTTAACCTCAAATCCCTCCCAACTCCCTTACCAGAGCTGGTTCGTAGCAGCAGAGAATCAATAGGAGTTAGAGGAGGTCGTGCTAACCTTGAGATTATCTACGAACCAGGTGCAGACCAAAAAGAACGCCTACAACAACTCTACGGCTTACTCATCAAACCCATTGCCAATCTTCTCCCTACTAATCCTGATGCCCATATCATCTTTATCCCTCATCAAGAATTATTCCTCGTCCCTTTTCCCGCCCTGCAAGATGAGTCAGGTAAATATCTAATCGAAAAACACACCATTCTCACTGCTCCTTCCATTCAAGTACTAGAACTTACTCGCCAGCAACGAGCCAAAACCCAAGGGCAGGATATGCTAATTGTGGGTAATCCCACTATGCCCAGCATTTCTTTAAAAATTGGCGAACCCCCCTCACAATTAGCCAGTCTCCCCGGTGCCCAAGACGAAGCCATTGAAATTGGCCGATTATTCAACACTAAACCCCTAATTGGGAATCAAGCTACTGAAACGCTTATCAAATCACAATTGCCCAAAGCAGGCAAGATTCATTTAGCAACTCACGGCTTACTCGATTACGGGCAACTCCAAGGAGAAGTACAATTAGATTTACCGGGAGCCATCGCTTTAGCACCTTCTAGCCAAGATGATGGCTTGCTCACTGCTAGCGAAATCTTTGACTTGCAACTCAAAGCCGAACTGGTAGTTTTGAGTGCTTGCGATACAGGTAGAGGAGATATTACCAGCGATGGCGTCATTGGTTTATCTCGTTCCTTTATTAATGCCGGGACGCCTAGTGTAATTGTCTCTTTGTGGAATGTGCCCGATGCGCCTACGGCGGATTTAATGAAGGAGTTTTATCGCCAATTACAGCAGCATCCTGATAAAGCTAAAGCCTTACGGGAGGCTATGTTAGTAGTGATGAAGCCAAATCCTAATCCCAAAGATTGGGCAGCATTTACCTTAATTGGGGAGGCACAGTAGGTTCTTTAATTAGCTCCTGATAAAAGATTTTCAGGACTTTGTAGAAATTGTCTGCATTCCCTTTGTCTAAAAACTCTACGAATCTTTTTTTGTCTGAGTATCTCAGCCCTCCCATGACATGAACTCTTCCTTTCCTTCTATCTCCTCTCACCTTTTTTCG
>DNXU01000376.1 GCA_003505715.1 Cyanobacteria bacterium UBA8803 | reverse complement strand
AGAAGTGGCAACGAACTTATCTAGTCCTAGGTCTATCCCTACTGGATGACCGCTAGGCATAACATCGGGAACAGATACATCACTTGAGAGCGATAACTGCACGAAATATCCAGACGCTTTACGAATGATTCGGGCTTGCTTCACGACAAACCCATCTGGAATCTCTCGTGACTTAACATATGTAAGCCAGCCTAACTGGGGAAGTTTGACTTGATTTCCCCTTAACAACTGCCCTCTTCCTAGTTGCGGATAGACGAATGACCGCATCCGGTATCTGTTCTTGAACCGAGGAAATCCCATCCCTTTGCGCTTCATGTCCACAACAGCTGCTTCCAGCCTCTTGAGGACTTGTTGCAATGCCTGAGCATTAACGGTTGCTAGTTCCGGAAATTCAGTCTTAGCAATGGTGAGTGTTCTACATTGCTGAGCATAGTTAGGATAGGGGGCATCGGCTGGGGTGATGTATTCTGATTCCAGCGAACAAGCATTAATCTGACACTTGCGAGAATTAATCCAATCCTTTCTTTCACGCAAAGCAAAATTCCAGACTTTGCGGCACACTGTTAAAGTGTGTTCAATCATTTGAACTTGCTCTGGTGTTGGATTAGCTTTGTACTCGAATGTCAGATTTAACACTTGGTTACCTCCTATAAAATCCTAGCACGCTTTATAGGACACGGCGGACTAAAGTCCTTAAGTCGTTTTCATTCACCGCTTAAAAAGACGGTGGCTCTTAACTGCTAGGATGTTTTGGTAGGGCTTGCTGAATAAGTCTTTTGGTGGGGGCAGGAAACTCTTAACAGTTTCAATCTTTATTCAGCAAACCTATTTAATAAGTTTGCCAATAATGTTAAAAAATGTAAATCTAATTTTATTAAATAGATATTTTGTGATATTTAGCTGTACCAAAAGAAACTAAATGCTCTTTACCTAAACTTTATAAACATAGGAATTAATTTAAAGCTTTAGTAAAGAATATTTCTGGGTAGTAGACGGTTACTCAGATTTAGTGTTATCAATTAATTAAGTTAACCGACTCTTAATCTCCTAATCGATCGGACATCACTAAGCCGAAGATATCAGGAAGTATGGAATAGAAACGGCGGGAGATACACATTATATCTAGTCAACAGCACTGCCGTAAAAATTCAACAGATTATAAGTTACAAGCTAATGATTTCAAGTTCTTCAAGAATCACAGTAGCCAAGCGTCAAGTTTCCTCGAATTTGGGGGACGAAGCAGTCATTCTCGATCCGAAGTCTGGAGCTTACTATGGTCTTAATGATGTAGGAGCTTACATCTGGAATCTAATTCAACAACCCAAGCTCGTGAATGAAATTCGGGAGACTATTCTCAAAGAATACGAAGTAAATCCTGAAGAATGCGATCGCGACTTGATGGAATTACTCGAACAACTTAAAGCCCAAGGGTTAATTGAGGTTAAAGGATGAAACGGCTGGGTACGTTTCTCAGCTTAACAACCAGCGATCGCATTCTTCTGATCGAGGCTGGGATACTGTTAGCAGGAATTCGGTTGGGATTGTGGCTGTTGCCCTTTAACATCTTATATCAGTTGGTATCCAGAATTACATCAGCAACTACCAAGTTGCAGGAGGTCAATCAAACCTCGATTAATAAAGTTTCTTGGGCTGTAGTAACCGTAAGCCGCTATATGCCCGGAGTCAAGTGTCTTGCTCGCGCCTTAACGACACAAATCTTATTGAGTTGGTACGGTCAATCAGCCCATCTCTGCATCGGTGTTGCTAAAGGCGAGTCAGGCAAATTAGAAGCTCATGCTTGGGTGGAGAGTCAGGGAAAAATTGCGATCGGTAATTTGCCAGATCTTTCTCGGTATACTCTTCTACCATCATTACGCAGCTAAAACGATGCGATCGCTATCTGTTATCGTGAGCTTTAAATTCTAATTCCCATTCCTTTTCAAGGAGGTGAAATCGCTAAAAAAACGACGGATTTTGTGCAACCATTCAGCATTCAACTCTCAACAATTAATTGATAAGGAGATCCAATCAATGCAATCTAATCAACAAGCTACTGTGCAAGTGAAGAAACCCTACCACAAACCTACCCTAACTGTTCACGGTGCTGTGGAAGAAGTTACTCTCGTACCTAGTGGTGTGGTTGTTCCTATTTAATGTAAAGTAATCTAGCAATTCCTCAATCAAGTTTCGAGTCACGGGACTTAACTACCCTCAAGTCCCTCCACTAAGCAACAACTACTTCAATTACAACTTAGGAGATTAAACTCATGCAATCTAATCAACAAGCTGCTGTACAAGTGAAGAAACCCTACCACAAACCTACCCTAACCGTTCATGGTGCTGTGGAAGAAGTGACGCTCGTACCTAGCGGTGTGCCAACAACAGAAGTTCCTTAACCATAATAGATAGTATTTGTCAATAGATGCGCGGATGGGGGACAATAGAAAAGTTGTTGTCCTCCAGCATCGTTAAAATTTATGGTATTGGTTTGATTTGTTAAAAATCTGAACTATTGTAAGTATTGATTAAAGTAATGTTTTCTTATACTGCCTATGGTTTAGGTATTCATTCTACCCTTCCCCTACCCGCACTCACGCCGGGAGCGACAAATCAAGATATAGTTATCCGTAAAGGAAATGTAGATCGGACTGTATCGGAGACAGCTAATCAAGAAGACTTTGTACTGCGTGCGGATGCTAAAGAAGTTTGCTTCGCCTGGGATAAGGTAGGCGCTTGTCTGGTAAGGGATGGACGAGAGATTGTGGTCGATATAGAATCTGGTGTTGATGAGCAGCTGCTTCCTCCATTTATTATGGTTATTCCTTTAGCAATGCTGCTCCACCAACGGGGACTCTTGATCCTTCATGCTAGTGCTGTTGTTATCAATGGCGGCGTTATTGCCTTTCTTGGCAAATCGGGACAGGGTAAGTCTACGACAGCGGGTGCCTTACATCAACTCGGTTATCCGATTGTGACTGATGATGTGTTAGCTTTAGATATTACTGATACAAGCGGAGTGACAGTATTTCCCAGCTTCCCGCAACTGAGGCTTTGGCCTGAATCTGCTGTATCTTTAGGGAATGCTCCTGAAACTTTACCCCCAGTTTTTCCTAATTCAGAGAAACGCCTCCGCCACGTTACCGAGGGGTTTCAACAAACACCCCTTCCCCTCAAACAGATTTACGTGTTGGAGTACGGGAGTAATCTAGAGATTGAACCCCTCAAGTCTCAAGAAGCATTTATTGAGGTCACACGTCAATCTTATCCGGGTAAAGAATTGTTAAAAGCAACTAACACGGCAGCCGCCAAATTTCAGCTTGGTGCAAAACTGGCTAATAGCGTGTCAGTTTGTCGCTTAAGAAGACCGCGATCGCTATCTACATTATCTGACTTAGCGAGATTTGTCGAAAATGCAGCCGGAAGTTGAATTGTTGTTATGCTGTGCGCGTACCAGCATAAACCCTGAAACAGGCGATCGCCTTCGAGTTTTGCTCCAGCAAAATATAAATTGGCAGCATCTACTCAAACTAGCGCGACGCCATGGGGTTATGCCATTGCTTTATTGGATTTTAAACGATACTTGCCCAGGCGCTATTCCTGATGATACTATGACTAAGCTGCGGGAGCATTTTCACGATAATGCCCGACGTAGCTTATTTTTGACTGTTGAACTCGTTAGACTTCTAAATCTATTTGCATCGCAAAATATTCCGGCCATTCCCTTCAAAGGGCCAGTTTTAGCTACCTCTGCTTACGGGAACTTATCACTACGGCAATTTAGCGACTTAGATATTTTAGTTCGGGAATCAGATATTAATAAAGCTAAAGAGTTATTTCTTGCTCAAGGATACAAGATGAAAATCGAGCGTATCCGGCTGAGTGAAGAACAAGAAGCAGCATTCGTGCGATCGCCTCATATTTACAAATTAGTCCGCGAATGTGCTTATCCATTTATAAATCTTAAAATAGGCATAATGGCCGAATTGCACTGGGCAGTAATGCCTAAACATTTTTCATTGGCTATTGATTCTGAACAATTGTGGGATAATTTGGAGTTAGTTGCGATCGCAGGTACAACAGTCTCCAATCTTTCACCAGAAAATACACTGCTACTGATCTGCGGGCACGGAACGAAAGACTGTTGGATACAGCTAAATCGCATCTGCGATGTTGCCGAACTGATCCGCTCTCATCCCCAATTAGATTGGGAACGGCTGATCGAAAAGGCTACCCTGTTAGGTAGCGAGCGTATACTTTGGCTTGGGTTATTCTTAGCCAAGCAGCTTTTAGGAACCTCTCTACCTGAGTCAGTTTGGCAACGGATACAAGCCGATCCTCTAGTAGAAATCCTAGCAGCCCAAATACAAGAAGGGCTTTGTGACGAGACGGAAAAGTTCTCTAGTATTGGTAGATTATCAAGTTTCCATCTCCAGGTCAGGGAACGATTAGGGCATAAAATTCAGTATTGTCTACGTGCAGCTATTACCCCAACCACATCTGATTGGCTACTGTTACCACTGGTGAGATTTCCGGCTTGGCTTTACTATTTAATTCGTCCCATTCGATTGGTCAAAAACTATGTAGTGAGGCAGAATTAGGGGAATGGGTTTACCCTGAGCGTAGCCAAAGGGGAATGGGGAATCAGTATTTGAGGTGATGAACAAGTCTGATCTGGTGCACTGGCTCTGGCTACTCAACGGTAGTGGCTGGTTTTGTCTATTAGCCTCCCACCCCACGGCAGCGCAAATTGTTCCGGATGCCTCGTTGCCGATTAATTCCATGGTTACGCAACAGGGCAATACTAGCCTGATCGAGGGCGGAACGGAGGCGGGCGGTAATTTGTTCCACAGCTTTAGGGAGTTTTCCATACCTACTGGCGGCACTGCTCAGTTTAACAATGCTCTGGAGATTCAGAATATATTGACGCGGGTGACAGGTGGAGCAATTTCTAATATTGATGGGTTGATTCGGGCTAACGGTACGGCTAATTTATTTTTGCTCAATCCGCATGGAATTATTTTTGGCCCCAATGCTCGTTTGGATATCGGCGGCTCGTTTTTAGCAAGTACGGCAAGTAGGTTAAACTTTGCCGATGGCACTTTTTTTAGCGCCGCAGCGGATCAAACTCAACCTTTGCTAACTATTAGCGTGCCTATTGGCTTGCAATACGGAGCAAATCCGGGCAGAATTGTGGTGCAAACATCCGAGTTGACAGATCCCACTTTGGGTCTGCGCGTACAGCCTAATCAAACTTTAGCTTTGGTTGGTGGTGATGTAGCTGTTGAAGGCGGAACGTTAGGTACAGCCGGGGGGCGGATTGAACTAGGCAGCGTTGCAGGAGAAGGCAATGTCAGCTTAACTCCTATAGAAAAAGGCTATACTCTGGGCTACGATAACCTTCCCACTTTGGGAGATATTCATCTGTCCAAGCTGGCAGTAGTCGATGCTAGTGGAGAAGGGGGCGGTGATATTCAAGTGCGGGCAAGGCGGTTGACACTTACGGATGGTGCCACGATTGGTGCCGCTACCCTGGGAAGTAAACCGGGAGGAACGGTTACAGTACGCACGCAAGAGTCCGTGGAATTGATTGGAAACTCAGTCGATCCGCCTTCTGCTAGTAGTCTGAGCGCTCAAGTCTATCCAGGAGCAACAGGCACTGGGGGCAATTTAATCTTGGAAACTAAGCGGTTAATTCTTCAAGATGGCGGCAGGATAGATACCAGTACATTTGGTCAAGGAGCGGCAGGAACGCTTTCACTAACAGCAGAGGAGTCAATAGAAGCGATCGGCATTGGCGACATTGTAATAGATGGCGATCCGATTCGCAGCGGCATCTTTAATTCAGTTCAACCCGACGCCACGGGTGCAGGAGGAAATTTAATTATTAAAACGGGGCGGTTAATTGTTCGGGGTGGGGCGCAAGTACAAGCTGTAGCTTTCGGTAACGGAACAGGGGGAAATTTGACCGTAACGGCTACTGAGTCGGTGGAAGTGAGCGATCAAATTGCCAATGGTGTCTTTAGCGGCATATTTGCTGAGACTTATGGTGTCGAAGCCGCAGGAAATTTCACTATTAATACTCCACAATTAACTGTTCAGAATGGAGCGGTGGTATCGGCTACTTCTTTTGGTGGTACTGGTGCTGCTGGTAACTTGGCGATTAATACAGCCAGGTTAATTGTTCGGGGTGGGGGACAAGTAACAGCTGGTACTCAAGCAGGAGGTGTGGGAGGGCGTTTGACTGTGAATGCCTCGGAATTTGTGGAAGTGAGCGGAACTGGTTTTGGAGGCAGCAGCTTATTAACTACTTCGACTTTTGGTAGTGCAGATGCTGGCGATTTGAGTATTGAGACGGGACGTTTAATTGTTCGAGATGGCGCACTGGTACAAGCTGCTACAACGGGTGCGGGTGACGGGGGTATTTTGACGGTTAGGGCTAGGGAGTTAGTGGAAGTAAGCGGCAGATCAGTCGATAGTGGAACTCGCAGCTCCTTGGCTACTGTAACGAGCGGTACGGGAGATGCTGGTGATGTGAGAATTGAAACCGATCGCTTAATTATTCGGGATAGGGCTGGATTAGGTGTAAATAGTCTAGAGTCAAGTTCGGGGGCGGCTGGCAATCTGATAGTACAGGCTGGTTCGATCTTTCTAGAGAACGGTTCCCTGCAAGCTCAAACCGCAGGGGGCGATCGCGGTAACATCGAAGTTACTTCCCATTCGTTACTATTGCGTCATGGTAGCAAGATTACTACCAATGCGACTGGTGAGGCTACGGGCGGCAATATTGCGATCGCTACAGGTATTTTAGTTGCCCTAGAAAATAGCGATATTAGCGCTAATTCTGAACAAGCTTCTGGAGGTCGAGTTACAATCAACGCTCAAGGTATTTTTGGCACATCGTTTCGGCTCCCACCAATCTTAGATACTCCAGAAAGTGACATCACCGCTACTTCTCAACGAGGGGTTGAATTCAGTGGCGTTGTCGAAATTAATACCCCGGATGTTGACCCTAGCTCCGGCTTAGTAGAATTACCGCAGGAAGTTGTCGATGTCGCTAGTTTAATAGATCGGCGCTGTTTTGTCGCAAACCAGGATAGTAGATTTGTCGTTACCGGTCGGGGTGGCTTGCCTCCCGCTCCTCCTGAAGCTCTCAACAGCGATGCAATTGTGGTAAATTGGGTAACTCTTAACCCCGAACGCCAGGGGAACAGAGGAGCTTCCGGCCAGATTGTAGAAGCCACGGGATGGGTGAAAGGTGTCAATGGCGAGGTAATCCTCACGGCTACCGATGTTCTTGATGGGGTGTGGGGTGTGGGGTGT
>DNXU01000031.1:31195-33929 GCA_003505715.1 Cyanobacteria bacterium UBA8803 | reverse complement strand
AGCGTAGCCGAAGGGGAATAGAGAACAGGAACAGCTTAAGAGATCTCTATTGTTGGTTTAGCGTAAACAATACCGCACTTTGGCCATTCCGTATCATGCAATTAGCCAAGGTAGCCAGACTGACAAACTCAGCAAGCTCAAAAATAAAACAGGTATACTCAAGCTCAAACTCAGGCTAACATACTGAACCCAGTTAAAGCGCAGTTTTTTACGCCGTAAAACATTAAACCAAACCAGAGTTGACAAACTGCCAAGGGGTAAAATCTTCGCCCCAATTGTACAACCAATGATATTGGCATAAACCATCACTTCTGCCATAACTGGATCGAGCTGGGTAGTCTCTTTAATCGCTAAACCATTGAGCAGTACCGTGGGTAGGTTATTGACTGCGCCAGATAACAGAGTTGCCACACCGCCAGTCCCTGTAGCCGCAAAGGTCAGTCCCCAAGCAGACATCTTCTCCAAGCACTGGCCGATCCGATCCGTCATGCCAGCCTGAGCTAAACCCATAGTGACTATATACATCCCCAAGCTAAACAGAATCAACTGCCAGGGAATGCCACGCCAAACCTTTTTCAGAGGAATAACAGCAGGGATCTGTTTATAAAACCAACGTCTTGTCAGTGCCAGCATAGCTAAGGCGGCGATCGCGGCAACTGCCGAAATAGGAATGGAAATAGCTGGAGCGATCGCGTAGCCGATCGGAAGTAATCCTAAAATTACAAAACCCCCCTGGCAAACCAGCGGATCGCGCATGACGCGACGCGGTAACGGCAGGCGGGTTAGGTCGTAGGTGGGTGGGAGATATCGCTGGAAGTAAAACCACAGGACACCTAAACTGGTGGCGAGCGCCACACCCGTGACTGGCACCATCACCATGACGTAGCGCAAACCGGAACTCTGGAAATACTCCGTCGAGAGCATATTTACTGGATTGCTAACGGGTAGCAGCAAGCTGGCAGCGTCCGCGATAAAACTTGTGGTGAAAACAACTGCCAAAGTGGCTCTGGCACTAAAGCGCAGCACCATCAACATTTCCATGAGCGTGGATGTCCAGATTAAGGTCATACCCACATTGGTTAACACCATCGTCCCTAATATCCCTAGTAGTACTACTAGAGAGAAAAGCAAACGAGTGCAACCCATGCCCCAATTAGCCATCTGTAGTGCCAACCACCGCCAAAAACCTGCTTCCTCTAAGATGAGACCAATAATTATCAGAGCAAGTAGAGTAACAGTAGCGTTCCAGAGGGTAGCACTAAAGGTGAGGATGTCCGGTAAGGTAACGATACCAGCTACAACAGCCAGCAACGCTCCTGCTAAAGCCGTGAAGCCTATACCCAGTCCTCGTGGTTGCCAGATAACTAGGGTGAGAGTGAGAAGAAAAATTGCGATCGCCACTGAGGAAGCCTACATTCTCGGTCTGAGCCATTCAAACGAATTTATTTTATCTGTATTGAGCAGTTCCGGCTTATAGTTGGCGAACAGAACAATTAACCTACCATTTATCAACTAAATATTAACCTGCCTTAACTTAATCAGTTTCTGGGGGTACGTTACCTTACGATAAGGCACCCTAATTCTTTAATATTTACTTTAGGAATTAGGTCTAAATCGCTACATTTCCTGCACTTAATTCCTGATATCTGTCAAGGTTGAGCTAGTTCCACAACCCCTACTCAAATCTTGTCTTTTGGCTTATTTAGGTGATCGCCGTCACTATTTTTTATGATAAATATCACTATTTTTATCATAAATTATCACTGTTTCACAGAGAGAAAATTACGGAAAATTTTTAAACAAGAGCCGACCATGCAAAAGGTAAGCATCTGTGATGAACCCCACATACTCTTCAATTAATTATGGCAATATTAGAAATACTTTTAGCTGATTGGGAGGTAGATCTTTCCTTCGACAGTTGGGAGGCTGGCGAAATTAAGTCGCGCTATGCAGCTGGAGAACGGAATTTTTGTGGCGTCAATCTCAATAACGCCGATCTGAGCGGTGTCAATCTGAAGGGTGCCAACTTCAGGGGAGCTGACCTGAGCGCTGCTAACCTGAGGGGAGCTGACTTGAGTGCGGCCAATTTAAGTGGTGCCAACCTCAGTGCGGCCAATTTGAGTGGTGCCAACCTCAGTGCGGCTAAACTTATTGGCGCTGAACTAATGGGTGTCGAATTGAGGGGTGCCGAACTCAATAGTGCCAACCTGATTGGAGCCTACTTAATTGGAGCTTACCTGAATGGAACTAACTTGCAATCAGCGGATCTGAGTTATACCAATTTGAGAAATGCCGATCTGAGGGATGCTGACTTGAGGGATGCCAAAATGATTGGTCTCAACTTGATTGATGCCAAGCTAACAGATGCCAATCTCAGTGTTGCTGACCTCAGCGGTGCTGACCTTAGCGGTGCTGACCTCAGTGGTGCCGACTTGAGTGCTGCCAACCTCAAAGAGGCCAAACTCAGCGGTGCCGACTTGAGTGCTGCCAACCTCAAAGAGGCTAACCTCAAGCAGGCCAAACTTATTGGTGCCGACTTGAGCGCTGCTAACCTCATGGCAGCCAACCTGAGAGATGCCAACCTGAGTACTGCTGACCTAATTGCAGCTGACCTAATTGCAGCCAACCTCAGGGATGCAAACCTTACTGCTGCCGATCTCAGAGATGCTGACCTCAGGGATGCCAACCTGATTGGTGCCAATCTCAAGGATGCTGACCTCAGGGATGCCAACCT
>DNXU01000031.1:30364-31032 GCA_003505715.1 Cyanobacteria bacterium UBA8803 | reverse complement strand
CCCCCCAAACCTGGGGGGAACAAAAGCTAAATCCTCCTACATTTGAGGGCTGGGTTGCCTCAGTTGGTAATTGTAAATATTTATACCTATATCCACCTTATCTCTGAATAAAGAGAGATAATTAAGCTGAGTAAAAACCAATTTGTATGACTCTTCAACGGTATTTAAAATGGCTCAACCCTGGTATTGACTCAATAATATGAAAACTATCACTAAATGGATAGTATTAGGAGCCATCGAACTTATCTTCTGTTTCTGGCTGTTGGGTAATGCCGCAAGCCTAGTTAGCTCTCCCAGCAATCTTAAAGTTGGGTTGGGAGTCATGGGCTACCTATTCGGCTTGTTTATTTTACCAGGAGCTTCTCTAGGCCATGTTGCGACAAGAGTTCATGAGGCCAAACTTCGACAGAAGCAGCTCAAAGATGCGTTTCCTGATGACACAACCTCTCTCATTCAACTGTTGGATGCAAAAAGATGAAGATTGTTTCTCGCCGCTTTTTGAGTACAGCTGGACTAGCGGCTGCTATTAGCATTTTTACTTCTGCTTGTGGCATTATTCCGGGAACTAGTGCTAAGTCAATTCCCCCCGGTTATGTGGGTCTAAAAATTCAGCTTTACGGGAAAAACCGGGGAGTGCAAAATGCGACTATTAGCACGGGTCGGGTCTG
>DNXU01000031.1:23038-30297 GCA_003505715.1 Cyanobacteria bacterium UBA8803 | reverse complement strand
CAGTATTACATCTTAACATCTTCCCAAGAAGAAGGATCTCCGATAGATGAAAGCATTACCTTTGGTGTTGGTGGCACCAGTGTTAATGCTGATGTATCGATTTCTTACTTTTTCAACACGGATAAAATCAAAGACTTCTATGGGAAGTACTTAAAAGATCCTGACGAGTTTAAATCTACCCTGGTGCGTAGCGAAACCAGAAATTGCTTCAACCAAGCAGCCACAGAATTAAAACCTGAGGAAATTGTCGGAGCTAAACAGGCTCAGTTACTCAAAGATGTGGAAACATGCTTGAATAATAAATTTACCCCAGTTGGTGTTACCTTTGAATCCATTGGTTTTGTCAGTAAACCTCGGTTTGATAAGACAATTGAAACCCAAATTACGGCTCGTTTCCAAGCCGAACAACAGGCTGTAGCAGCCAAAGCTCAACTAGAAGTTGCTGAAGCGGAAGCCAAGCGCAAAATTGCGGAAGCTAGGGGTGATGCGGAAGTTGCTCGCATTCAAGCAACTACGGTTTCACCCCTGACTATCCGCTTACGGGAGTTAGAACTGCAACAGAAAATGATTGACAAATGGAATGGTATATTACCCGTTTATCAAGGGGGAACAGCACCATTTCCTTCTTTCGATCCGAATGCGGGTCGATCAACTCAGCCCAACCCAACTCAGCCTCGTCAGTAGTTAGTTGACAATTCACAGTTGACAGTTGATAACCTAAATTTCTAGGCGAGATATATAATTTTACAATAGGTTTACTATTGTCAACTGTCAACTGTTCACCTTTCTCTCTGTGAGCCAATAGGTCATCATTTCTCCCTTACCTTTAACTGCGATCGCACCTCGTTTTTCTAAGACATACTTGTCCTTCAAACGCTCGTAAGTAGCAGCCGTAACTTGAATGCCCCCTGCTATGCCCTGAGATTCCATCCGAGCCGCGACATTGACAGTATCGCCCCACAAATCATAGATAAACTTTCTTAGACCAATCACCCCAGCCACTACCGGCCCTGTATGGATGCCAATACGCAGGTAAAAAGGTTCCCCATCATCTCGCTTGAAGTGACCGCTGATCTTTTGCATGTCCAGTGCCATTTCAGCGATCGCTTCGGCATGGTCTAATCGAGGGATTGGCAACCCTCCGACTACCATATAAGCATCCCCAATCGTTTTAATTTTCTCCAAGCCGTAGCGATCGCTCAGCTGGTCAAAGGCTGAAAAAATCTGATTGAGCAAGTTGACCAATGCAGTAGGAGACATCCGAGCTGATAGAGGAGTAAAGCGCACGATATCGGCAAAAAGAATCGTCGCCTCGTCAAAGAGCGAGGCAATTGGGGCGGAGATAGTCCCTTTAACTAACTCACTGTGGTTTTGTTTCAACTGCTCAGCAATGACCTGAGGCAAAATATTGAGTAACAAACGCTCTGATTTTTGTTGTTCTGCCCGCAGAGCCTCCTCTGCTTGCTTGCTCTCAGTAATATCATTGAGCGTAATCATCGCACCAATAGGTTTTTCCTCGGCATCAAAAACAGGGGTACTAATCCCCAATACCCACAGGGGTAACCCTGACTTTGACTGAAGCTGGATTTCGTACTGATCGAAAACCCCTTGTTGGCGCAGATTCCTTTTTGCTTGAAGGAGACGGCGATCGGCAGCAGTCGCCGCCAATTCCTCTTCATATCTACCAATTAACTCATCGCGATCGTAACCCACCATTTCACAAAAACGGTCATTGACAAACTCAATTACGCCCTGATTATCAACAATGGACAATCCCTCGTTCATCCGTTCAATGAGGGTACGGAACTTTCTTTCACTAGCTCGCAATTCTTCACCAGCCCGCCTGTGAGCCGTAATATCCCGCGCCACCCAGATAGCTGAGTCTTGGGAAATAGGCGAAACGCTAGCAGCAAACCAAACATCTCGAGATTTAGGATTAACAAAAGATTTTCTAGCGGATGTAACCGATGAATCAACTCCCAACGATAATTCATACCTAACCAACTCCCCCACCCCATCCGCTACATCTGTTACCAAATCGGCTGCCAACCGCTCTTCTAAATTCAGGTGATACTCAAAATTAACAGTCCGCTGGTTCTCGAGAGCATCTCGAATATGACCTAAAAACTTATCGGCAAGCGATCGCTCAAAAACCTCATGCATAGTCTTGCCCAACAGTTCCCCCGTCGGTTTATATAAATATTCTGGCTGAGTGGGTGCAATTTTTAAATACCGTCCCTGGCGATCTAAAACCACAATGACATCGTTCATCGCTTCAAACAGGGCACGCAGTTCTGCTTCTGCCGATAGATGCTGCATCACTGTTCCCAATTGAGCAGCTACAGCTGAAACTAACTCAACCAAGCGCTGCTCTTGTTGGCGAGATTCCTGCATAAAGAACACCAACACTGCTAGCACCTGTCCATCAGCTAGGGATGAAAGATCCCCTTCTGGGTGAGAGGATGAATGTTTCTGTATCTTCCCCTCTCTCCCCTTCTCCCCCATCCGACGCCCAGCAATAATGGGCACGCCAAACTCGGCTTTAATGCCGCACTCCTTACTCAACTGCGCTCTTAAAAATAACGAGCTTGACTCAACCGATACATCTGGAATCCATTCTGGCTGTCCTCGATACCAAACTCGCCCTGGTAAACCTTCATTGGGGCGGCGAGTAATTTTTTGGCTATGTTCTCGAAACCGCTCTACGGCTCCCACTAGGGCATCATCTTGCCCTGTAGGATGACAATACCAACTCCGGCTGTATTCTAAAACTGTGCCATCAGCACTGGGAACCCAAGCTTCACCAATACTCCAGCTAGTAGCCTTGCACAATTGGCGTAGTGCTACTTCCAGCGCCTCCTCAAAATCTGAAGCAGCACTAATAGCGCGAGTAATATCGAGCAATAGCTCAACTTCCTCTTCTGCTCGCTTGTATTGGTTGATCTCGCGTTTGAGTTGGCGTGTTTTTTGCTCCAACTGGCAAGCTGTCTCAATTATGGGCGGCACCTCAGCTAGCAGGTTCATGGCAATCTCCTTGCCACTGAAATTCACGGTTTCAATCCCTAACCAAGGTAACGGTTTAATCAGCTGGTCAGTGCTAAATACCACTTCAACTTGTCCATTGGGCAAAATTTTGCCAATGCGGCAGGCTTTGCCAACATGATGGTTAGGCTCGATGCGAACTAATCCCCCCGGAGCCTCAAAACTTTGACCGTAAGCTGCCACCCGCACTCGCTCCACTGCTACCGACTCTGCTAATTCCACTGCTTGTTGCCAAAGATAAACCTGAGTATAGGCAGTTTCTATGGGGTCGGATGTAACTCGATTGAGTCCGTAAAGCGCTTGAAAATTCTGGACGAATTGCCGATTTTGGGGGGTGTTTAAACTCTGGAAATAGCTCCAAGCTGCGTAATGACCTGCCGCTGCCTCACCGAGCTGCTGCAATTCCGGTTCGGCTACTCTTACGGTCAAGATCGGAATATCGGCTGGGGTAATACCGGATGCTTGGTACTGGCGATAGAAAGCGAGGTTGCTGTCACCATTAAGGGTATTGAAGACAACATCCGGTCTAAGTTGCTCAATGTTAGTAATAATTTCAGCAAAATCATTAGTACCGAGGGGAAGGTACTTTTGGCCAATTACCCTACCACCTTGGTGTTTGAGTTGAGCTGTAACGATTTTGTGAGCCGTATGGGAAAAAATTTCATCACTTCCTAGCAGATAAAATCGCTGCCCTTGATTTTGCAACAACCAAGTTACGGCAGGTTCTACCTGTTGATTGGCGCAAGAGCCGATGTAAAAAATGTTGGGGGAAGACTCCAAACCTTCGTAGGGGACGGGATACCATAACAGACCGTTTAAGGCTTCAAACAATGGCTTAACTGCTTTGCGGCTGGCAGAAGTCCAACAGCCAAATACAGTGGTAATATTATTTTCTTCAAGCAGTTTTCTGGCTTTACCAGCAAACCAGACCGCATCTGAAGCACCATCCTCAACGATCGCTTCAATCGGCTGGCCGAGGACTCCTCCCCTTTGGTTAATTTCAGCGATCGCCATCAGTGCTGCCTCTACCAGAGGAGCTTCACTGATGGCCATCGTGCCGCTTAGAGAATGCAGGATGCCAACTCGCACAGGTGACATAGTATGAAGTAGGGAGAGAGGGATAGGGGAAGGAGTATTTTCATGTTTTCATACCCTGTTTGGGCGCGTAGTTCATGAATAGCCTTCTACCTAAATAAATAATTATTAGCCAGGAAATAAATTATCCCTGGCTAACAATTGGTTATTGCCTATAAAAATAGCTAATCTTCTAACAATTAGCCATTAGCAACTTCCATCTTAACTGCTGATTGACAAAGACTCAGGAAAACATACTTTTGTACCCCCTAACCCACAATATCCATTGGGATTTTTGGCGAGGTACTGTTGATGGTAGTCTTCTGCATAGTAGAACTCAGGAGCATCAATAATTTCCGTGGAAATTGTCCCGTAATTCTCAGCTTTTAGGGCTTGCTGGTAAGCGTATCGGGATGCTTCAGCTAGTTTTTTTTGGGTGTCTGAATACACGTAAATACCGGAACGGTACTGGGTGCCAACATCATTGCCTTGGCGCATTCCTTGGGTAGGATCGTGGCTTTCCCAGAAGACCTTCAGGAGTGCTTCATAACTAATAACATTTGGGTCAAACACGACCAGAACTACTTCATTGTGACCCGTCATGCCCGTACAGACTTCTTTGTAGGTGGGGTTTGGTGTGATACCACCTGCATAGCCAACGGCAGTAGTAAACACTCCCTCTTGCTGCCAAAATTTGCGTTCTGCTCCCCAGAAACATCCCAAACCAAACATGGCCATTTCCATGCCCTCTGGATAGGGGGGTTTGAGCGGATGACCGTTGACAAAGTGACGATTGTTTACTGGCATGAGTTCTGTCCGCCCCGGTAAAGCCTCCTCAGGAGTAGGTAGGGCTAACTTCTTACCAAATCCGAATAGCATGGTTAATTGTCAAATGAGCTTTTACTTTTCTTAATATAGAACACCCATCAAAAACCAACTTAGGGAGACTGCCATTTACCATGGAAGCCCAAGGGAATAACCCCCGGTAATTCCAGCCGGCAAACAGGTTCTTCATCAAGAGCATCGCCCCTAAATATCCAAACCTCGCTCCGATCAGCATTACCGTCATATACAACGGTTAAAACCCAACCCTGTTCGGGATTAATAGTATCGGTGGCATAGAGAGGTTCTGAGGGATAGCGGTTCTCACCCAGATCCGCTTCCATGAGGGTGTTGGTTTGGCTATCGAAGCGAGCGATCGCACCGTATAGTTCTTGACTAATATCAGCATCTTGTCGGTGCAATGACAGATAAGTATAGCGAGAGGCAACTCCCACCTGCGCTGTCGGCACGACGGGAAACTCGCAGAATCGGTTTAACAATTCCTCTGCTGCCTTGACTTTACCAGTGTGGGGGTCGAGATGCACTTGCCAGAGCTTACCTTCAGCAATAGTGTGGGTTTGACCTGTAGCCACTTCCTTGAGACGCTGGTTAGTCCCAAAGTCTTTATACCGCACAAAATCGATCACAATCGAGCCATCGGCATCCAGATATCCATTAGCGAAATGCCACTGATACCAAGGTTCGGTTTCGCTACGCGCTACTAAGGATAGAGTATCGCGATCAAATATCAGAATCTGAGTGCCCAACTCGGGTCGCCACTGCATAGCGTCGCTGAAACTGCTCAATCCTACTGCTGGTGGTAGCAGATTTACCTGCACTGGCGGTACGAAAAACACTAGATACTGACCCGCTAAGACAAAATCATGCACGAGGGGCAGTCCTTTCAGCTGGAAAGCAGCTTTCTGCACGATTTGGCCTGTAGACTTGCTCTTATAAAGATTTAACTTAGAATTCAACCCTGAGGAGATCCCAAAGTTAAAAATCTCGCCCGTCTTAGGGTCACACTTGGGATGGGCAGAAAAGGGTTCTCCCTCGCCCAACTGGGTTAAATTATCCGTTCCCCTGGTTTCTAAAGTCTGGAGGTTAAGGACATGGGGATGACCACCTTCCCATAACGCTAACAGTTTATCTGGCAAAGGTAACACAGAGGTATTGGCACTATTTTTGACGGACTTACTCCAGCGCTGCCAAATTGACCCTGGTGCGATCGTGCCATAGTTGGGATAAAGCAATGTATCAGCAGCAGCTTCAGCTTGGTAGCCAGTAGTTTGCACGTAGCGATAGACCGCAGTTGCTCCAGCATCGGTAAAATGCACCGCTAAAATTGCCCCATCCCCATCAAACCAGTGACCCATCCTTTTACCGCCGCGTTCCAAGCGTCCGGGGCCGTTGCGATAGAGGGAACCACGCAAACCCTCTGGGATTTTGCCGGAGCAGATGGGTAAGGAGGTGGGGGAAAATTCTTTACCTGGGTAGGCGATCGCCTTTCCCCAAGCTCTATGAGTTACGGATTGACTGGTGGTTTCCATAGTTCGGGAAGGGGAAGTCACCCCAAGCAAATTTTTTTTGCAGTGGGGGGTGACACCCCTCATACCTTATGTGCTATATTTTGGTATGTAGATGCACCCTGATAATCAAGAGAGTCGCGCAAGTGGCTCTTTTTTCTTTTTCAGAATCTGGTGCTTCTGCCCAGAAGCTTCGTGTCAGAGTTTCCTAGCCCCTTGTAAGGGGAATCGGGAGTGGTGAGTTAAGGGACTCGAAAAGTTACCTACTCCCTACTCCCCTTCAATCAATTACTAGCACCCACAGTAGTTTCGGGTTGCTGGTTTTGGGCAGAACCTTGAGTCCCTAGTTGAATCAGCTCAATCTTGTAACCATTGGGATCTTCCACAAAGGCAATAACTGTAGAACCATGCTTCATCGGCCCTGGCTCCCGCACTACTTTACCACCACGCGCTTTAATTTGCTCGCAAGTGGCGTAAATATCATCAACGCCCAAGGCGATATGACCATAAGCATCGCCCAAATCATATTTGTCACGACCCCAATTGTAGGTTAGTTCGATTACGGTATGGTCGGACTCATCGCCATAACCCACAAACGCCAAGGTAAACTCGCCGCTTGGATAGTCTTTTTTGCGCAGCAGCTTCATCCCCAGCACATCGCAGTAAAAGGTGAGAGATTCATCGAGATTACCGACGCGCAACATCGTGTGTAGCATTCGCATAGCTGATGGGAAACTCCTGATGTTTCTTTAATTATTGTATCTAGAGGAATCTCACCTCCTCATCCCTCATCCC
>DNXU01000031.1:19804-22940 GCA_003505715.1 Cyanobacteria bacterium UBA8803 | reverse complement strand
TCATCCCTCATCCCTATTTTCCCCTGACTCACTTCAGGCACCGGATCGTAGCCGCCAGGGTGGAAGGGATGACAACGGGATATGCGCCGTAGCGCCAACCAGCTACCGCGCCAAGGGCCAAAGCGTTCTATAGCTTGAATGGCATAGATAGAACAAGTAGGCTGAAAGCGACAGCTTGGGGGCAATAGGGGAGAAATAAACGTTTTGTAACCTCGAATCAGCCAAATCAATAAAATTTTCATCTAGGGACTCAAATCTAATAAAGTTAGTAAAGGCTTTGCCAGTCGCTATCCTTAGGTCTTTGGTGTACTCTATACCCTGGCTAGAATCAATTCCGCCTTTGTGGCTTCACATTATTATTGTGGCACTCGGTCTGGGGGCTATTGTCCTGGCGGCAGAAATGCTGCATCGCCGTACCACAACGAGTTCAGAACTAGCGCGTAAGGTAGTTCACATCGGTACTGGCAACGTAATTTTAGTTGCCTGGTGGTTACAACTCCCAGCTTGGGTGGGTATATCGGCTTCAATCATCGCTAGCGCGATCGCTCTTTTGTCTTATTACTTCCCCTTACTTCCTGGTATCAACAGCGTCGGACGCAAAAGTCTGGGTACATTCTTCTATGCAGTGAGTATTGGCGTTCTCATTGCTTGGTTTTGGCCTCTACAACAATTCCATCATGCCGCTATTGGGATTTTAGTGATGACTTGGGGGGATGGACTGGCCGGACTGATCGGTCAGCAGTTCGGTCAACATCCCTACCATCTCTGGGGAATGAAGAAAAGCTGGGAAGGGTCTGTGACAATGGCGCTAACTAGCTATGCAGTTAGCAGTCTGATTCTTTTATACACTCAAGGTAATATTTGGCAGACCTGGTTAGTACCAGTCGCGATCGCCTTAGTTGCCACTGGTTTAGAAGCTTTCTCCAAGCTAGGCATTGACAATCTCACAGTGCCTCTAACCAGTGCCGCATTGAGCTTTTACTTAACTCAGCTGCTATCCCTTAGTAACTAGTTATCATGCATGAGGCAGGAGGCTGAAGGGAAGGATTCTCTAATCAGGATCTTTCCCTAGTTCCCTATTCCGTGTTTTCAACAACATATTTCGTAATATTGTTAAGATAAATTAAGATAACGTTCACAACAAAGGCCCACTCCCTCTCATCCCTCATCCCTTATCTAGATACCGCATGAGTTTCTTCAATCCCACAACGCCGATTCTCCGCTGCAAGCAGGAAGCACTAGACTTTCAAGACCGCCAAGGACTGTTACGCCTTCACTGGCAAATTGGGAGAAATACCATAGTTTCAGGCTTTTACACCCGTATTGACCAAGTATTTATTCTCTGGGGTCTGATTTGTGCCACGATTTTTATCACAGCCCAGTTTTTGCCCATTAACTGGGCGATTCAAGCCACATTGTGGTCGGGACTTACCCTGATCGGCACAGTAGGGATGATAGTACTCACTCACTTTTGGGTAAAGGTAGAGCGTCTCATCTGGGTACTTTATTGCTGGGTTATCCTTATGCTGGCTGGTGTTGTTGTGACAGACCTTAGCATCTTCTTAGGTTGGGGGGAAGTTTTAATTAGTCTTTGTCCCCTTTGGCTGGGGTTAAGTGCTATAGGGTACGCTTGCACAGGAGTGGGAATGCGATCGCGTGCTTTTATCCTAGCTAGCCTAGTTCATCTTTTGGGTATAGCCATTTTACCTTATGTAGCTGGCTGGCAGTTTCTGGCTACTGGCCTGATCATGGCTGCCAGTCTGCTGGTATTTGCAGAACTTCAGTGGGATATGCGTCTCCCAATAGTCGAGTATGGATTATTAACGTTAGAACAAAAGCAGTTCAACAAAGAACAACATCAACTGCGCCAGCTTACCTTTTGACTAGAAGAAGCAAGGGAGCAGGGGGTAGGAAGACACAGGGAATGCACAACTTTATCCTCAGCCAGCATAAATCTGCTGTCGGACGGCAGAGAATCGGGCAGTGTAAACCACACCTGGATCTTGCCCCGTTCCCTCTTCCCTTGCCGGGGCGAGGGTCTGTCAAAAGACACAATACTTCATATCTTTTAAAGAACAGCTTATCAATTCTGTGCCATTATTTTTATTAGGTCTAACCAGCCTATTCCTGTAGGCCGCTAACAAATCAATATCCTTTCTACCGCTAGGCCGATAGGATAAAATAAGTTAGTTGCTAAACCGATCGGTTAGTGAACTCCGAAAAAAATTCGGAGGCTTGCAGAAAACTAAAATCAGCTGGTTGAAGCAAGACTAAACCAGCTTCTCGCCTGTCTCTTTTTTTAATGGGGGTTTACTAAACTGCAACATTCCTTTTGAAAAAAAAACCAAAAAGCTGCACTGGATGGGAGTTGTACCGCTGTGACCCATAGTTGCGCATCGCAGGAGAGCGACGTCAGATGTGCAAACGGTGCAAATAAATAAGTTAATGACTGGCTAAAGACGGTGTGAAGTTTTTGTCGCTTCCTTCGCTTTATTATTACCAGGGGGGGATTAAACTCCTCAACAAAGCGGTCTGAGGTAGTAGACGTTTAGAGGCCAGTTGTTTTTTTGTTCATTGTTCATTGTTCGTTGTTTATGGTTAATAGCTATTATTTGTGGCTATTGGCTAGAAATAAAAATTGGTGAAGAAAGGTAGTTTTTCTTCACCAATTTGTTTTGCCTTGATTAACCTATGATAAATTGCAAACAATAGTACCGTCACGGACTACCAATCTGTTTTTCCATTTTCCTGGGATGGTTCACCGCTAAAGGGTTGCACACCAATTTCAGGATAAGCATCATCATTAGGTCCAAAAATCCTAGCTATTGCTTCGGATATATAGCGGGTGATGCTATCGAAGAGTTTGTAAATACCCATAATCTTGTCCTCCTAATTGAGTGAGGCTATTCAATTGGAATGGATTGTACAGAGATTCAATCCACTTTGATTATGAGGGATTCTCGATATATTGGAGGAACTTTGCAATATTTGTTTTATTATGTTTGCAATACTTTTCTTACAGTCCAGTCAGCAGCGTGATTGTTATTCAAATTTCTCAAGTTTTTTTTACATTTTTGCTAGTCTCCAAAAAGGTTCTGACTGAAACTTTAGTACAAGACCCCCCATGAGCTTCGTA
>DNXU01000031.1:14011-19706 GCA_003505715.1 Cyanobacteria bacterium UBA8803 | reverse complement strand
CCCATACCCCATACCCCATACCCTATTCCCCATTCCCCATTATTAATTTTGATGAATGGCATTCAGTAGAGACGCTGCAATGCAACGTCTCTACTGCCTTCTTGAGGGTTTTTGATAAAAATACTATTAATAAATGTATACGATGGTGATAAACGGGCGCGGATTAGAGCAAAAATGGCTGTAAAGGGATAATTTAGAGGATAATTAGCCTTAATTAACTATAGAAACAAATTTAAGCCTAAATATAATGCACTAGCGCTTCCTCAGTTCTTCTTACTTAAGAGAATCTTGAGGTGAGAGACATTGTTGTCTCCAAGGGGGGTTACTTGTTTTTTGGTAATTTCTACTATAATTAGAGCAAGCAACCCAACTGCCAAACTGGCCATCAAAATTGACCCTGGTAGGAATGGTCTGCCTCTAAACTCATTGGATCGCAATCTTATGCAACCTGAAGACCAGGAACTACTCCTTGGTGCAGAGGATTACAGCCTCTTAACCGACCTTTACCAGCTGACGATGGTAGCTTGTTACACTGGCGAAGGTTTGGCGGAACGACGGGCCAGCTTTGAATTGTTCGTGCGAGAACTCCCTAAAAAGTTTGGCTATTTAATTGCAATGGGTTTGGCGCAGGCATTGGATTATTTGGAGAAGCTGCAGTTCTCGGAAAGTCAATTGCAGGCGTTACAGGCGACGGGGATTTTTGAGGGGGCACCGGAGCAATTTTGGTCGCTGCTGAAGTCTGGGCACTTTAGGGGTGATGTTTGGGCGGTGCCGGAAGGGACTGCTGTTTTTGCTAACGAGCCACTGTTGCGAGTGGAAGCTCCTCTGTGGCAGGCTCAACTGGTGGAAACTTATCTGCTGAATACGATCAATTACCAAACCTTGATTGCTACCAAGGCGGCGCGGATGCGGGAGGTGGCCGGACGGGAGGCGAAGCTGTTGGAATTTGGAACCCGGCGGGCTTTTAGCCCTCAGGGATCGATGTGGGCAGCAAGAGCCGCATTAGCAGGGGGGTTAGATGCTACATCTAATGTTTTAGCCGCACTGAAACTTGGGCGCAAACCCAGCGGCACCATGGCTCATTCTTTAGTAATGGCAATTGGGGCAATATCAGGCAGTGAGGACGATGCCTTTGCCGCTTTTCAACGCTATTTTCCTAAGGCTCCCCTGTTAATTGATACCTACAATACAATGGCCGCTGCTGAGCGTCTGGCAGAACTTGTTCAAGCTGGACAGATGCAAGTGGCAGGGGTGCGGCTAGATTCTGGGGATATAGCGGCACTGTCTGTTCGGGTGCGATCGCTCTTACCAGAAGCAACGATCTTTGCCAGCGGGGATCTTGATGAATGGGAAATTGCTCGGTTAAAAAAGGCAGGTGCAATAATTGACGGCTATGGCATCGGCACGCGACTGGTGACGGGTTCACCTGTGAACGGCGTATATAAACTGGTGGAAATTGATGGTATTCCCACCATGAAAAAATCCATGAGCAAACAGACTTATCCAGGTTGCAAGCAAGTGTTTCGACGTTGGTGTCAGGCAGAAGTTGGCAGTTGCGATCGCATTGAGGCAGATCGTTTAGGTCTAGTTGAGGAAAACCCCATTGGTGAGGAGCAACCTTTATTACAGCTAGTGATGAAGGCAGGTCAAAGGATCTGGGAACTAGAAACCCTGGACAAAATTCGCGATCGCACCACCGCTTCTGTAGCCAGTCTTCCCCAAAAGACGCGCCATTTGGATGACCCGATACCTATCTGGGTAGAAATCTCCGATACCTTACGACGCCTAACTAAGGAGGTTGAAACAAGGAACGAAAAAAGTTCGAGATGACCAAGGTGACAACGGAATGGGTAACGGATATAGGGCTTACACCGATCGCTGAACAAATGACTAAAATTGCACTTTTTGGCACTAGTGCCGATCCGCCCACTGCGGCTCATAAAGCTATCCTGAGGTGGCTTTCCGATTGCTACGACTGGGTAGCAGTTTGGGCATCGGATAATCCCTTTAAGTCTCACCAAACGCCTCTTGAACATCGCACTAAGATGTTAAGGGTGTTGATTTCTGAGATTGAAACGTCTCGGTACAATATCGGTCTACATGAGGAGTTGAGTAGTAGCAGAAGCTTGGAAACCGTAGAGAAGGCAAGAAAAATTTGGGGGGAACGGGTCGAGTTGATCCTGGTCATTGGTTCTGATTTAGTCGCTCAGATGCCGAGCTGGTATCAAGTTGAAAAATTGTTAAGTCAAGTGCAGTTGCTTGTAGTGGTGCGTCCGGGTTATGAAATAAACGATGCGGGTCTACAGGCATTAAGGAAGCTGGGGGCTCGAGTGGCGATCGCCGATTTCAACACACCAGCGGTTTCTTCTACAGCGTATCGTGAGTATGGAGATACTAATGCTTTGACACCTCCCGTTGAAGACTACATCCATCAAGAGCAGTTGTACGCATGCCAGAACGTGGCACCAAGTCGGTAAACCAACCCACCTTAGCCGATTTCAAAGTCGGAGTTGATAACGTTATTTTTTCTGTCGATACCCAACAGAATCGAGTCTTGGTGCTACTGGTGATGCGCCAAGACGAACCTTTCTTAGGTCAGTGGAGTCTGCCAGGGACGTTAGTACGCCAAGGAGAATCCTTAGAAGATGCCGCTCATCGAATTNNCGAATTCTGGCAGAGAAAATCCGGGTCAACAATTTGTACTTAGAGCAACTGTACACCTTTGGCGGGCCTGGTCGCGACCCTCGGGAATCACCGGAAAGCTTTGGCGTGCGCTACCTGTCAGTGAGTTACTTTGCTCTAGTAAGGTTTGAAGAGGCTCAATTAATTGCTGAGGGAGTCAGCGGTATTGCCTGGTATCCCGTCAACCAGTTACCCAAGCTGGCCTTCGATCACAATCAAATTTTGGAGTATGGGTATCGGCGTCTGCGTAATAAGTTAGAGTACAGTCCCGTGGCCTTTGACGTATTGCCAGATCTGTTTACCCTTAGCGACCTTTATCAACTCTACACAACTGTCTTAGGAGAGAATTTCTCCGATTATTCTAATTTCCGCACTCGTCTGTTGAAGCTAGGTTTTTTAGCTGATACGGGTTTGAAGGTATCGCGAGGAGCTGGCCGTCCAGCGAGTTTGTATCGCTTTGATGCTGAAGCGTTTGCTCCGCTGAAGGATAAACCATTGGTGTTTATTTAGTTGTTAGTTCTTGGTTGTTTGTCAAAATACTGGATAACTTGACAAAGTTATCAACTTGTGCTATATTTTTATCTTATTTAATCAAAACTCTTATTGCTAATTTTTTTCAAATATGAAAGGTATATATACTCTTGCCAATGATGCTGTTTACGATCAATTAATTGCTTTTGTCAATAGTGTAAATATGAACATTGGGGAAAATATGTCGATATGTATTATTCCTTACAATGATAAAATGGATAAAATTAAAGAGGCAATTAAGGATCGTCCTAATGTTAGTATCTTTAACGATCTAGAAGCTTTAGAAGAATGGGATCGTTTCTGTTTTAAATGCTGGGCAGCCCATCCAAAAGATAAAGCATCAAGATGGTCACGCCCTAGATGGTATAAAACTCATAATTCCAGAGAATTGGTAGCTTTTGATGGAGAATTTGAAGAATTTGTATTTTTTGATGCTGATACTTTAGTAATGAAGCCTCTTGATGATGTATTTGAGAAATTAGAGCAATATGATTTAGTTTTTGATGATTGGGAACATACCAAGAAAGATTTGTCAACACAATTAGATATAGCTCAAATTTCTCAAGATCAATGTATACCAAAGTCAGAGATTTATCCTCTGCTACACTGCGACAGTTTTTTTAGCTCAAAAAAAGGTATTTTTAGTTATAAATCCTTAGGCTTTTTAAGTTCTGAATTGATTAATAATAAAAAAATTTCCTGGGTTAAAGATCATTCTTGGTGGTCTGCTTCTGCTTTATTTTGTTGTATGACTTTGCTCGCTAACTATCGACAGTTTAATTTTACTCAAAGTGAAATTAGCCAAGAACGGACAGGAAATTGTGCTGATGCAGATCCTTTTGTCAACTTAAATAATGTACTTTATAATAAAGAAGGATTAAAACCCATTCATCGCATTCACTACATGAATTATAGTATTTCTCAATTTCGTAATTTATGTAATGGCATACATGAAGACGTTAGATATAAAGATATTTTTCTTCATTACCGTTTTCTGAGGAATCCTGAGCAAAATCCTAGTATGTTAAGACGCAAAAATATATGGGAATTATTTAATGAAAAAAAACATAGACTTGAGAATAAAGTCAGACGTACCTTGATGTAAACCTAACTCTTTTAAGAAAGCAGGGGGAGCTGGGGGAGTAGAAAGGGGGGTTATAAAAGCGGATTTGGTATCAGCCCTGCTTTCTTGAAATGGTGGGGGGTAAAGCCTTCAGTCCCTTGCTATGGAAAATCTCCGATATAAGTACCAAGCGCCCGTGCTGTTTGCACTAGGGGGTGATGGGGATCTACCAACACTGGACTATTGCTAGTAACCTCATCAATGGGGATGCTGACTACCCGGGAATTTTGCCAAGCCACCATTTTGTAATACTGTCCTTTATCTACCAGATCTACGGCGGTTTTGCCGAAGGAGGTTGCTATGACGCGATCGAGGGCGGATGGGGTGCCACCTCGCTGGACGTGGCCCAGCACTGTGACTCGTGCCTCTATGGTTTTGCCACTACAGCGCGAAATTTGATCGGCGATGTAGTCACCGATGCCGCGCAGCCTGACTTCACCTAGGGCATCAGTATAATATCGTTCCTCACCTTCAGTGGTTTTTGCCCCTTCCGCCACCACCACAATGGCAAATTTACGATCCCAGCGATCGCGCAGTTCGGTAATTTCCTGACAAACCTTGTCGATGGAATAGGGAATTTCGGGAATCAATATAACATCTGCACCTCCGGCAATTCCGGCATGAAGGGCGAGATGGCCAGCCTCCCGCCCCATAACCTCCACGACCATCACCCGGTCATGGCTGGCCGCCGTGTAGGATAGGCGAGACAGTGCATCAACAATAGTGTTAACGGCAGTATCAAACCCGACCGCTAACTCCGTGTAGGCCACGTCATTGTCGATAGTCTTGGGTACTCCCACCAGATTCAAGTTACCTTTCTTAGCCAGCTGGTGCATAATGGCCAAACTGCCATCACCGCCAATGACGATGAGGGCATCTAAACCCAAGAAATGATACCCGGCAATTACCTCATCTGCTCTGGCTTCGGTATCCCCTTTATTAATAGACCCCAGTATGGTGCCGCCCGTACTGAGGAGGGGGTCAATACCTCTGAGGTCTAGTCCGTGGACGTTAAGTGCTATGGCTTTGCGTTCTAACAGACCTTTGGTACCGTAAGGAATACCCAGGACTTCCCAGCCATAGGAGAGGGTAGCATGTCTGACAACGGCACGAATCACTGCGTTCAGTCCGGGGCAGTCACCACCACTGGTGAGTAGGCCAAGTCGTTTGCAAGTTTTCATAGGCCGATCTCAATTATGTGTTTGAGTGGTATTTATTGCTCATGCTGCTTTGAGGAAACATCAGCAGTACGGGCAAATGCGATGGCTTATTAGCCCCCCTAACCCCCCAACTTTGGGGGGAATCGGATTTTTGGTTTAGCAACCCCAACTTTGGTGGGAATCGGATTTTTGCTTTAGC
>DNXU01000031.1:0-13906 GCA_003505715.1 Cyanobacteria bacterium UBA8803 | reverse complement strand
AGTTGGGGGGCAGGGGGGGCAAGCGCGTAAGTCCCAATCCTCCTGAATCAAGTCATTGGGTCAATTCTTTTCTCCAATAACAACTCCAATCTTTTTACTAGGTCTCCAGACCAAGATAGCTAATGTTTTTTGGACGGGAGAGTATCAAGAATCACTTTAACGAAATTTCTCCTGATACAACGCTAACCTATCGCTAGTTGAATGTCATCAGCAGGGTAGGTGCAGTCCGGCCAAAAAGGGATTGTGTGGCCAGAGCGCTGGTGCAAATACCGTGCGGTTTCAGGAAAGGCGAGGGGTTGGAGGATTGAGTTAATTTGCGCTCTCAATAATAAACTCAACCGTAAGAAAAGGTTAGGTTATCGATTGGCGCTTAGCTGTGACCTGAGGTTAGAATAGCGGTTAGTATTTTTACAAAATTTAATTTTCTCTAAGAAATAGGAGCTACAGATATGGCAAAAAACCTGCCGCCCAATGCTGAAGCTTATGCTAAGGAGGTGCGTCTACTTCTTTATCTTTGGGATATGGGTAGCTCTGACGTTCAGAAGGGGAAATTGACTGAGCGGCTGAAACGGCAGAAGGAGACGGCGAAAGATTATCAGGATACTTACAAAACGTTAGAAAAAGCTGAGGCGATCGCGCTCTCTAATCACAAAGTCTCTCTGTTGATGCCGAAAGGGCTTCAGAGATTGCGTGAAGGACTCAAAAGCGAGAAATTTCAGTTTGACAGCGTAATTGGTGCTAAAACGGCCAACGCACTGTTGAGGTGGATGCGACAACAGGGTACATCTAGCAGTGAAGCGATGAGTAATGGAGTAGCTGCGCCTGCTAGAGCTGGGAAAACTGCGCAAGGTGCGATCGCATCATACCAAGAGTTTCAACAAGTAGCGCTCGAAGTCTACGACCAACTTAACCGTGACTATAATCTGGATAATTTGGTGCCAATTTATCGGATGCGGCGGCAGATTGGCAAGCGAGTTAGCCGTTCTCAGTTTAATGAGTGGCTGTTGGAAATGCAGGCGAACGATATTTTACAGCTTCAGGGTGGCAGCGTAGAAGATAGCGCCCCAGACAAGATTGAAGATTCCATCACCACAGAACTAGATGGATTACGCTGCTATGCCAAGCTTCTGAAGCTCTAAATTATCTTTTACTCCTCATCTAGTTACTCTACAAAGCCATGACCAACAGCACATCTAATATTGATGACCTCATTAGAAATCACAATCCCTTTGCAGGCCATACTGTTGTCAGACCGCCGCAGATATGGGCCAAGAGTTTCCCCGATGTTGCTTCAATCAATGCCCATGCTTCTGATGCCGTTTTTAACGCAATTAAACAAATACGTCAAGGCCAGCGTCAAGTTGTAGGTATTACCATTACAGGGGAAAAAGGATTAGGAAAAAGCCAAATTATCAGTCGGATTAGGCACCGTTTACAAGCAGAGAACGGAGCCTTATTTATCTACATGAGCAAGTATGATAATCTGAATCAGATTAAGTATCAATTTCTGCAAACTATAGCTTCTAGTCTCAGGGTATTTGGTACTAGCCAAGGGGTAATGCAGTGGCAAGAATTAGCAGCTGCTTTAATTAATGAAGGTAAGCAGTGGAATTACACACCTCAGCAATATATTAATTTATTTCCGGATTGGCTAAGAAAATATTCCAGCAAATTAGTAGAACACTTAACTGATTGCGTTATCCAAATCAAGCCCAATATTCATAATCCTTACCTAGTGAAAGCTATTTTATGGACACTTTCTAATACTCATCGTATTTATGCAACTCATTGGCTTTCTGGCTTGGAACTAACACAGTCACAAGCTGAGGCAATGGGACTACCTAATCCCAAAAGAGCAGACAAAGAAGCAGAGTCATTAAGTACTATTGGCCAGATTTTAGACATAACAAGTGATTATAAAATCCCCGTCATCTGCTTTGATGAATTAGATATTGCAGATGCCGATGAAAATGGATTTACATCAGCACAAATTATTGCCAGCTTGGCAAAATACTTATACAATAACCTCGAACGCGGTGTTTTACTGTTGGCGATGTATCCAGAAACTTGGCAATATCAAGTTAAAACCTTACCACAAGCCGAAGCAGTAATCGATCGCCTAGTTAGCGAACAGCCTGACAGGCAGCCTATTATCTTGAATTACTTAAACTCTGATGATGTTGTGGCTATAGTCTCCCAGTGGTTGCAAGATTTTTATCAGGAAAATCAACAAACTCCACCTCATCCGCTCTATCCCTTTGATAGCAATAAACTTAGAGAATTTGGCAAGAGTAAACCTACTGTAAGAGCTGTTTTAAGATGGTGTGCAGAACATTTTGCCCCAAGTAATGGCAGAGAAGACCCTGTTCAACCTTGCTTTGATACAGAATTAGCTAATTTGGAAGCAATTGAAGATATTTTATCAGAGGAATATAACGATCTAATCGCCAAAGCTTTACGTTTGGCATTCTTCAGCCTAGCTTGCAAAAAACAAACCTTAGAGGGGATAACGCTTAAGAAGATTGAAGAGATTAAAGCTACTAATGCCGACAAAGGCTATATTCACTTTAAAGTGGTCGGAGTCGGAAATAATAAGGTAGTAAAAATTGGAGTAGCTGTTCTTCAGCAATCTGGAGGAAAATATCAAAGCGCGGCCTTGAAGCGATTAATCGATTATAAAAAATTTGATATAACTCGTGGTTGTTTAGTACGCTCTAAGAAAATAAATTCTGGAGCAGCCTTAGCTAAAAGCTGCGTGAAAAAACTCTTGCAAGAGCAAGGTGGAGAATGGGTACTTTTGCAAAGCCAAGATATAAAACCACTTTTGGCGATTTGGCGGGTTTATGCTAATCGTAAAAGTTATGCAGTAACTGAAAACGAAGTTTTAGAATTTATTCATAAACAAAGATTGGTAATGGATAATCTCTTAATCAGAGAAATTTTGAGCGATCCCTCTGGACAAGAACCAGAAAATCTCTTCGATGAGGATATGCCTATTAGTATCCCTCAGAGCAGATCTGACTCAGCTAATACCATTAAACTGAATATATAGCTAACTAAAAATGAGTCAGTCAGTTTCAATTCAAACTGCCCTGTGCCTGCCTGCACCAGACATCGCAGCCTTAATCCAAGGTAGAACAATAGCGGCCATACCCAGAATATTCATAAACCCAGGACGGCAATTTGCTCTCTATCCAGCCCACACCTTACTCAATCCCTTACCACTTGAACGGTATTATCGTTTAGATTTTTTGCCTATTGCCCAAAGAACCTTAGCTACTCTCGGTTCTGAAATAGTGGTTATTCAAGCTTGGGCGAGGTGCGAACTATGCCAAGCCATTGATGAATCTGAATTACTTGATATTTTATCACAACTCACAGTATGGACAAAGGAAGCTTTACAGGAAACTTGTGTGAATCGAGGTAATATTTTTCTGGCTTACTTGCGCGTTTATCTACTGCCTCAGCCAATTGAAATATCAAGGAATTCTAATTCTCGCTTTATTCCTTTGCTGAAACCAGTGTTATTAAATCAAGTAACACCTGTATTGAGCGATCGCCTCTTCAACCAACGCAAATGCCAGCTAGAAAATCGACTACCGCCTCCACATCCAGAATTAGCCGAGTTACAGAGTGCGATCGCCCAACTATCCAGCGATAACCCAGCAGTCCAGGCACTTGATGGGGATATCAGGATACTTCTAGGTTGGAGTAACAATCAAACTGTCAAACAAGAGGATTCAGATTTAGCTTGGATTCACAAAATTGCTGAGGTCGGCAACTCCAGTGACGGCCAAGAATTTGAAAAATTAGTGCGCCGAGGCTTAATCAAGCTAGGTTTCACAAATTCTAACCGTAACCCAAAAGCCACGTACGATCCAGAGGCCACAGGAGGGGCGGGTGGCATAGATTTTTATTGTGAAAAGCCTTATCCAGTAGTTGGTGAATGTAAAGCTAGTAAAAAAGAAAGCGTACCAAATAGCGTCACAGCCCAGCTGATCCATCTGGGCGTCACTCATCTGGGTCAAGAACAGTTTGGCCGTTCTATTAAGTTAATTGTTGCAGCTGGCCCTTTAACTGAGCCAGCTCTTAGGGCAGCTATAGAAAACAAAATGAACGTAATTCGTCCGGAAACCCTAGAAAGACTGGTTGAACTGCAAGCCCAGTACAGAGGCTCAATAGACCTACTGCAACTCAAACAATGTTTGCAACAAGCCCCCTTTGGTTTAGCAGACGATAAGGTTAACAATTACATCGCTCAGGTCAATCAAAAGATCCAATTGCGATCGCATATCGTCCGGCTAGTCAAAAACTACCTCGAAAACGCTAACGCTGAGAGTGCTGGAGTTGATGCCCTGTATGCCGTATATGTAGTATCAAGTCCACCTCAGCCATTAACCGCCCAACAACTCTCCTACATCCTGATCGAGCTTTCCTCCCCGCTAACAGGCTACTTGGGACGAAACGAAGACAGCGATCGCTTCTACTTCCTGCGCGACCTTTCCGTAACAGATCCGCACTAATCTTAAGGGATCTTAGAGGTCTGGCAGCTTCCCGCGATCCCCAGGTTAAAATCAGTAACTGGTGCAGCTCCCCATCTAATTAGGACAAACACGCAGGGCTGACTGGTTATGAGTACATTAGTTGTCATTAATACGGCTTTCCCTTTTCCCGCCCCGGATGTGGAAGCCTTAATTCAAGGCCGAACCATCGCGGTCATGCCGAAAATATTTATCAATCCAGGGCGGCAATTTGCCCTCTATCCCTGTGAAACCTCGATTAATGCCCTGCCAACCGAACAATACTATCGCTCCAATTTTCTGCCCACTGCCCAAAGCACCTTAGCTGAACTTGATTCAGAAACCGTTTTGATTAAAGCTTGGGCGAGGTGCGAATTCTGCCAAGTTCTGGACGAGGCTCAATATCTGGATGTTTTGTCGCAGCTGACGGTATGGACTAAGGAAGCATTGCGCCAAACCCTCTCCCAGCGAGGTCATATCTTCCTCACTTACCTGCGCGTGTATCGGCTGCCTCAACCCTTTGAACTACCCGTACAATTCAATTCGCGCTTCATTACTCTACCGGAACCCCTGACGGTGACAGACACCACCCCCGTGTTTGGCAATCTCTTCTTTGCTCAGCGTTGCCGCGAAATGCAAGACCTACAGTCATCGCCTTATCCTGAGTTGGAAGAGTTGCAGAGTGAGATCGCACCCCTGTCGGATCGTAATCTGGCTGCCAAAGAAATCGATCGCGAAATCGCTAATTTCTTGGGGGGAGTTACTCCTCATCCCGTCACCCGCCTCGACTCCGATCTGATCTGGATTGACAAAATTGCTGAGGCTAGCAATACCAGCAAGGGGAACGAGTTTGCCCTGTTAGTCCAAAAAAGCTTGCTGAAACTGGGATTTACTAACGCTAAGTCCCTCACGCCGGAGGCAACGGGAGATACTGAAGGCATGGAAGTTTATTTTGAACATCCCTATCGGGCGATCGCCAAATGTCAAGCTGCTAACAGCGAAATCATACGGAGTCAAACCGTAGAACAGTTCATAGAGTTGGCTAAGAACTCCCTGAAACAAAACTATAACCGTTGTATCAAACTCATCGTAGCCGCAGGGGAAGTAACCACCGATGCGCTGCTGAGAGCGAGGAAAAATCATATGAGTGTCATTCGACCGGAAACGCTGCAAAGCTTGGTAGAACTCCAAGCTTACTACAAAGGTTCTATCGATTTAATGAAGCTCAAGAACTGTTTAGCCCATGCCTATGGTTGGGCGGATGACAGCGTTGAGCGATATCTTGATGAAGTGCGCCAAACAATTGAGTTGCGATCGCGCTTGGTGCAGCTGGTAAAAAACTACCTGCACAACGCCGGACTAAAAGATGCCGCTACTGACGCCCTCCACCATGTATATTTAGCCTCAGAGCCTCCTCAACTCTTAACCCTAGATGCCATGCACGATATTCTAATTGAGCTGTCTTCACCGTTAACTGGTTACTTGGGGCGCATTAAGGGTAAGGATTTGAGGAGCGATCGCTTTTACTTCCTGCGCGACTTACCGTTTTTGAATTAGCACCATTCGATTTGGGATTGATAGCGAAGTGACCCTCATCCTTACTAACGACGACGGGATAGACGCCCCCGGTATTCAGGCGCTGCAAAAGGCGGTTAACGGTCAAGGCGCGATCGTTGCTCCCAAGGAACACCTATCTGGTTGCGGTCACCAAGTTACTACTCACCGACCTATTTACGTCCAGTGCCGCTCAGATTTTGAGTATGCGGTGGCTGGCACTCCAGCTGACTGCACCCGCATAGGAATTACACAACTTTTTAAAAATGTCAAGTGGGTGCTGTCTGGTATCAATGCTGGCGGCAACATGGGGGTTGACGTTTACATTTCCGGCACTGTAGCTGCCGTGCGAGAAGCTGCCATGCACGGCGTTCCTGGCATTGCTATTTCTCAGTGGATTAAGCGCCCTCTGGTCATTGACTGGGATGTTGCTGCCCGGTGGTCGATACTAGTATTAGCAGATTTATTCGATCGCCCTCTACCTCCCGGCAGTTTCTGGAATGTCAACCTGCCCCATCTCGAACCAGGTTCCCCCGACCCTGATATAGTATTCTGCGAGCCTAGTATCCAGCCCTTACCTGTTAGTTATCGGGTTGAAGGGAATGAATACTATTACGTGGGTGACTATGGTAAACGCGATCGCACTCCCGGCACGGATGTGGATGTGTGTTTCTCTGGCCATATTGCGGTTACTCAGTTACGGGTATAGTTTTTTTAACGCAGAGAGCGCAGAGGTTGGCAGGCTTCACTTTGTTGCAGCCTGAGTAATTATATCGTGTCCGGTTGCATCGATTTCAACCCATCCCCCACACCCGGATCGTGCGATCCTGACTGCTAGTGACAATTTTTAAGGCATCGGGACTAATAGCAACGGAAACTACCGCCCCCTGGTGTCCGGTCAAACTGTGTAGTAAAGTCCCTGTGGGTAAATGCCACAATCTGATTGTCTCATCCCAACTGCAACTGACTAGGGTCTGTCCGTCCTGGCTAATTGCCAAGCCATTCACCTCACCCCAATGTCCGATTAACTTATTTAACAATTGCCCAGTAGGTAGGTGCCATAACTCGATCGCCTTATCCTGACTTCCACGGGCTAGAATTTGGCCATCTGGGCTAATGGCAATGGATTTCACTGAGTTGGTATCCTTGGTGAAACTGTGCTTGAGTTCTTTACTTTGCCAGTCCCAAAGGTGGATGGTACACTCAGCACCACCACTCACTAAGGTCTGGCCATTAGGAGTAAAGGCAAGAGAGGTTACTCCATTAGTATGAAGTGCGATCGCATCGATAACTTCCCCCGTGCGGATATGCCACAGGTCAATCTTTCCATCTTGACTGCCACTGCCAACTACCTGCCCGTCAGGACTAATCGCCACGGTATTGATTTTACTCTCATGTCCCCGATAAGTTAATATCAGTCGGTCGCTGGCTAACTGATTTGATAGGGATATATTCTCAAGATTCCACACTTTGATCGTAGTGTCCCAACTGCCACTTACTAGAATTGGCTGGTGGGGATGTAAGGCGATCGCCGAAACTGAACCTAAATGTCCGGTGAGAGTAGAAAGAATTTTACCCGTGTGAAGCGATCGCACTTTAATAGTTTTGTCCGTCGCACCGCTTGCTAGCAATTGTTCGTCTGAACTAATGGCAAGGGCATATACTGTAGATTGAGCCGTGGCATGGCGATAGAGACACCTCAGGAATTGATAGGGATTGTACTCCGGCAAAAGCTGCTGCAATCTTGGGTCATCAACTCCCTTTAATAAGGAGTAAGCTGTATGCCTAATTTGCCAGTTAGAGTCTTTCAGGGCGTCAAATATTAAGGAAAATCCTTCTTGACCGTATTTGATCGCATCTTTAATAGCAGCTACCTGCTGGTTAACCACAGTACTGGCAAAGCGATGCTTAACTCCTGCCAATCCTCCTAAAACCGCAGCATGGAGAGGATAGGAGGTTGGAGTACCCCCTAAGACGGCATCATAAGCTCTAGGCTGATTAGGATTGAGTGCCATTAAAGTTTGACCAGAGCTATTTTTGTAATATAACTGTAGTATAACATGCTAACGATCGGGTCAAAGTGCGATCGCTCGCTGGCAGAAGGATCAAAACTGAAATCCCTTCTTCTCCCTCTCATCCCTCATCCTTATTTTCCAGATAGACTCTTCTTAAGATCCGCAAGCAGCACCATGAGGATCAAGGGATGAACTGGAGAGACGCTAAAGCCACACCGTTCCAAATAAAATTTTTTCGCCTCCTCATCCAGCGCATGAACCAATATTGCTCTAATCCCTGCAATCTCCGATGCTTGCCAAGTACGCAGCAATGCATCCTTGACTAAACCTTGACCAATTCCTTGCCCTTGATGGTTAATGTCAACAGCGAGTCTGCCCAATACCATAACTGGAATGGGATCGGGCATATTCCTTTTGATTTTGCCAGGAGCTGAGGCACGAATGGCACTACCACTAGCTAAGCAGTAATACCCCACTACTCTGTTTTCATCGCAAACAACGTAGGTACGCGATGCTCCACTGGTTTCACTTTCAATAGCACGTTTCTTCAACCAGTCATTTAGAATTGGGTTCCCGCAATCAAATGTTTCTACATTGTGTGTCGGTTTGATTGTTTCTGGCGGGGTGTAGGTTATTCCCAAGGAGATTTTGTCTCCAACAACTGAGTTAAAGTTTCGTTTTCCATGGGAGGTTTATCGAGAGCCTTGTTAAAAGCTTCCCACTGCTCTTCACTCAGACAGAACAATCTCCACTCCAGCAAAGCTTCCTGTGCAGCTCGATGCGCAGCCTCTAGCATGAAGGCACTCCGACTTTTACCACAAAGACTTGCTGCCATGTCAATGAGGTCAAGCTGATGTGGTTCAACTCTCATGTTTAGAACTGCCGAGCGCTTAGCTTTTTCGGCTTTGTCAACTATTGCCATCGCTACTCGCCTTTTATGTAGTGAGCTGAGATAATGTAATTACATTGTATGTACATAAACTAAAAAGGTCAATGGGAAGGATGAAACTGAAGTGCGATCGCTAAAACAACAACAAATTCCCCGTAGCCATTTCATCGAAGAACGGCAAACCCTGATCCAGGCACTCCAAAGCAATTCTGATATTCCTGGCCAAATGTTGAGCAAACCGCACGGGTACAGCATTACCAATTTGTAACTGAATATCCCGTTTGTTACCCCCAACAAAAACCCAATCATCGGGAAAGGTTTGCAAACGGGCGTATTCTCGATGAGTAAATGGCCGCATCCGCGAGGCTGAAACCCGCCAAAGGGTAACATCGGCTTCCGGATTTCTCACAAATTTCCCATTGAGCCGATCTTTAGCATAACGTTTAGCCACCACATTACCCTGTGCCCATCCCCAAACAGTTGCTGTATCAATTGCCGGGAAAGGCGCATCAAAAGAGCGAATTGGGTAACCATCGGATGCCGTTCTTGATAATCTTACTGGTACTACCTCCTCGTGAGGATTGAAGGGTTCCCCTGTCTCGATATGGACTGCACTTTTAAACCCCCACTCAGCCTCGTGGTTTGGTAGATGGGTTACCGTTCCTCGTGCTAAGTCGTAGAGAAATTCTCGAATAGTCGTTTCTGACTCCGGTCTGGGTAGAAAATAGCATGGCGGACGACTACCTCGAAAGGCCACAAAGACGAATCGGCGGCGAGTTTGTGGTACTCCGTAATAGCACATCTTAAAAATATCCCATACAACCTCATAACCCAGCTGCTGTAACTCCCTGAAAATCTGTTCGGCAAAAGGGCGTCCCGTATCTGGTGCCTGCATCGTGCGCAGATTCAACACATTTTCGATAACAATGACCCTTGGTTGACAAGCATTAGCAATCCGCAGTACCTCCTTATAAAGCAGATTCCTGCGATCTTTACTATTGCGATGTCCACCTAGGGAGAAACCTTGACAAGGGACACCAGCAAGCAGCACATCAGGTTGTTTTTCTAGTTGTGGCTGGTAAGCTGCAACATCTCCTAAAATAACCCGCCATTGGGGGCGGTTTGTTTGCAAAGTTTTGATACACCAAGGATTGTTATCAATAGCTTCTAATAAGCTGAAACCTTCAGCTTCAAAACCTAGATCTAATCCACCAGCACCTGTGAAGAGACTAAAGACAGAATAATGGCTTTTACTTGATTGACGCACCTACTTACTAAGATATGTTTTGGTTCAGTCATCTTACTATTTTACAAGCCCGCAACATTTGGTTACCTCCCTTTTGAAACTCATAGAGTACCTGCTTAATTTCCAGCTTATACTCTCGTGCTTCTAACTCCCTCATGACTGATGCTAGTAGCGGAGATACCTCGCCAGAAATATTCAACAAGGGAAAAATCCGCACTTCACTCGCTACGCGGCACAGTTCTGTAATTGAGGCGAGGTGAAAGTCTTGGGATAACAAATCGGAATAGGTAAACAAGAAGTGAGAAGAAACAGCTAAATCAAACTGATTGCTATTGAAGGGTAGGATGGGTAACTCCGCAGTAATGTAGCGTCCTTGTTCAATACCTATAGGTAAATCCTGTAAAAATTGTGTCATAGCTGACATCCGGATTTGTCCGAGTTCTTCAGGAGAGCGGATATCCTGCCAGACATAATTATTGTAATGGGTTCTCACGCCCTCTACCACAGTTGAGTAAGTATCTTGGATGCGTTGGGCAATATTTTCAGCAGAAAATTGATAAATTGGATCGGCAGAAATCACTTTATAGCCTTGGCGCGTCATCTCAACGTTGAAGCTAGCAGGGCCTCCCGCACAATCGAGAATATTTAATTGGAGATCATCAGGTTGCAGGTCGAACATTCTGATATATTCCTGCATTGAACGACCCCAGAGAATGACTTTTTCTAATTTTAATCCCATATAGCATTTTTATTTGATCCGGTCAGGGAATCATATCATGTCTAAAAGGTTCGTCATGAATAACAAGACACACTAAATCAGGCTTTAGAGGCCGATTGAGTGACTTTAACTTTACATTCTTGGTGTTCAAAAAAAGACTGTATTCCTATTCCCCTCCCACCATGGGACTCCAATCTCCAGAGGGGATAAACGCTGCCCAATAATAAGGATGTGAGTCACTCTTACCGTTGAGGAAGAATTCTAATTGAATTTGGCGCAAGGCTTCAGCACGTCCTTCATGGTTGAGTAAGCGCTGATAATATTCGACCATAATATCTTTAGTCACATCATCCTTAACAGCCCAAAGACTCATCACTTGACTTTCAGCTCCGGCAATAGTGAAAGCTCGACGTAAGCCGTAGACACCTTGACCGTTGGCGACATCTCCGAGTCCGGTTTTGCAGGCGGAGAGGACGACTAACTTGGTTCCGAAGAGGTTGAGGCTAGCGACTTCTAAGGCGGTGAGAATGCCATCTTCATTACCACTAGCAAGGAGGTTCGCCCCAGCTAGGGCCAGTCCGGAACGCAGCAGGGGGTTTTCGGTGGTGACGTTGACTTTGGCGCTGCGGGTATTGGAGAGGAGGGTGGTGCCAAAATCAGGGGGGGCGACTTCGGGTAAGTTGGAGAGGAAGAAGCCATGGGTGGCAATGTGGACAATTTGGGGTCTAAAGATTTGTTTGAGGGCGTTTTCGGTGGCTTCTGTTCCTTCTAATAGCGTGGGGTTGGTGAGGAGGGGGATAATTGCTGCGGCTTCAGCTTTTGTACCGGATAAGGGTCGGAAGTCGAGTTGGTTGGAGTTGAGGGAACGTTGATTGTTAGTAGTTAATTCTCCTAATTCGGTTGCTGGGGCGGAGGGGTTACGGCTAATTCTGCGGACTGAGGTGGGGTCGCCGGGATTGTCGTAGTCGGGATTGGCGATAATTAGGGGTTGGGAGCGGCTTTCGGCGTGATTTTGCAGGCGTAGGAGATCCCGTCCGGTGGAGAGGTAGCTGATGGAGTAGTTTTCGACTAAATAGTGGTTATTTTCATCGACTAAGGCGGCGAAGGAGATGAGGTTAAGTTGGCTGTCGGGGGAAATGAGGAGGGTGCGGGTGTTGCCCAAGAGGGGACGGATGGGCTGCATCAGGAGTGCATCGAGAGTGCGGGCAATGGGTTTGATATCGGTGTTAGGGTTTTGGAGGGCTTTGCGGAAGTTGTCAACGGCTTGGTTGATGGGGGCGGCTGCACCGAGATCTACCCATTGGGGTTCGCCTGTGGCGTGGAGGATGTAGGCGACGTAGCGGGGTGTACCCCACTCTTCATCGGGTTTTGTAGCTTTGGGGTTGAAGGGTTTGTAGAGTGCCAGTTCGATCAGGGCAGTATTAGCGGGAATTTGCTGCTGTATGGATGCGATCGTGGCAGGTTGGGAGGCGCTACGGAAGGCAGCGCTGCGACGGGCGAGTTCAGATTCGAGTTGATCGGCTTGGGCTTTGAGGGTGGCGACTTGGTTGCGGTAGTTTTCTAGGGAGAGGTTTTTGGGTTTATTGAAGATGAGGGTTGCTAGTTGGGAACGGGTGGTGGCGAGTTGATCGAGGAGGGTTTGGTTTTCAAGAGTTAGGTTTTGCCGGAGGGTTTGCAGGTTGTCGGTAACGGCATCAAGGACTCGACCTTTGCGGCGCAGGAGGGTGGTGAGGGCGAGGTGGAGGGCTTTGGGGTTGTTGGGGACGGCTTGCAGGTGTAGGGAGATGCTGCGATCCGTTGTACCAGATATAGTTGCCATGTACTCCTGCTTTTGACGTTCGCTACCAATGGCAATCATAGTATCTAGGTTGCTTTCCTCAATATCTGTACCCTGAGTGAGGTATTCAATGGCATGGGTAGTGTCGCCTTTAGCTTGGTACAAAAGAGCCAAGTTGTTGAGGCTAGTTGCCACATCAGGATGCCGTTGTCCGAGAAGTTCCTGTCTCATGGCTAAGGCTTGGCGATAGAGGGGTTCCGCTTCGCTGTACCTTCCCTGACTTTTGTACAATAGAGCCAAATTGTTGAGGCTACCTGCCACATCGGGATGATTTTCTCCCAGCAGGCGCTTTCTCATTTCGAGGGCTTGGCGATAGAGGGGTTCCGCTTCGCTGTACCTTCCCTGACTATCGTACAATAGAGCCAAATTGTTGAGGCTAGTTGCTACTGAGGGATGATTTTCTCCCAGCAGGCGCTCTCTCATTTCGAGGGCTTGGCGATAGAGGGGTTCCGCTTCGCTGTACCTTCCCTGACTATCGTACAAAGAGGCCAAATTGTTGAGGCTAGTTGCCACATCGGGATGATTTTCTCCCAGCAGGCGCTTTCTAATTTCGAGGGCTTGGCGATAGAGGGGTTCCGCTTTGCTGTACCTTCCCTCACTATCGTACAATTCTGCCAAATTGTTGAGGCTAGTTGCCACATCGGGATGATTTTCTCCCAGCAGGCGCTTTCTCATTTCTAGGGCTTGGCGATAGAGGGGTTCCGCTTTGCTGTACCTTCCCTGACTAGAGTACAAAGAGGCCAAATTGTTGAGGCTAGTTACCACATCGAGATGATTTTCTCCCAGGATACGTTTCCTAATTTCTAGGGCACGTTCTGCCAAAGGAATAGCTGTAGCATACTGACCTTGATTGTAAAGCTCATTTACCTGTTGATTAAGCCTTTCAGCTTCTGCTAATTCCAAGTCATCCGGTGTAGTTCCTCGCCAACTCAGCGTATATTTCCCCGGTGCGGAAATTTTATAAGCGTTAGCAATAACCTGATATGTACCATTATTAGGTAAAGTAACGATTATCCTGGCGTTACTACCCTCACCGCTATCATAATCTTCAGCAATTTTTTTGCGATCAGGGTCGAGCAGAAATAGATAAGTATCTAACTCGGTGCTAGTCATATCAATCGTAATCT
>DNXU01000453.1:5315-5482 GCA_003505715.1 Cyanobacteria bacterium UBA8803 | reverse complement strand
CAACCAACAACCAACAACCAACCCTTAAAATTTCTTAACCGAAGCGTCCACTGACGTAATCCCTGGTCGCTTCTTGCTGTGGGTTTTGGAAGATTTGTTCGGTTTCATCGAACTCGACCAAGTATCCTTGTTTCCCACCTTTTTCTGTGGCCTTGGCATTGAAAAAT
>DNXU01000453.1:367-5288 GCA_003505715.1 Cyanobacteria bacterium UBA8803 | reverse complement strand
TGCATGTTGTGAGTCACGATCACAATCGTGTATTGCTCTTTGAGTTGGTGCATTAAGTCTTCAATCTTGAGGGTTGAAATGGGGTCGAGAGCAGAACAAGGTTCATCCATTAACAGCACCTCTGGCTGAATTGCCAAAGCGCGGGCAATACACAAGCGCTGTTGTTGACCGCCAGATAGGGATAGACCGCTCTGTTTTAACTTATCTTTGACTTCATCCCACAGAGCCGCTTGCTGGATACTGCGCTCTACCAATTCATCCATATTGCCCTGATAGCCATTGATGCGTGCGCCAAAGGCAATATTTTCATAAATTGATTTGGGAAAAGGGTTGGGTTTTTGGAAAACCATGCCAATGCGGCGGCGTACTTCTTCAATGTTCTTATCGAACTTTTTATCGTAGAGGTTTTGGCCCTTGAAGCTGATTCTGCCTTCGACCCTAGCGCCGGGAATCAAGTCATTCAAACGATTGAAGCAGCGTAGTAATGTACTTTTTCCACAACCAGAAGGGCCAATAAAGGCCGTAATTCTATTTTTAAAAATATCTAAATTAACATCCTGAACCGCTAAAAATGAGCCGTAATAGATTGAGGTATTTTCAGCTCTTAAAATTGCTTCAGGTCTTACAGCTGAGGTAAATGGAGAATCAGTAACTGGTTCAGGTCTCATAAGGTTAATTAAGTTTATAGTTTGTGTCTCGAAAATAGGGAACAGGCCACAACCATTGCCCCTATCTATCGAATTTTCTGGAACTTATTTCTCAAGAGGATAGCTGTGGTATTCATGAGCAATAGCACGACCATCAGGACAATAATGCCAGCGGCGGCATTGATTTGGAAAGCAGCTTGCGGACGGGATACCCAGTTAAAAATCTGAATTGGTAGAGCTGTAAAAGGACTTNNGTAAACCTTTGGGGGAGAGTTCAGGTAGAAAAGCAATGTAGGTCAACGCTCCAATGGTAATCAAAGGGGCAGTTTCCCCAATGGCGCGGGAGAGGGCAAGGATAGTGCCAGTCAGGATACCAGGTAAAGCCAAGGGAAAAATCTGTTCGCGAATCACTTGCCAGCGGGTTGCTCCCAAGGCAAAACCAGCTTGACGCAAGCTATCTGGTACTGCCCGTAGAGCTTCGCGGGTCGCAATTATAATAATTGGCAAAATCAATAAGGAAAGAGTTAAAGCACCCGTAAGAACACTGCGTCCCTTGGTCAGGGGTTCCATCCACCGGACAAACACTTGCAAACCCAGCAAGCCATAAATGATAGAAGGTACAGCTGCCAAGTTAGCGATGTTAATTTCAATAATACGGTTAAACCAGTTATCTTTGGCGTATTCTTCCAAATAAATACCCGCTCCTACTCCTAAAGGAAAAGCGATGAGCGCGACCGTTATTAATAGCCAAATGCTACCGACCAAGGGGGACAAAATCCCAGCCGCTGAAGGACGGCGGGAAGGGTAAGAGGTGAGGAATGACCAACTCAAACGGGGAAGGCCGTCGCTTAAAACATCAATGAGCAAAATTGCCAGAACGACCAATCCCACAAAGGTGGCAACCCAAGTAGCGATGCTAAAAACTCGATCTAAACTATAGCGCTTGGACAGAGCCAGATTAAAGAGCGTATCCGATTCAGAGCTGTTGGATAGATCTCTTGCATCTTGTGCCATTACTCATACTTCTCCCTAAACCGACGGACAAACCAAAAACTAAAGATATTCAACACTAAGGTGATCAGAAATAAGGTCATGCCGACGGCAAAAATAGTTTTGTAGGCTAGGGAACCTGCTGGTGTATCTCCTAAGCTAACCTGAACTATGTAAGCTGTCATCGTCTCGATCGGGACGAAGGGGTTGAGGGTCAGGCGTGGATTTTGACCAGCTGCAATCGTCACGATCATAGTTTCACCGACTGCCCTGGAAATCGCCAGAATAAAGGAAGCTGTAATCCCCGATAAAGCAGCTGGTAGTACTACTCCGACAATAGCCTCTCGCTTGGTCGAACCTAGAGCATAGGCACCTTCCCGAAGACTGCGCGGCACGGCATAGATCGCATCTTCACTAAGAGAGGCAACCAAAGGGATGATAGATACCCCCAAAACCAATCCCCCACTCAAAGCGTTGAACCCCTGTAAGCCAGGAATAAATTTTTGGAGAAAGGGGGTCACCAGCAGAAGTGCAAAGTAACCAAAAACTACAGTTGGTACTCCAGCAAGTATTTCCAGGGAGGGTTTGAGCCAGCTGCGCACTTTGGGGGAAGCATATTCGCTCAAGCAAATGGCAGATAGTAAACCAATCGGCAATGCCACGGCGATCGCGATCGCTGAGGTGAGAAACGTCGCGCTAATCAGCACGATGATGCCGAACTGCGGGTTAGCAAACAGTGGTGTCCATGCTGTATCTGTCAAGAATCGCCAGATCGGCACATCTTGGAAGAATTCTACCGCTTCAAAGATCAGCGTCAGGACAATGCCAATCGTAGTTGCCACTGATATTAGGGCAAACAAGGTAAAAATACTTTTTACAGCTAACTCACTCCACTTCGCGGCACCGCGATTCGGGCGAAACAGATCGGCAGCAGTAGATTCAGGAAATAAAGGATCGGCGGTCATTTAAACTAAGTCCGAATGGTTCAGTCACTGCTTTTCAGAACTTGATGTGTGAGGATTGAACTTTGAATTCCCCTGATTGAGAATTGATGGCTATAGCAGTTCTCACTGGGGTGAAGTAACAACATCTGGTTTTTTTGTTCGTGGTTCATGGTTCATTGCCTGGAGTTAGTTGCCATTCACCATGAACAATGAGCCTGGGAGTTTATACCCTGCAACCGAGAACTGCTATAGCGCCGTGTTGTACTCATCACTGGAGATTACTTTTCCTTAGTCAGTAAATCTTTCAGTGTTACGCCTACTTGAGAACCTTTTCCTTCAAAGATCGAACCTACTTTGCCTTCTTGGAAGCGTTTCTGAACTTCAGTCATCAGTTCAGCTGGTAGGGGAACATAACCAACTTCCGAAATGAGCTTGCTGTTAGCTGGGTCGAGCTGGTATTCCACAAAAGCCTTGACTTCTGGGCGAGATGCTGCCTCTTTCCTAACGTAGATGAACTCTGGGCGAGACAGGGGCTGGTAAGTGCCATCATTAATGGTTTCTGGGCTAGGCTGAATACACCCCTTACCACCATCAATAGCAACCAGTTTTAACTTATCTTTGTTGTTTTCGTAATAGGCATAACCGAAGAAGCCCAGCCCATTTTTATCAGAACTAACGCCCTGAACCAGGGTGTTATCATCTTCGCTAGCCGTATAATCGCCTCGGCTTTTGCCTTCTTCACCAGTAATTGCTTTGGTAAAGAAGTCGTAGGTGCCAGAGTCAGTTCCAGCGCCGTACAGTCCTAGAGGTTGATTGGGAAAGTCCGGACGAATTTGATTCCAGGTCTTAATTTTACCCTGAGCAGCAGGCTCCCACATCTTTTTGAGTTCATCAACTTTGAGGCACTCAGCAAATTTGTTTTCAGGGTTGACTACCACCGATAGCCCGTCATAGGAAATCGGAAGTTCAATGTACTCAACTTTACCTTTTTCGCAGAGTTCCACTTCTTCAGGCTTAATGGGGCGGGAAGCATTGGAGATATCTGTTTCACCATTGCAGAATTTCTTGAAGCCCCCACCCGTTCCGGATGAACCAACGGTCACCCTGACACCGGAATTGGCTTTCTGAAACTCTTCGGCCATAGCCTCTGAGATAGGAAACACGGTACTAGAGCCATCAACCTTCACTTCGCCAGCTAAGCCAGAACCCGCAGCAGCTGGGCTACCACCTTCAGCAGCTGGGCTACCACCACCTGCGTCCCCAGCTGGGGTGGTGGATTGATTGCCACCGCAAGAGGCTACTCCCAGGGCCAGAGTAGTTAGGGAAGCGATGAATACTAAACGAGTCTTATCAGACAACATGGGAGTTTTCCAAGTTTTTTTGAGGTGTCACCTGTCTGCACTCTAGCGCTTGACCGTAAAATCAAGGTTAAGATACTGATTAAGAGATGGTTAACTCCAAATTAATCTAAGGCTTGGGGTAAGCTAGGAAACTCTAGCAGCTTTGTAAAAATGGTATAATTCTTAGGTTTTAAGCACAATATCAAAAAGCAACTGTTTCCTGAGGATATGCTCTGGTCGTGTATAAAACTGATGGTCAAGGAAGAGAGGGAGAGACTGAGAGCAGGAGAGAAAAGGAGGAACAGAGGAATTTCTCCCTGCCTCCAAGTTCCCCCCGCATTCCATTCTCCCTGCACCCCCTGATCCCCTCATCTCTAACTGTTGAAGTGTCTGTTCCCAATGAACTGATATGGGCGTTAATTGGCTTACTGCTAACAATCGGCGGCACGTTTCTAGAAGCTTTCGTGACTAATCCGCCTTGGGATTGGTCTGGTCAGGGCATCCATACGGTATCGTTGGGGGTTACCTGCCAAATCGGAGCTGTACTGCTGGCGGGTTGTTTAGGCGGCAAAAATGCAGGTGCCCTTTCTCAAATTGCTTATGTGGTTTTAGGCTTGAACCTGCCAGTCTTTGACCAAGGCGGTGGTCTCAGTTATCTAAAAGAGCCGAGCTTTGGCTACTTACTGGGTTTTATTGCTGGTGCCTGGGTGTGTGGTTTCCTATCCTTTCGAGTGCCACTGCGGCTAGAATCCTTAGCCTTTAGCTGTATTTGCGGTCTGTTAACGATCCATATCTACGGGCTGGGTTATCTAATGATTTTCCACCTGACCTTCAACTTAGCAAGTGCTGAGGGCTTGTCTCTGATGGACGCGATGATGAAATATTCTATTTATCCCCTACCAGGACAGCTAGTGGTATCTTGTGCTGTTACTGTCTTAGCCTTTGCCCTCCGGCAAATGATGTTTTATTAGTTGTTTGTGGTTTGTGGTTTGTTGTTTGT
>DNXU01000453.1:0-172 GCA_003505715.1 Cyanobacteria bacterium UBA8803 | reverse complement strand
ATAACCAATAACCAACAACCAATGACCATATCTCTGAAAAATCGCCGCTTCTGGGTTGCTGCTGCTGTTAGTTTAATTCTGGATCAGCTCACTAAATATTTGGTGGTACAGAATTTTAAGTTGACCGAGACCTTACCCTTGTGGCCAGGTGTTTTTCATTTAACCTACGTCA
>DNXU01000638.1:2278-4208 GCA_003505715.1 Cyanobacteria bacterium UBA8803 | reverse complement strand
GAGGGGGTGAGGGGGTGAGGGGGTGATGGATGCCCAATTACCCATTCCCCATTCCCCATTCCCCATTCCCCATTCCAGGAAGTGAGGGAGTGAGGAATTCTTAGGGCTTTCATTCCTTGTTAAAGAGAATGACCTTTAAGGGTAATCTATGATTCGGCTTATGAGATCTGAGATTTAGAGCGAATGAGACCTTCTTGCATAACAATTAATAGGGAGTATTTTACAATCGGTCAATTTTAGCTCCTGGGAGGAGCCAGATAGATGGTCTTGAAAAGCAAGAACACAATTGCAGAAATTCTCGAACGATACGAAGCTGAGCTATTACCAGAGTGGCTTACAGAACTAGAAACTTCCGGCATGGGGCGGAATACTCTGATCAAGGCAACCGAGCTGCGCTCTGATTGTGAGGAGTTCCTGCGCTTGTTACGGAGTGCGGTGCAGCATGGTAACTTGACTGATATTTTAGCTCCAGAGTGGGAAAGCGTGCGGCAGATGCTGGCCAACGTTTGCCGTTCCCGCGTTAAGCAAGGCTTTACCTCCACAGAGATTGCTAGCTTTATTTTCTCTTTCAAGAAACCTCTGTTCAATCGCCTCAGTCAAGAGTTGGCAAACAAGAGCTCGGAGCTATTTGAAGAAATTTGGTTATCGACCACCTTGTTAGATCGGCTAGGGCTGTGGACTACAGAAATCTTTCAGAAAGCTCGCGAGGAGGTGATCCAGCGTCAGCAGGAAGAGCTACTAGAACTTTCGACACCTGTAATCAAACTGTGGGAGGGCATTCTGGCTCTACCAATGATTGGCACCCTTGACAGCGCTCGTACCCAGATCGTCATGGAGTCTCTCTTGCAGCAAATTTTGGAGAGTGGCTCCCAAGTAGTAATCATCGATATTACAGGCGTACCAACGGTAGATACGCTGGTGGCTCAACACCTATTAAAGACTATAGCTGCTGCCCGTTTAATGGGCACGGATTGTATTATCAGCGGCATCCGTCCGCAAATTGCTCAAACCATTGTTCACCTAGGTGTAGATCTATCAGAGGTCGTGACAAAAGCCAGTCTGGCAGATGCTTTTGGCATAGCACTGCGCCGTCAAGGGTTAGCTGTCACTAAGGGAACTTAGGAGGTAGATTTGTGGAACGCATTCCCATACTTCAAATGGGAGAATTTCTCCTAGTAACCATCCAGGTGGAGATGCACGATCGCCTTGCTCTGACCTTACAAGACGATCTCACCAATCGCATCGTCAAAACAGGGACGCGGGGTGTTCTGATTGATATTTCCTGCTTAGAGATCGTGGATTCTTTCATCGGGCGCATCCTGGGCAATATTGCTACAATGTCGCGCATCCTAGACGCCGAAACTGTAGTTGTTGGTATGCAGCCAGCAGTGGCTATTACATTGGTCGAGTTAGGGCTTTCCTTAACTGGCGTCCGTACAGCGCTGAATGTTGAACAGGGAATGAAGTTCCTCCGGGCGTCTTTGAGGTTGCCTCCTGAGGAGGGCGGCCACCATGCCAAGATATGAAACAGTAGACATCCGCTCCTCATCAGACATCGTCCTCGTCCGGCAGAAGGTACGGACTTGGTCGGTAGAACTAGGATTCAGTCTGGTCGATCAGACTAAAATTGTAACGGCAGCTAGCGAACTAGCTCGTAATACAGTGGACTATGGTAAGGGGGGTACTGTCACCCTAGAAACCTTAGAGAAGGAAAGTCGTCGCGGGCTACGCTTGACCTTTGAAGATCAAGGTTTGGGAATTCCAGATATCGAGCTAGCCATGAAGGATGGCTACACTACAGGTAATGGCCTCGGTTTAGGGTTAAGTGGTGCCAAGCGGCTGATGCATGAGTTTGAACTTGTCTCGGAAGTTGGTAAAGGAACTCGCGTAACGGTGACGCGCTGGCGTTAAGAGGGATGAGGGATGAGGG
>DNXU01000638.1:0-2196 GCA_003505715.1 Cyanobacteria bacterium UBA8803 | reverse complement strand
GATGAGGGATGAGGGGTGAGGGAACTGAGCAAATAGATAACTATTATCACCTTTAACCATTCTCTGGCAAATCACCAAAATGTTCACGATAACGAGCGATAATTGATTCCAAATTAGCCACTTGTGCTGCTTGTTCCTCTGGCGTTAAAATCCGATTTCCTCTCTGGTCAAACCAATACAACCACTCGCGGTATAACCCTTGATGACTGCCAATTCCACGTCCAATTCCCAGCCCAATTTCTGGCATCCAAAATGGCTCACCAATTTGACGTTGATAACTGCCATTAACTAAGCGATAAATCTCAAATGGTTCCTGTTGGTCTCTGCGCCAAAATTCCGGATTATAGATGACATAATATAAAACTCCCAATTGGGCATAAATCGACATTTTATCGTCATACTCACTCCCCGGCGTATGGGAAACAATTTCTAAAGCAAATATGGGAACAATCCCATTTTCTTCCCACACTACATAACTTCTGCGTAATCGATTTCCCCGAATGCGCTCAACCCCTAAACTCAAGAACCCATCCGGCACAATCGGAACTCTGGGATTGATACCACTGGTATGGTAAATTCCCATATTGACCCCAAAAAACCAATCAAAGCGCTGACCCCAAATGAAACCGAGAATCAACCCTAATAAATTAGGGACAAGAATATGAAGTTCATTATCCACAGGCAACCCATCCGAGTCAGGCAATTCATCGCTCGTTGGTAAGCGGAGCTTGGGGTCAGATTGTACCATATCAATATCCCTCTTAACTCTGGTTTTATTTTAACTTAAAAGCACTGAGTAGACGGGGAGATGTAGAAAAAAAAGTTAAAACTCATGAACATTTAGAGATGTATCAGAAACGGTAAAACTCAAGTTTGGCTAAAGTTTGCTGTTAAATGTGGACAAGCGCTTAGAACTTCATATGGTTGAGTTTGGCGGGTTCCTCAATATCTATCTCTAGATAGGTTAATAGCGTTTTGATCTCGTGTTAAAGTCTGGCCTTGAGCGATTTTCTATTGCCTCACTTTAGCCTTGCCACGCCACTACTAATGAGCTACAGTCTGGTCATGATTTTAGTGAGTTGAGGTATTTTTAATCACCAATTCCTAATTCCCTGTTCCCTGTTCCCTCTCCTGTATGAAAGATTGTATTGCCCTTGTGGTAACAGAAATGAGTCAAGTGGGAGAAGCGCGGCGAAGTGCGATAGCGCTGGCTAGTGAGCTGGAATTCAAGGAAACCGAACGAGGCAAAGTGGCAATTGTGGTCACAGAAGCGGCAAAGAACTTGCTCGAACACGCTGAGAACGGGGAACTAATCCTGCAACCTTTAAACACTTATGAGGGCAAGGGCATTGAGATTGTGGCTTTGGATCGAGGGCCGGGAATGAGAAATCTGTTCGAGTGCCTACAGGATGGGTTTTCGACGGCAGGAACCATGGGAACAGGCTTAGGGGCAATTCAACGCCTATGCGATCGCTTTGACATTCATTCCGTTCCAGATGTGGGTACGGCTTTAGTTACTCAACTATGGTCGAGAAAAGAACCTGGGGAATCGAGAGAGGGGTGTAGCTCATCCTGCTCTACTCCTCCCTCCCTGGAAATTGGTGTCATCCAGTTACCCAAACCCGGACAGGATGTTTCGGGTGATGCATGGGCAGTGGAAAACCATGGCGATCGCACTTTGGTTTTAGTGGCAGATGGTTTAGGCTCTGGCCCGTTTGCTGGTGAAGCTTCGCAGGCAGCGGTGCGCATCTTGCAAGCCAATGCCAGACTACAGCCAAAAGCCATTTTAGAACTGGCTCATGCCGCCTTAAGAAGTACGCGGGGAGCAGCAGTGGCGATCGCCGAAATCAATCTGACCGAGCAAACCCTTCGGTTCGCTGGCATTGGCAACATTGCTGGTGTGATTCTCAGGGGTGCCGAAAGTCAAAGCCTGGTATCTTACAACGGTACGGTGGGTCACCAGTTTCGCAAGATTCAGGAATTCGTCTACCCCTGGAAACCAGAATCGATACTCATCATGCACTCCGATGGCTTGGGCACCCAATGGTCTTTAACTCGCTATCCCGGTTTAATAACTCACCATCCCACCCTAATTGCTGGGGTACTGTATCGAGACTTTAAGCGATCGCGGGATGATATGACCGTGTTGGTACTGAAGGAGATGGAGTAACCCCCTCACCCCCTCACCCCCTCATC
>DNXU01000111.1:1206-4184 GCA_003505715.1 Cyanobacteria bacterium UBA8803 | reverse complement strand
TGTTTGTTATTAATCAGCGCCCACCCAACAACCAACAACTAACAACCAACAACTAACAACCAACAACAAACAACCAACAACCAACAACCAACAACTAATAACAATCTGCTAAAACTGCTTGAAGCCGTTGGAGGGTGCGAGTATTTTCCTCGCTACTACCGATGGTGATTCTTAAGCCGCCGCCCGTGTGTCTTAATAAAGTGCCGCAGGCTTTCATTTGCTCAACAATTTTGCTTAGGGTCTCAGGAAGAGAAGTTTTTCCCAGATTGCGAGGGCGCACATAGATGAAATTAGCGGCACTGGGCCATACTTGTAAGGCTGGATGCTCAGATAAAGCTGCTAATAACTTGTTGCGCTCAGCTATGGTCTGCTCAATTGACGTTAGCAAGGTTTGACGATGAGTTAGGGAAACTAAAGCAGCTGCTTGGGAGAAGCTGGGGAGGTTGTAAGGCAAGCGGACTTTTTCTAGCGCTGCAATTAGTTCTGGGTGGGCGATACAATAACCGACACGATGAGCCGCTAGCCGAAATGCCTTGGAAAATGTCCGCAAGACTGCCCAATTGGAATGGCGGTGCAATTCTGGGACTACAGAAGTTTGACTGAATTCAAAGTACGCTTCATCTATGACTACCAGGATATCCTCGCTCAGACTGCACAGCCAGTCTAGTTCGGCAGCTGTGAGGGCATTAGCAGTGGGGGAGTTGGGATGAACTACGAATACTACGCGGATAGGTGGTTGCTGCGTCTTTTTGATCGCAGTTTGAGCCTCTGTTAATTGGATTTCAAAATTTTCTTCAGAGCGTCCCACCGTTACTACTGGAATACCCAACGTCTGCGCTAAAATCCCGTACATAGAGAAGGTGGGCTGAGCTACTAGGATAGAACCTTCTCCTCCCAAACAGGTCGCAATTAGTACCGAGCGAATCAGTTCATCCGAGCCGTTGCCGACTGAAATATAGTCAGGAGTTAGCGGCATTGCTAGGGCAGCTGATTCGTTGACGTATTGAGCGATCGCCTCTTTCAGGGGTTGATGGCTGCCATCCGGATAGCGGTTGGACTCAATGAGCTGTTGATAAGTCCACGCTAGCTTTTCCTTCAGTTCGAGTGGCAGATCGAAGGGACTTTCATTAGTATCGAGCCGATCTAGGGTAATGGGAGATGCGGCAGGACTTCCCGAATCACCCCCAGGATGAGGTGTATAGGCTCTTAACTTGGCAATATCTGACCGGATAAACCCCAGCATTAACGCTCTCTCTCCCAACGAACAACCCACCACGAAATTATAGGCGATCGCATAGGGTGTAGGGTGTAGGGTGTAGGGTGTAGGGTGTAGGGTGTAGGGTGTGTGCCCCGCAGCAGAGAACTTCACAAAAGCTTCAAATAAAGTCTCAATCTCTTCACCGCAGCTTTATACCTATTTTTATAGTTTCTGCTTAGGCTAATGATAGTGTTCTGAAAATACTCTGCTGGCAAAATAATATTGAGCCTTCTTTAAGGCAGTTCCACCTCTCAAGGGCTTTATCAATCAGGCTGACTATTTCAATTATTCATTTCAATTATTCTCTGAACAGAGTAAAAAATATTTTTCAGTTTATTAGGGGGGGTTAGTAAAACCCAATAAAAATGCGAAAGACTCTAGGAGTAAGAACAAAAGACGGAATTACTTTTGCATTTTACCTTTTTCCCATTACTTGGAATTGTGAGAAGTACATGAAACAGCAATTTGATTGCGTGCAAGGCTTATTGTCGTTCGTTACACCTTTATTAACTGGCTTAGCCTTCGCTACATCACCAACCCTAGCTGCTACTCTAGCTTCTTCAGAGGCACAAGTCAACATTGACAATTTTAGCCACAATCCTCTTGCCATTGAGGTTCTGACTAAAACTAAAACTGAGGCGATCGCCAGCAGCGGACAAGTTGATGTGACAGCTGACGCCGACGCAAATTTTATAGTCGATCCCTTCCCACCGCTGACACGAGCCGACAATACATCGGTGAGTCAAGCTCATGGTGCAGGCAGTAGCTACTTCGGGTTTGCCCAAAGCATTGCCGGACTGATTGGTTACAATTTCTTGGTACAAGGGGGTCAAGCTTTTTCCTTCGACTTTAATACCTTTTTAGGTCTAGAAACATCCCTTGATAGGGCACCGGGGGAAAGCTCCACAGCTTTTGGTGAAATTTCTTTACTGTTATATGACAGCACTGATGAGAATAACTGGCAGCTTTTAGACTTTTTCGGTCTAGCCGGAAGTTTAACCACGTTAGGGGATAATGATTTCCTCAATCTTGAGCATACCCCAAATATTACCCTCACCAAAAACCAGCTAAGTACTGACTTTGAAGGAACCAAAGAATTTGCTGAAGCCTCGATTAAGGCTTCCTATTCCCGTAATTTTGATACGTTAACTTATTTAACCTTAATAGAAGCTAAGCTCAATCGAGTCACCGTACAAACTCCTGAATCTTCAAATCTAGTAGGGTTGTTTGTATTTGGCTTACTCTGTATTGGGCATAGGCTGAAAAAGCAGCATGAGGGATGAGTGAGTAATCTTCATCCCTCATTTTTGGATTTGGCTCTAGAGACAGAACTGGATGATGAGCTACTGCAAGCATGAGTGTTGGAAGAAATGTTAACCGTTACTGTTTGATGGATGGTACTATCCTGCTCACCTGAGGCGATCGCTATACTTTGAGCCTCGGCGATACTCTTGCCATCAGGTGAGACTATCTTGTGGATTAAGATGCGAGCCTGTTGATTAGCCATAAGTCATCAGTTCCTTAAAAATAATTCTCCCTCTCATCCCNNTCCCTCATCCCTCATCCCTCTTAGAATTGAAAATGGCAAATTCCCAATGGGGCTTGGGGTAGTGGGCTGATGTTGGGGCTGGTTTAGCTGTTGAAGTGGGCACCCTCTACCAATAACTCAGGACTTACGCAACTACGCGATATATAGCAGTAATGGTGCGTTAGCTTTCGC
>DNXU01000111.1:0-1186 GCA_003505715.1 Cyanobacteria bacterium UBA8803 | reverse complement strand
TTTCGCATAACACACCCTACTAAGCAGGTTGGATTAAAGAGCCAGCTGCTGCTGAGCCAGGTGATAGTAAAGACCGTGAAGCTCCATCAATTCACTATGGATACCGCACTCCACCAGAATACCTCGGTCTAGAACTAAGATGCAGTCGGCATTTCGCACCGTCGAGAGACGATGGGCGATGATGAATGCGGTGCAATTGCGGCTGATGCGAGCTAGATTTTGTTGAAAGCGCTGCTCGGACTCAGTATCTAAAGAGCTGGTTGCCTCATCAAGAATAATAATCCGAGGATTACCCAAGAGGGCGCGAGCGATCGCAATTCGTTGCCTTTGCCCACCAGACAGGGTAGATCCCCGCTCGCCTACCTTGGTGTTGTATCCCAAGGGCAAAGCTTGAATAAACCCATGAGCTTCTGCTAGTTGAGCGACTTCTATTACTTGCTCCAAGGTGAATCCCGGTCGATAGAGGGTGATATTTTCTAAAATCGTCCCGGAGAATAAAAAGCATTCTTGGGGCACTACACCAAGCTGACTGCGCAGGGACTGGGGTGAGACGTGGCGGATATCGTGTCCATCAATACAGATGCGACCCGATATCGGGTGATATAGTCCTTGCAGTAGCTTCACTAAAGTACTCTTGCCCGACCCGCTCCGCCCCACGATGGCAATGGTTTGCCCGGAGCGCACCTCAAAGGAAATATTTTGCAGGGTATTGTGTTGCTCGTCCTCACCGTAGCGGAAGGTAACATTTTCAAAGGTTACATCTCCGCGCAGTTGAGGCAAAACTAGCATGGGGTTTTGGTAGCTCTCTTCCGGTGGGCTGGAAAAGATATCATCTAGGCGTTCCACAGACACCAAGACTTCTTGCAGCTCATCCCAAAGTTTCACTAGCCCTAAAATGGGGTTGATGACTTGACCGATGAGCATGTTAAAGGCCACAAACTGACCGATCGTCAGCTGGTCTTCAATTACAAGAGTGTCTCCATACCAGAGTAAGGCCGTGGTGCCGAGGGTATGGATTGACCCGCTGAGGGACTGCAAACCGTTAGCCAGATTTTGCCCCTTGAAGCGCACGTTTAACATCTTCGTGAGGCGTTCTTCCCAACCCCAGCGCACTTCCGGTTCTGATGCTGCCGCTTTGATTGCGGCCACGCCGGATATCATTTCCACCACCTGAATCGCGAGGGGC
>DNXU01000023.1:6990-7189 GCA_003505715.1 Cyanobacteria bacterium UBA8803 | reverse complement strand
TTCTGGGTGCGGAAGGTGGGCTATATGCAAGCCTTGGCTCTATGCCAGGATCTAGATTAATACTTGGCAAAAAATTAAGTTTTGCCTAGTTATGGATAGAAATTATCAATCAGCAGTTAACCCCAAAGTCAATGCTACTCCCCAGTCCGAAATAATTACAGGAGTGGTGGAACGGCTAACCTATCACTCCGAAGAATCG
>DNXU01000023.1:2053-6965 GCA_003505715.1 Cyanobacteria bacterium UBA8803 | reverse complement strand
GTTACACGGTAGCACGCCTCAAGCGTGAGAATTCATCGGATCTGACGACGGTTGTCGGGAACTTTGCCAATATCCAAGCAGGACAGACACTGCAACTAACTGGGTTCTGGCGCGATCATCCCCAGTACGGCGCTCAATTCCAGGTAACTCAATATAAAGAAACCAAACCCGCTTCTTTAACTGGCATTGAAAAATACTTAGGCAGCGGTTTAATTAAAGGCGTTGGTCCGGTAACCGCTAAAAGGATTGTTGCCCATTTCGGAATTGATACCCTTGATATCATTGAAAATCATATTGAACGGTTAGTCGAAGTCAAAGGCATTGCCAAAAAGCGCATCGCTAAGATCCAAAGCGCCTGGGAAACCCAAAGAGCGATTAAAGAAGTGATGGTGTTCCTACAAGGGCATGGCGTATCTACCACCTACGCCGTGAAAATCTTTAAGCAATACGGTAATGCCGCGATCGCAACCGTTACCCACAACCCTTACCAGCTTGCTGCTGATATCTACGGGATTGGCTTTCTCACTGCCGATAAGATTGCCCAAAACTTGGGCGTCTCACCAAATTCAGAATTTAGATACCGTGCGGGTTTAATTCATGTTTTGAGCGAAGCTAGTGAAAAAGGACACTGCTACTTACCGCAACCGGAATTAGTAGAACTAGCCAAAGCACAACTTCAGACGGAGTCTCACCAGCCTTCACTAGAGGCGATCACTCGTCTCATCGATCAGATGCAACAGTCCCAGGAACTGATTGTCGAGAACAACGGGACTGAAATTAGCCTTTGCTACAAACCCGCCTTCTTCCACACCGAGCAAAACCTAGCTAAACTGCTGCACCAGCATCTCGATCGTCCCCTTACCGTTGACTTACCCCGCGTGCGGAACTGGATCGAACGCTTTACCGCCAGCCGAGGAATTGAGCTTTCAGCACAACAGCAGCAAGCGGTAGAAATGGCTGCTAGCGCCCGGATTTTAGTACTAACTGGTGGCCCTGGCTGCGGTAAAACCTTTGCTACTCATACCATTGTCTCATTGTGGAAAGCCATGGGCAAGACTATTGCCCTAGCTGCACCCACCGGACGCGCTGCTCAACGGTTGAGTGAAATGACAGGCTTAGAAGCGAAAACCCTGCATCGGCTGCTGGAATTTGATCCTCGGCGGATGGACTTCAAGCGCAACAGCAATAATCCCTTACCTTATCAAGCTATTGTAGTTGATGAAGCCTCAATGATCGACTTATTTTTGGCTCACTCCTTAATGGTCGCTATTCCCTTAGATGCTCAACTATTGTTAGTAGGAGATATCGATCAGTTGCCGTCCGTAGGGCCGGGTCAGGTGTTGCACGACTTAATCCATTCCTGTCAGGTGCCTGTAGTGCGGTTAACCCAAGTCTTCCGTCAAGCAGCTCAAAGTGCCATTATTACTGCTGCCCATCAAATCAACAACGGGCAGTATCCCACCCTGGAACTCATTTCCGATGTCCCACGTTCCGATTGTTTGTGGCATGGAGGAGGAGATCAGCCGGAACATGGCGTACAGACGATCTGCGAACTAATTGAAGACTTTATTCCCCGGTTGGGTTTTAATCCAGGCACTGACGTTCAGGTACTTTGCCCGATGGTACGGGGAATAGTGGGCACTCGCAACCTGAATCGAGTCTTGCAACAGCTGATCAATCCACCCGCCCCTGATAAAGTCGAGATTGTGAGGGGTGGCATGACATTGCGAGTAGGCGATCGCGTCATTCAACAGACCAACGACTATCAGCGAGAAGTGTTTAATGGCGACTTAGGAGTAGTTACCGCGATTGACACCACAGAGCAAGAACTCACCGTGCAGTACGCCGAACGCAGCGTCAGCTACGACTATGCTGACCTCAACGAGATTACCCTAGCTTGGAGCGTTTCCATTCACAAGAGCCAAGGCAGCGAATACCCCGTTGTGATTTTACCGATTTATCTACAGCATTATCTGATGTTGAGTCGGAACTTGCTCTACACGGGACTGACTCGCGCCAAAAAGTTAGCTATTGTCATCGGAGGCAAAAAAGCGATCGCAATTGCCGTGCGTTCTATATCCCAACAACAGCGGTATACGGGATTGCAGCAGCGGTTGGTTCAGGTTGTATAAAGAAAGGTAATTGGTAATTGGTAATTGGTAATCGGTNNGGTAATTGGTGATGGGTAATGGGGCATAAAAGATAAGGTATAGGAGACTCCAATTTGCCAAAACCCAACATTTGCAAGGATTTTATTAATTACTGATATTTAAAAACTCCCTAATTTATTGCCATTACCCATTACCTATTTACTTGTACCAAACTTCATCCCCTTCTTTTAAGTAATCGTAATCACCCCAGCCAATGCCCTCGGATAATTGCTTCAGTTTTTCGCAGTCTAAACCACTGAACTGGGCTTTCAATTGCAACAGCTCTGCTTTTATTCGTGATAGATTTAGTCGTTCTAGTTGAGACTGAAGTGTAACTAATTGGTTGAGGATAACAGCTTGTTGAGATTGCAACACTGTTTTCTCCTGACTGAGTTGCTCAAGTTTAGACTGTAATTCTAAGCGCTCCTCTCGCCCTTGATGGATTTGGCTCTGAAGCTCGTTAAACTGTTTTACTAATTGATAAACCTCTTCAGGGATAGAGGCTTTAGCAACTCGTTCTACATAAGACTGGAGTTGAAATTTTTCTTGGTTGCATTCCTGTAATTGAGACTGGAATTTTTCCTGCTCCCGCTCCAATTGATGTTGTTGAGCTTGCAATCTCACCCACATCTCCCTTGCCCAAGCTACTTTCTCCCATTCTTTTTGCCAAAACCCTTCTGCTAATTGGCCGAGGGGGGGCAAATTGGGAGTCAAATCCCAGCTACAGGTGGAACAATACTGAACCTGCCCTTCAATATATCTAGTATGACAGACTGGACATTTTAACATCATGAGATCAAATCCGGAAGATTCCCCATAATTAAAGAAAGGGGGGGGGAGGGGGAAAATTGGCACAGTACTATCAGAAAGGTCAACTATGCAACCTGAAAAAATTTCTCCGGGTTTGTTATTGGCGCTGCAAGACTACCAAGACGAACGACGGGTAGGTTTAATCCCACACAGACAAACGCTGGGTGTATTTCCCGCTGTCAGTAGTCCCAAGCCACCTCGCACTGTAGCCTTTATCTACTGCGACGAGAATGCCCAGCTCGATCATCTATCAGAATATGGGGTTCAAGTCAACCAATCTACAGGTAGAGTGCGAACCGCTTTTTTGCCCATCGAAAGTTTAGATCCCTTATCAGAAGACCCAGCCGTTCATCGCATCAAACCATCGCGCTACTTAAAACCCCTGATGGACGTTGCACGCACTAAAGTAAATCTACCGCAATTTAAGGAAACTAGCGGACTTACCGGAAAGGGAGTAGTAATCGGTATTGTAGACACGGGTATCGATCCCAAACACCCTGCTTTCACGGGACGCATTTTAAGAATTTGGGATCAGACTTTACCAGGGCCGGGAGTAGCAGAAGGGAGCTATGGGCTGGAATTGACTGAAAACATCCTCACCGCATCCCGCGATGTAGATGCTCACGGCACCCACGTTGCCGGAATTGCAGGGGGTGAAGATCCTACCTTTGGCGGTGTTGCTCCAGCAGCAGACTACCTGATCGTCAAAACTGACTTTCAGGATGCCCATATTGCCGATGGCATCCGCTATATTTTTCGAGTCGCTGGTGAGTTAGGACGCCCAGCCGTTGTCAATCTCAGCCTAGGCGGACATGCTGATGCCCACGACGGTAGCGACTCCCTTTCCCAAATTATTGATGCTGAGTCTGGTCCAGGGCGGATTGTCTGCTGTGCCGCAGGGAACGAGGGCAATGACAACATCCACGGCCAAAAAGAAGTGCCCTCTGACAGTTGGCGTACCGTGCGCTTCTACGTTCCAGAGGGTGTAGTGCCCATAGCCTGGTTAAATGGCTGGTATCCTGGTAACTGCTCCTTGGAGATATCCGTGCGAACTCCCAGGAGGTTTGTCACCCCCTTCCAACCCATAATCCCCAATGGCAACCCCGTGCGGGAATACTCTTTGCCAGATGCGCGGGTGCAAATCGTCACACCAGGTCCAGATCCAGCCAACGGCGATCATAATTTCTTCATTCAACTCCGCAGTAGTGGAAGTTTTGTTAAGGGAGGAGTTTGGCAGTTGCGAGTTCGCAACACTTCCACCCAGGACGGACGGCTAGATCTATGGACACTGGACAGCCAATCGGCAGTGCTGTTCACGGGGACTAGCATTGACGACTCCATGAAAATTGGTTCGCCAGGAGCAGCGGCTAGCAGCGTCACGGTTGCTTCCTACACGACGAAAGTGCAATGGACGGATATTGATGGCAATGAGCAAGCCGTCGGATTGGAGTTAGAGGATATTTCTGATTTCAGTAGTGAAGGGCCGTTGCGCAATGGTGCCCAGAAACCGGATGTTGCAGCTCCAGGAGCGATGATCGTTTCCGCATTAAGTATTGATTCCCGACCGGATCGTTCCAATCGAGTGGATGACAAGTATCTAGTTTTAGCAGGTACGAGTATGGCAACGCCCTTTATTACTGGCATTGTGGCCTTGTTTTTAGAGCGCGACCCCCAACTCGATCCCGATGGTGTTAAAAAACTGCTGCGGGAAAACAGCTTAATTCCAGGACAAGAACCAGGAACCTTTGACAAAAAATGGGGTTTTGGGTTAATTAATGCGGCTCAATTGTAATGCCAATCCTCAGTGATATAATGTCCGGTTGATTAACCATACTAAAACCAGCTCTTTGGGCGGATTTTGACTTAAGACCTCTCTGTGCGGTCTCGATAATTTATCCCACCTTCCGCACCCAGAAGTGTCACACTCTGTCGTTTGGGGAATGGGGAATGGG
>DNXU01000023.1:0-1905 GCA_003505715.1 Cyanobacteria bacterium UBA8803 | reverse complement strand
GTTAGGGGGGCGTTTGCGTAAGTCCTAATTGGTGTTTAACCGGACATAATAATTGATTGGCATTACCAATCACCAATTACCAATTACCCATCACCCATCACCCATCACCAATTATTCCAAATCAAACATAGGCATTAACTGAAGCATCCCTAGTCCCAATTCTTTAGTAGAGAGCGATCGCGCTTCAAACAAGGCCATCATGTCGCGAGGTTGGGGATTACCACGAGATGCTCCGGTTAGACCTTTGGCAACGATCAAAGCGCAATATCCCTTATTCTTTTTACAGCGCTGATCCCATTTCTTGCGAGCTGCGATATGAGTGGGATCGGCTTCTGGAAATTCTCCAAATAAATACAGACTGCTGTTTTCAGTTTGGAGAATGCCCAGGTCGTAGCGATCGCCTTCAAAGGGATCTTCTCCAGGGTTAAAGCCAATCCCTTTGAGACCGCCATCGGTTTTGAGTTGTTCGATCAGTACTTTGGCCTTAGGACGGGTGGTTTGAATCAAAACCACTGGCAAGCCTTCGCCAGTAGATTGTAGTTCTCTGGACTGATAGAAATCAACCCCAGAACGCAACACTTCCACATTTTCCCAAGGGATCATACCCAGGCTTAAGAACGCATCTTTGGGCACTAAGTCATCCCGCAAGGGCATTTCGAGTTCGTCATCCTCCTCTAACTCCTCTTCTTCGGATATACCCGCCATTTCCAATAACTCCGATGCCAAGTCTGGCAGAGTTGCCACCTTAACGGCAGCTGTGGATTTTAAGTCCGTTTCTACAGGGACGGGTATGCGAAAACGCTTACTGAGCGCTGGTAGGGTATCTTCTTCTAACTGTCGGTAGGAGGAGCGGAAAAATCGATGTAAGGCTTCTAAGGCGACATAAACAGCGCTCGCTTCTTCCTCATACAAAAAGGGGCGCATTCCTTCCAGGGGGTGTACTGTCCCAAAATTAGGTACGATCTCCGACACAGGCAGATCGGCTAAATCTATGTCATCGTCCTCTTCATTTTCATCAGAGTCATCATCAACTCGCCCATAGGTAAGAAACAAACAATCTTGTCCTAAAAAGGCTTGCTCCATTGCTGCCAAGGACTCCTGAGTCAAAACCGATGCTCGAAACCGCTTAAGGGAATCTAAAGAGCGATAGAGCAGTATGCCGTACTCCATCCCCAGCATTCCCATGACAGAGACATAGAGTTCGCTCACCTCCCATCGATTTAATTCAATGCACAGAATTTGATGGTCAGCTAGCAGTTCCCAAGGGGCATCATCCCAAATTTCATAAGCTTTAGCCAGCAAGAGGTCGGCATACTGAGGCGGTAGCTTCGGCTGCCGTTGTAGAGCCACTTCCTCAAATCCCCGAAACAACTCATCAATTAGGGGCAAATCGGGAACGTAATCGATGCTAATCTCTAAATCTTGCAGGACACCTCGCAGAAAAAACTGAATTTCGCGGTCTCGCACTACGATTTTAGAGGGTCGTGCAGGTCGAGCCGGACTTTGGGGATGCTCCATCGCTCGCAGCAAGGCACGAACAATGGCTTCAGGACCCATTTCTTTTGGCACCACATCCATTGATCGCACAATACCTTCCGAGCCATCCACCCATAGAATGCATTCGCTACTACCTTCAGTATCTGGCTCTGTAGTATCTGAAAAAGCCAACAACGGACGGCGATCGCCTTCCCAGACGCTAGGAAGCTGTTGTAATTTTTTGAGCCGACGACGGGTATTGCGATTAAGAGCAGACATAGAGTAGCTGGCGTTTAGTGCAAAAAGGATGGCTGGTTGTTGCCATGACCAGGAGTGGATACTCCTATTAAACCGCATTGGCTCTCTCACGGCTGACTTGAAAATAGGTGAGGGGGTGAGGGATGAGGGATGAGGGATGAGGGATGAGGG
>DNXU01000009.1:9016-11904 GCA_003505715.1 Cyanobacteria bacterium UBA8803 | reverse complement strand
CAGGAAGCGTGGGAGGATGTCACTTGATTATTAGTTTACGCAGTTCATGACGCCTAGTAATTTCTTGCTACCCTCATCCCTATTTTCAGGTCAAACGGCATGAAAAACCCCTAGTACCTGTTTTGCTCTCATAGGAAATCGCAACCTTGGAGATATAGGAGGTTCTGTTAAGCGATCCTCCGGCTGTGAACTTTCTTCCCGTTGAGTCGCTGGTACTAGCATTGAGTCTGTAGAACGCACAATCATTTCGCCTCGCACCAATGCCTCTCGCCATTGACGCCCAGTTTTCCACGCCTTAAACTTCGCAGCGTTCCAACGCGGGTTAGCTGGATATCCAGAAAATCCAGATCGCAGTGCTGCATGGTGCGCACTGGCAATAGGGGTACTAACCAACACGTTATCTGTCAAATCAACCACCATGAAGTTGTGCTCCTTGAGTGCGTTATTCACAACCTTCACCCCCTTGCTGTGTTGAACCGAAAAATTTATTTATTAATATTATCTATATAATATTACGATTTGTTAAGTTTAGGAACCTTCTGCTAATAGATGGATTTTGCACTAGTGAGGCGGCAATTGTTCTGCTTGAGAATGCGCCTCAGCACTTGGCAGTCAGGAACCAACAGTCAGTTGCTTTTGCTAACTAACTGCTAAATCCTGACACTAAAATACCCTTGCGCCTTAGTATAAAAACCGAGGACAGCAAAGTTTATGAATAGGGAACGTTATCAATGACAATAAGTCCCTATACCAGATAGCTAGGTTGCCATGTCCTAATCCATTACCCCATGCAAGCGATCGCCCTCGGACTTTCGCACTCACCCGAGTTTCGCCCCTAAATCTCAAGGTTGGAAAAACAAGAGTATTTTCCCGTCACACTTAAGCCTTAGGAAGATTGGTGCTTTAGTCCTTTACCCTATAGAGCCTTGCAGGCGAACGCTAGCTGGCTGCTTGAAGTGCTATCACTCCTAGCCAGCATCACTTAACCACCCTGATGCTAAAGACAACAACTGATGGAGTTTTGATTCATCCTGAGATAGAGAAGAGGTTTGATGAGAACATTCTCTTCATCTGTTCATCTTATCATCTTACCACCCCTTGCCAAAATATTAGGGATTACGCACTTAGCTTTAGGGGGGCTATCCAGCAAACTAGTGGGTAATATCAATTCCCTTGCATCGGTATAATATTTTTCTTTAACGCTCCAGGAACACAGAGGGGCGATCGCCTTTGATGTAGATATGCGGATGGCGAGACTCGAACTCGCAAGGCTTACGCCACACGCCCCTCAAGCGTGCGTGTCTACCAATTCCACCACATCCGCGCAGTTACTCATTATATCAGGTGCTGTGAGAAAATGACTGCTTCTGGGAAAGTTAGTCGATCTTCACTAACTGAGGATCTCAGCTAACTTGCCAAAGAGTACCCGAAAAGCCTCTATTGTATTCATTACCGATGTAGCAGCGCCGTTCTATGCAATTTTCAAAAATCTTGATTGCCAATCGTGGGGAGATTGCCCTACGCATTCTCCGAACTTGTGAAGAAATGGGAATTGCCACCGTTGCCGTTCACTCTACGATCGATCGGCACGCCCTTCACGTCCAACTAGCTGATGAAGCGGTTTGCATCGGCGAACCCCCAAGTAGCAAAAGCTATCTGAATATTCCAAATATTATTTCTGCTGCCCTGACTCGCAATGCCACTGCCATTCATCCAGGTTATGGTTTTCTGGCCGAAAATGCCCGCTTTTCTGAAATCTGTGCCGATCATCAAATTTCTTTCATTGGGCCGACTCCAGAAGCCATTCGAGCCATGGGAGATAAATCTACCGCTAAGGAAACCATGCAACGGGCAGGCGTGCCAACAATACCGGGGAGTGAAGGACTTTTGGTATCAGAGACTCAAGCTAAAGCGATCGCCCGAAAAATTGGCTATCCGGTCATGATTAAAGCTACGGCTGGCGGAGGAGGGCGGGGGATGCGCTTGGTGCAAGAAGAAAGCGACCTCGGCAGGCTCTTTCAAGCGGCTCAAGGAGAAGCAGAAGCCGCCTTTGGCAACTCAGGCGTCTATTTGGAAAAATTTATCGTTCGCCCCCGCCACATTGAGTTTCAAATCATGGCCGACAGCCATGGTAACGTCATTCATCTCGGTGAACGCGACTGTTCCATCCAGCGGCGTCATCAAAAACTTCTCGAAGAAGCACCCAGTCCAGCGCTGACTCCAGAATTGCGAGCCAAAATGGGCACAGCCGCAGTGATGGCTGCCAAGTCTATTAACTACGTGGGAGCAGGTACGGTTGAGTTTCTCCTAGATGCTTCGGGTGATTTCTATTTCATGGAAATGAACACCCGTATTCAAGTAGAGCATCCCGTAACGGAAATGATTGCAGGACTAGACTTAATTGCCGAACAAATTCGCATTGCTCAAGGTGAGAAATTAAAACTGACCCAAGATCAGGTCGTTCTCCAAGGTCATGCTATTGAATGTCGAATTAATGCCGAAGACCCCGATCGCGCTTTCCGTCCCCAACCAGGACGCATCAGCGGTTACCTACCACCCGGAGGACCGGGGGTACGCATGGACTCCCACGTCTACACCGATTATGAAATTCCGCCCTTCTACGACTCGTTAATTGGCAAGCTCATCGTTTGGGGGCCAAACCGGGACGCTGCCATTAAGCGCATGAAACGAGCATTGCGGGAATGCGCCATTACCGGAGTGCCAACCACAATTACCTTCCATCAAAAAATTCTGGAGAACCCTGCTTTTCTCAAAGGTGAGGTTTATACGAATTTCGTCGAAAAAATGATGGAGACCTAAGTAGCCCAAGGCTCGACCAGCTGTCAGTTGCAAGCAGCCAGTTGCAAAACAACCAACAACCAACAACC
>DNXU01000009.1:5679-8965 GCA_003505715.1 Cyanobacteria bacterium UBA8803 | reverse complement strand
CAACCAACAACCAACAACCAATCTTAGTGCATCATCCTGAGCAATCCCTGCTGACCTAGAAGAATCTCTCGCAACAGGCTGAAAATTCCTACCCAAATAATGGGGGTAATGTCAACCCCACCAATGGGAGGTACTAGTTTGCGAGTCGGCACCAAGAAAGGTTCCGTTGGCCATGCAATAAAGTTAAAAGGCCAGCGGTTCAGATCTAGCTGGGGATACCAGGTGAGGACAATTCGGAAGATAAATAGAAAGATCGCCAGTCCCAGTAAAGGGCCGAGAATCCAAGTGGCAAGAGTGGTAGCTGTCATAAGTTACTCGATTAGGGAGAGGGGGGAAGGGATGAGGGATGAGGGAATGAGCTTTTCCGGCGTACTGGTGTACGCAGTTTAGAGAAAGGCTTCTCAAGGAGTGAACAGAATATTAGAATTTAGTATGAAGAATATTAACAAGGATTGAGGTTCTATGACACCTTCGTTAGCAAACTTTTTGTGGAGTCTCGTTTGGGGAGCTGTAATTGTCGTTATCCCGATCACAGTTTCTCTGATCTTTATCAGCCAGAAAGATAAAATCCAACGCTCCTAACCTTGATCGTAAGTTATTGAAATCTCAGCTATTGCAAAGGGCAGCCAATCACTGAGCTGCCCTTTGCAATAGCGAAACCTAACAGACAAACCTTAGAGTTGGGTCTCCTTACCAAGGGATCAACCTAGGAAGGTGACATGCTCTCTTGAGGTCTCTCCCTCTTCCCTCTCGCTTGTACAACCAAAACTCGCTACCATAGGACTGACTTAGGAGAGCAGCAATGGTAAATTTTGGGCTGAACTCAGCCAGTATTCTGGGGATTTTTCTAGCGGTTGCCGGAGCGGGGCTTTACTTCCTGCGTTCGGTACGTCCGGAGTTGGCACGAGACCACGATATCTTTTTTGCCGCAGTGGGTCTATTGTGCGGCTTCATTCTTTTATTTCAAGGATGGCGACTCGATCCAATTCTGCAATTCGGTCAAGTTCTTCTGACTGGTTCTGCGATATTTTTCGCCGTTGAAACCATTCGTTTGCGGGGCATTGCCACAGAACAGGCAAAGCGCAGTACTCGCATTGTGGACGACGAGCGCCCTGTCAGCAATGTCTACCGCCAAGTGGCTGAATTGGATGAACTCGAACCGATGGAAGATCCCTATGTAAATCGCCGCCTGCGGGGAACGGAAGACCCGCGCTATAGTCGCGATCGCTATGAGGGAGAATCCCGTCGTCCTAGAAACCGAGGCACCTCAGAAAGATTCACACCCGACGATCGCTCCCGCAAGCGCCGCCCTCGTCCTGAGAATCCCCCTCCGGAACGGCCTGTAGAGAGATGGGACGCTGACATTGAGAGTGACTGGGACGAGAAACCTTCTCCCAGAACCCGCCCTCGTCCGGCACGTCCGCCCAGCCGCGATCCAGAAATGTCCTCTAGACCGACGAGACGGCGTCGTCCACCAGAAGAACCCAGCTCATCCCCACCTCCTAGAAATAAAGATGTAGATACAACATCAAGCGATTATGTTGATTACCAACCTATAGACTCCTCGGAAGAAGAGGAAGAGAAGTCAGGGGATTTTGAGTACTAAGGGATGAGGGATGAGGGAGAAATATTTTCATTCCTTTGCCCGGTGGTTATGGTGGGGGATGGGCTGGGGCATGATGGGTCTAGTGGTAGCTTGTAGTCCAGCCACCTTGCCTGAAGGACCTGCTGCTCTCAACAGTCGTTACACGGATGAGCAACCGGCATTGAGCGGTAATGGTCGATTTGTTGCCTTTGTTTCTAACCGGGATGGAACGCGCCAAATTATGATGTATGACTTGCAACAGCGACAGTTTGTCGATCTGCCACGCTTAAATCGACCAGATGCGATCGCAGAAAGTCCTAGCCTAAGTTATACAGGTCGCTACATTGCCTACATTGTCAACAATTTGGGCACCCCAACCATTGAACTCTACGACCGAGTCATTCGCCGTTCCCAAGTTCTGACCCTTGGCTATCGCGGCTGGGTGAGAAATCCTCATATCAGTCCCGAAGGTCGCTACATTGTGTTTGAAACCTCTCGTCGCGGTCAGTGGGACGTGGAAGTCCTAGACCGGGGTTCTAATATCGAATTAGATATTCCCGATGGCACTTTATCATCTCAACCGTGAAGCTTTCCCTCTGGATATCTACAGCGATCGCCTTAGCAGGTAGCTTGACAAGCTGTGCTGCTTCTTTGCGCCTGCTGAATTTTCCCTTCGATCCAGCAGGACGGAGTTTGAATAGCCCCTTCTCAGAAATTACACCTCAGGTAAACGATCGCTATATTGTTTTTGTCTCCGATCGCCGTGGGAGCCAGGATATTTTTCTCTATGACGCCAACGAGCAGCGTTTACTGGACTTACCCGGACTTAATTCCCTAGATGCGATCGCCTCTGACCCGGCAATTTCTAACGACGGTCGTAACATAGTTTTTGCGGCCACAAGGGAGGGTCGTTCCGACATTTATCTCTACAACCGTGACACCAACCAGTTAAGGAATCTCACCGAAAATCTCCAAGCCGAAGTCCGCCATCCCACCATTAGTGCCGACGGCAACACCATTGCCTTTGAATCCAGCGAGAACGGACAGTGGGATATAACCATCTATAACAGGGAATAGGGAATACGGAATGGGGAATAGAAGATTTCGGAACTGATTTACAGTAACTATAGCTATTACTTATTAATCATTAGCCATTGGTCAAACTATCCGTTACCAAATCCGTTGCCAAATACTGGTTTATTGTACCAGCAGCATTTATTACTACTAGCTGTCTCAATCAATTCACCTCACCCCCACAAATCCTGAGCGGCGGCATCAACAGTCAAAGAGCAGATGTATCTCCCACCTACAGCAGTGACGGTCGTTACCTAGCCTTTGCCTCAGATCGCCACCACTCTCGAGATATCTTCCTCTACGACTTGCAGCAAAAACAGCTAATCGATCTACCCAACCTAAATCGTCGCGACTCCAGCCAAGACCAACCAGCCCTAAGTGCTGACGGTCGCTTCATTGCCTACGTTTCCAACGAACGGGGAAAAACCGACATCTTAGTCTACGACCGAACAACCCAGCGATCGCAGTTACTAACTGTCGCTGTCAAAGGCTCAGTAAGAAATCCCACTATCACTGGCGACGGAAGCTATATAGCCTATGAAACTAGCCAGCTAGGCCAATGGCATATTGTCATTGTAAAGCGCAATCCCAATTAATATCGTATCCGGTTGCGTCGATATTGTTTGT
>DNXU01000009.1:0-5578 GCA_003505715.1 Cyanobacteria bacterium UBA8803 | reverse complement strand
AACAACCAACAACCATTAACAATTACCTAAAGTTACGGTAAAAGTCGTACCAACACCAACTTGACTTTCAACGCTGATATTACCCTTGAGCTGCTCTACAGCTTGCTTAACGATATATAATCCGATCCCAGTACCTTTGATGTTGCCCACATTAGTAGCTCGTTCAAAAGGCTGAAATAGTTTTGCCAGATATTCGGGAGGCATTCCAATCCCTTGGTCTTGAGTGCGGAAGGTGACCTGATGCGGTTCGCAGATCAGGTTGAGGCTGATGGTGCCACCGTCAGGAGAATATTTGATCGCATTGGAGAGCAAATTATTAAGGATATGCCGCAATAAAGCTTTATCGAGGTTGATTTTGGTGCAATCTCCCTGACTATTAAAACAAAGTTCGCAATTGCGGTCAGCAGTGGTTTGGAAGCTTTCGAGTAATTCCTGACAAAAGGCGATCGCATCCAAGGTTTCCAGATGACAGGAAAGCTTACCTAACTCTACTTGATTTACCCATAACAGCTCCTCTAGTTGCTCAGCCATGCTTCTAATGGTTGTTTGAATCAGCTCAAAATGTTTTGACTTTTTCGCCTCCGTGAGTTTTTCGTCGTAGCGCTGTAGTAAATCTAAGGAGATTAAAATACTAGTTAACGGCGTGCGCAGGTCGTGAGCTACTGTAGCCAAGAAGTGAGATTTCAGTTCGTTGAGTTTTTTTTCCTCGTTCAGAATGGCTTTAAATTTGGCATCCTCTTCATGCTTACTCAAAGCGATCGCAATAGTCGTGCGAATATCTTCGAGTTTTGCTGGTTTGGTTAGGTAACCGTAGGGGGTAGTAAGAGTAGCTTGCTTTAAGGTGACATTATCGCTGAAGGCAGTTAAGTAAATAACAGGAATATCATAGTCTCTGATTTTAGCGGCTGCCTCTATACCGTTTATCTGCCCTCTCAGTTTAATATCCATGAGAATCAGATCCGGTGGGCTTTTGCTAACTTGCGCGAGTGCGGCTTCCCCCGTGTCCACAATTCCAGTTACGCTATAGCCTAGATTTTCCAGGTTATCGGATAGGTCATAGGCTGGAATGAGTTCGTCCTCGACAATTAGGATCTTCTTGAGTTGAGTCATTGGTTAGATAATATTGCATCCTACCTTAATGAGTTTGGCTAAATGTGAGGTGAAAACTGGTGCCGTTATTATTAGTAACTGTCAGTGTTGCCCTTAACTGTTGAACTAAAATGTGGACGAGTCTCATCCCTAAGGATGAGGTTTTGTGCAAATCCAGGTTAGGCGGTAGGCCAACCCCGTTATCGCTAATACTTAAATGCAGCGTTTTATCGTCATCTCGATCAAATTTTACACTGATGATACCGGAATGACCAGCAGGAAATGCATGTTTAAATGAATTTGTCAATAACTCATTAATGATTAAGGCGATAGGAATAGCTGCTTCTAGGTTTAAGGCTAAGGGTTCGGCCTTAATCTCTACCTGGATCGCCTGGTGATTGAGATTGGCAGCAGCAAATAAATTACGAACTAGGCGGTGCAGGTATTCTGCAAAGTCAATTTTAGCAAGGCTTTTGGATTGATAGAGCTGCTCGTGAATTAATGCCATGGTTTGCAGGCGTCTCTGACTGTCAAACAAGACGTTTTTTAAAGCCTCATCTGGGATCGTTCTTGCCTGCATGTTCAGAAGGCTGTGGATCACATTCAAGTTATTCTTAACTCGGTGGTGAATTTCTCTGAGCAGTACCTCTTTTTCCGCCAGGGAGGTTTTCAATTGCTCCTCTGTACGTTTGCGATCACTAATATCTTGGGCAGTGCCAATAATCTGCTGAACTGCACCATCGGGAGTTCGCGTAAATATTGTGTAGCGGCTGTAAATCCAGCGCCATTCGCCGTTGGCATGTCTCAGGCGATACTCGAGTTCTAAAATATCACCGTCGGCAACTGTATGGATGCGGTGTAAACCATCCAAATGTTTGGGAAGGTCATCGGGGTGCATCAACATGGGCAAAAGCATCGCACCCATAGCCTGAATTTCTGCGGGCGTGTAGCCTAAAATGGTGGCGATATTGCGATTGGTGTATATATTGCGATTTTCGATCAAGTCATAGATATACAAAATATTGGGAGAGGCATCGGCCATATGTTGAATAAACCGCTGACTTCTTTCTAACTCCCCAGTTCGCTCTTGAACTCGGTATTCGAGTTCCTGATTCAACTGCTGCAAAGCCAGTTCGGCTTGCTTGCCTTCCGTGATGTCTTTGGCCACACCTACTAGTCGATCTGCTTGTCCTTCTGAATTGAAGAGGATAAAAGTACGAGCAAAAATCCAGCGGATCGCCCCATCAGATCGAATAATGCGATACTCCTGATTAAATCCCTCACCTTGATGCTGCTGCTGGAGAGCCTCATGCACGAGTTCTCGATCATCTAGATGTACTGTCTCTAACCAGGAATTAGGATCTTCGTAAAGCGTAGAGCAACTGCGTCCCCAAATCTGTTCGTAGGCGGGACTGACGTAAAGTAACTGGCTATAGTCGATGGGGTAGATAAAGAAAACTTCATCAATAGTTTCAGCTAACAGGCGAAACTGCTGTTCGCTCTGTTGCAGTGCTGCTTCTGTGGCTTTGCGATCGCTAATATCTGTAATTGACCCAGCCATGCGAGTGGGATTACCTGCTTCATCCCAGATCGCTTGACCTCGACTATTAACCCAGGTATATCCACCTGTACTGTTACGGAGACGAAATTCTATATTAAAAGGAGTGCGTTGCTGTAAATGGTCGGCTATGGCCTTCTGAACCCATTCATAATCGTCGGGATGTAACCGTGATAAAAAGACTTGGGAGTCAGTTTCTAATTCCCCATCTTCATAGCCCAGTATTTGCTTCCAGCTGGGCGAGAGGTAGGTTTCATTAGTGAGAATGTGCCAATCCCACAAACCATCTCCAGATCCACGAACTGCTAGGTCATAACGCTCTTGACTCGCTTGCAAGGCAGCTTCTGTCCGCTTGCGTTCTGTAATGTCTTGGAAAAAAATTGCTAAGCCTTCTTCAGTTGGATAAATGCGGTTTTCAAACCAGCACTCCCACGGCAGGTAATATTCTTCTAGTTGAATGAAAGCTTGTTCCTTCATGGCTTGGTGGTACGCATGATAGAACTTTTGTCCAACACCTTCCGGAAATTCTGCCCAGATATTCTTGCCGATCAGCTCTTCAGGCTCTCGGTTAAGAAGCTGTCCTGCCTTCTTGTTCACGTAGGTATACCGCCACTCAGAATCTAGGGCAACAAAGCCATCATTCATCCGTTCTAAAATATTCACCATGCTTTGTCGTGCAGCCTGCGCTTCAAGGCAAGCCGCTCGCTCGCGGATCGCTAGTTGCGCTAATTCTGTAGCCGCTTGTTTTTGCTCGGCGATGTCGCGGGTAATTGCTAAAAGGGTTTCTACATCACCAGCCAAGTTTATTTCTGGGACAATCTTTGATTGAAACCAATGCCGTCCATTAACCGTCTCAAACTCAAACTCAATCGTTTTAGGCTGAGCTGTCTCGAAGACATCTTGCAAGTGGCAGTTCCAATAGTGGCAGAGTTCCAGCGGCATCCCCAGTTCTTCATTGGTCTTGCCCAGGTAATAGTCTAGAGGAATTCCAGCTGCAACCGTTAAGGCACGATTGACAAATAGGTGGCGCAGTTGACGATCGAAGCGCACGATAAAATCTGTAGCGTTATCCGCGATCGCTTGGAGTTGTGCGATCTGAGCTTGTAGTTGTTTGGTTTGCCGATTCACGGGTCTAATATGAAAATTAGGGAGAGGGAGATATTTAGATTAGGATTTTCTAATGGCGAAATGTTGGTGGGAGTGAAACCAGTTAGAGGTTTGTTAAGTCTTGTGATTAGGTATCGCGATCTTTTGCGCACAAGGAAGGGTTGAAAGTTTCTCTCCCCTCTCCTTGTACATATTTTCAGATCAAAAGCCAGGGAAATCGCATAGTAAACTCGCCAATTGCACTTCCCTTATAGGTTAACTATGTTAGAAAAATCCGATGAGGTTCACACATATCAAATTATGAGTACCAAACAAAGGCGTATGGCCAAATCGGGAATAATTGCCACCGTTGCTGCTATTGGTGCTACGACCCTCAACGCGATCGCTCCTATTGACTTGCTCAATTTCTCGTTTGCCCCCAACACCGCCTTGGCTCAAGATATTGACGAACAAATCAATATTAGAGTTTACCAACGAGCTAGTCCTGCCGTGGTCTCAATTGAGGCTGGAGATAACACGGGCAGTGGCAGTATTATCAGCCCAGAGGGTTTAGTGTTGACCAATGCCCACGTTGTTGCTGGTTTTAGGACGGTGGCTGTCACTCTATCCGATGGCCGACGCTTGATGGCTGATGTTCTGGCCTTTGGGGATAATGGCCTAGACTTAGCGGTTTTACAAATTCGCACTCAAACCAACAACCTCCCTGCAATTACCCTCGCCCCAACTCCCGTACAAGTAGGCCAGCGAGCCTTTGCCATTGGCAATCCCTTCGGTCGATTTCAGGGCACCTTTACGGTCGGTATTGTCAGCCGCATCGACCAACAGCGCGGCTTAATTCAAACGGATGCGGCCATTAATCCTGGGAACTCTGGCGGACCGCTACTCAACTCTCAGGGAGAATTAATTGGCGTCAATAGTGCTATCTTTAGCGGTCCCAACGGGGGTAATATCGGGATTGGTTTTGCGATCGCTATCGACCGAGTCAAGCCATTTCTCGCCGCCGTGCAAGCCGGACGCGCTCCCCGAACTGCCCAACAGCAAAGTCCACTTCCTAGTAATCGCCAACCACTACCCTTAGCACTAAATAATTCAGCGATCGCTGGCAGGTTAGGTAGAGGCAGCAATGTTTTGCCCGTTGATAACAGCTTCTTTGACCTCTACGCCTTTCAAGGCAGAGCGGGCCAGCGCCTGCAAATTGACATGACCAGTCGGGACATCGACTCTTATTTGATTCTGCTCGATCCTAATGGTAATGATTTAGCCCAAGACGATGACAGTGGTGGCGGCATGAATGCCAGAATTGCCATAACTCTACCTGCTGATGGTACTTATCTGTTAATTGCCAACTCCTATCAGGCTGGACAAGCAGGGCCTTATAACTTAAGAGTTCAAGCAACGGCTGCTGGTGGCGGGGACTCAGCCAGCCGAGACCGGATCATTTTACGGCAAGAAGGCATTCTCGGCCCTGGTGCCTCTGTACTCCCTTCAGATGGCAGTTTGTTCAAAGTCCACACCTTTGAAGGCCGTGCTGGACAGTCACTAACTATTAATTTAGCCAGCCCTGATTTTGATACCTATCTTGTCGTCCTGGACTCCTACGGCCAAATCGTGGGTGAAAATGATGATACCAGCGAGACCAATAGTAATTCTGTACTGACACTCACCCTCCCTCGCACTGGAGTATATAGGATAATTGTCAATGCCTACAACCAAGGCGGTCGCGGTCGTTATCTTTTGACAGTGCGGTGATAGGTAATGGGTAATTGGTGATGGGTGATGGGTGATGGGTGATGGGTGATGGGTGATGGGTGATGGGTGAAAAAT
>DNXU01000143.1 GCA_003505715.1 Cyanobacteria bacterium UBA8803 | reverse complement strand
GCTCCCGATTGCTAGATGGTGTGCTGTATCATCTGACCAGCGACCCTGGCACATGCGATCTTAATCGCGATTGAGATAATGTGCAGGTGTTAAGGTTGCTGTGGTACAACAGCTTTGATCGATCTATAGCTTATAACTCTTGACCATGCCTCCTACTCGCCAAATCAAAAGCCTATACACTGATGGAGCCTGTAGTGGCAACCCCGGACCGGGAGGCTGGGGTGTAGTCGCTTATTTTACGGATGGCTCGGTTCATGAAATGGGCGGTGCTGAAGCACAAACTACGAATAACCGGATGGAAATGTTTTCAGCCATCCAGGCGCTGAGGATGCTTAAAGCTTCGGGACAAACCGCACCCGTTACCCTTTACACCGACAGCGAATACCTCAAAAACGGTATCACTAAATGGATTAAGGGCTGGAAAAAGAAAGGTTGGCAAACAGCCCAGGGCAAAGCTGTTTTAAATCAAGATCTCTGGGAGACTCTTGATGAACTGAATTCCCAACAGGTGGATTGGCAGTACGTGCGGGGGCACAACGGGAATCAGGGGAATGAGCGATGCGATCGCATCGCTCGGGCTTTTGCTATGGGTAAGTCTCCGGCACTCAAACAAACCTCTCCTTGGGAGGAGCCTCAATCAACCGAGGAGTCCATTAATGTACCAGTAACAGGAGTATCAGATTCAAACGCAGCTTCTGAGTTAGCTTACAAAAGTGTACAATCGAGCCTTGCCATTTCTGACATAGCTATGATAGACTCACCCGATTCTTCACCTGTTGGTGCGATGGAAGACTTACCCCGTGAGGTGAGAGTTGCTCAACTTCGTAACCTAGTCGAGACGCTACGCATCGCCGATGAAATTGCTACCCAAGGCTATCTGATCAGTAGTTCCGAACTGGCTGACTTAATGGATGTTAATGCCAGCGCCGTAACCAGTCGGGGCGACAACTGGCCTTGGCGAAACTGGATTGTATCGCGGGTAAGGCGTGAAGGCAATCAAATCCTTTGGCAGCTAGAAAGGATAGATCAAGTTAATACTAATAAGTCCGACCTCGCCACTGAGTAGGTCGTTGAATAGCCGACAAGAAAATTCGCAGGACGGCTAAAGGATCTGCTAGGGGTGAAAGCCAGAAAAGCCAGGAGGCAGTAGGTGATGATTGAGTGCGATCGTAAGAGGGAGCGATCGCTAAAACTAGGGCAAAGCGGATCGACAGCAACAGTAAATTTAACCCAGCTACAGCCGTAATAAATGGCGAGGAAATTCCCCATCCCCAGCAGGTTAAAAAAATTAGAGCTGTTGGTAGAGGCAAACCCTGAGTACTCAAAAGCAGCCACAAATCGCTCCACAGCTGACCCTGAGAAGAAGCATCTTTCAGGTCAAGCGATCGCCCCCATTCGTTCCAGGTTTGCCATGCTCCCTCGTACATCCTGACTTTTAGCACCTTGGCTCCATCCAGAAACCCGACTTTAAACCCACAAGCTGCCGCATAGCGAGCTAGGGTCACATCATCGCAAAAGGAACCTTTGGCACTCTTGTAGCCGTCTAGTTTGGTCAAAACATCCCGGCGGCACAAGAAACACTGTCCATTTGCCATCACCCGTTCCGCCGTCTGGCTCTCGATCCCAGTTGGCCCAAATCGATAAACCAAGGTAATTAATAGTGCGGGTTGCAGCCACCACTCCCCTGGATATTTAAGGATAAATTGTGGTGACAGGGAAACTAAATCAAACTCCTCTTTCTCAGCTGTTTGAATCAAACCAGCTACCAGTCCCGGCATGGGCTGGGTATCGGCATCGATACCTAGAATCCACTTACTTTCTGGAGAACTCTGTAAATATCCATTGTGCAGCGCCCACGGACGCCCGATCCAGCCAGGGGGCAGGGGATCGTCTGTGATTAATTTAAATCGGGGATCTTGCTCTTGGGCATTTTTGACCAGTTCTGGTGTGCCATCGGTAGACCGACTATCTACGACAATGATTTCTCGGACTTCATTACTCTGATGCGTTAAGCCGACGAGACAGGGTGTCAAACGTTCTCGCTCGTTGAGGGTGGGAACTACCACACTGACAGTTCCCAGTCCAGGCGATGTGATGGTTTGGGGTTCTACAGGTAGCCTGCGTCCCGGCCCTTTGCTAAGGCGCGAGAGCAACAGGCAGGTGGCAGGGATCTGAATAAGTAATAGCGCTATGGCTAAGCCGGATAACATAAGTAGGGAGCAGGGCGCATAATTTTAATAGAGACGTTCCACCGGAACGTCCCTACAAGCTATTCTTAATCAGCAATTATCCAATTGGTGCAACTGGTACTTTCGGAGTTTGAGTGGAATCCACTTTAGGGTTTTTATGTAAGTCTGGTGCTGGTGGGGTTGGTGTGGATGCTGCCATTGCCCACAGCACTAAAGCAGGAGTCACCCCTAAGAGAATGCCTAATCCTACGGGAATCCAAATGCCAGCACCAATGCTCATGACTGCTGCAAAGGTAAAGTTGCTCAGGTACACAGCCAAGGGTAGTCCCAGTTGTTTCCTGGATAATGCCACATACCCTCTTCTTTGCCAAAACAGGGCAGCTACAGTCATGAATAAGGCACCTGTTCCCATCCAACCCGCAAAGTTCTGGTAGGGCATACCAAAAAAAGCACCGGGCTGATACCATAGCCAAAAAGGCGCATTAGTTTGACTCATCGCAGGGTCGAGGACAAAGTCCCAGGAGGTCAAGAGCATGGCTCCAATTGCGATCGCTCCGAGCTGGTGCAGCCAGCTTAGTCTTGTCCGGCTTGTCACCTTAGCTTCTAAACCAACACGGGCTAGTAAATAAGACACCAATCCCAGATAAAACCAGGAAAGAGGAATGGTGAACGGGACTAGACCTGCAATCTTATAACCTAAGCCATTCAGGTAACCATAGTGTCCAAAGGGGAAACCCGTACTAGTTCCGAGTAATTCGCTACTCAATGAGAGTAAGACTGCTGGCACCATGAACGTTAGCCATTGCCACAGTCCCAAGGTTCGATAAGCATAAATCGCTACAGCAGCCGCACCCAAAATGATGTAAACGACCCCACCCCCAGACATAGACCACCGAAACAGGGTCTGCCCCATTGGTGATAAGCTAGCAATCAATTCTGGGTGGGGTAAGACAATCAGCAATCCTGCTAGTCCAAAGGCCATAGCGAAAATATGACCAATAAGGCAAAAGCGTTCGATATTGACAAGTTGCTTCATTAGAACTCCTTACAGACTGGAAACCCCGGTTTACTCTTCCCGGAACAAGCAGCGTTCCGATGAGATGCGGCAAGGTGCTTGTGTGATGAGGAACACGCTTAGATATTTTTAATATACTTTACAAATCTTAATAAATAAAGCCAATAGCCTTAGGCGACACTTGGAAAGTAGACTCACTCCTTGGGGAAAAGTAGTAGGTTAGGGTACTACCATAGGCTTAAAGGCCAGGTACAGCTGCCAGATAAAGACTAGACCTCTATGCCACACAGAACTGTTTTGAGCTGACAAATCCGTATCTTGGTGCCAGCAAGGTTTAATAACACCAAGGTGAAAGGGCGGGAAAATCGTTAATATATTGGCAGTAACCGCACATTTTCCCACTGGCAAGTTACAACGCTAGATGTGTAGGTTGCATCTGCTATAGGCTTCATGGCATCTTTACCCAACATGACTTCATCTTTCTCGGAAAATGCGAAGACTGTGATTCGCCCCATGCAATATGGGGATTTGGAGGCAGTAGAACAGCTTGTTAAGGAGGCAACTGGCACAGATAGCAACAGTTGCTCGTTAGCCTTGATTCGTCAATTCCAGCAGCTGCGACAGTGGTATGGACTGCTGGTGTTTTTGAGGTGGTTTCCCAATCCCTGCCAGAAGGATTTCCATGTTTATGTGGCTGAAGCCATGCAGCAGGTTCGCGGGCTGATCAAGGTTTCACCCTTTAATCGCACTCGCAGCACCTGGCGGGTAGAGCAGGTATTAGCTGCGACAGATGCCCCCACCTTGGCAAAAGCATCGACCATGGTAGACGTTGGCTCTGGACTATTGCGCCATTGCTTTGAGACCATTTGGGAGGCGCGAACCTGGTTACTAGAGGTGAATATCCATCAAAAAAGCACCCTAGCCCTTTATCGACAAAACGGATTTCAGCCCCTAGCGCAACTAACGTACTGGGCAATCTCACCCCAGGAGTTAGAAAAACTTGCTGATCACGAGCCAGATTTACCGAACCTGCTGCCTGTCAGCAATGCGGATGCTCAGCTTTTATATCAGTTAGATACGGCATCTATGCCTCCTTTGGTGCGCCAAGTTTTTGATCGCCACATCCAAGACTTTAAAAAAGGTTTCCTGCGCGGTTTACTCGATCAAGTACAGCACTGGCTAGAGCGGACTGAGGTAGTCAGTGGCTACGTGTTTGAACCCCAGCGTAAAGCTGCGATTGGCTATTTCCGGCTGAAGCTGTGCCGGAATGGCAGTCGAACCCATGAAGCTGAACTCACAGTTAACCCAGCTTATACCTGCTTGTATCCAGAGTTGTTCTCCCAAATGGCACGAATTGCCCAGGAGTATCCTTGGCAGTCCCTACAGTTAGCTTCAGCTGACTATCAACCCGAACGGGAAGAATATCTAGAAAAGATAGGAGCCCAGAGAATTGATCATACCCTGCTGATGTCTCGTTCCGTCTGGCACAAGCTGCGGGAAGCCAAACCTCTAGAGCAGTTTTCAGAAGTGCTACAAGGCTTACAACCAGTTCGCACTCCCATACCCAGCCGCTTTTCTTGGTGGGAATCACTCTCGAGTAAGCCCCATACTGTTTCCAGAGCAAATGGACACTGCATCTCAGAGCCACCTAGTACTATTGCCCAAGATGCCAAATTACCCAATGAGTCTCCGGAAACTCATAATTAGGGAATGGGGAATGGGGAA
>DNXU01000005.1 GCA_003505715.1 Cyanobacteria bacterium UBA8803 | reverse complement strand
CTCATCCCTCATCCCTACTTTCCCTAAAGCCTCAAGCACTACCTCAGAACCTGCTCCAGATAAACAGGATTTTTCTGTTAAGTGGCGCTTCCAAATTCTACTTCCTGGTTGCCCTGCGAATAGTTGCAGCATGTGGCGGGTGATTTTGTTGAGTTTCATCCCTTTTGCTACCCAGAAATCAATGTAGGGCACCATGGCTTCGGCAACTTGATGGCGGGTTGGGGGCGTTACTGTTTCACCGTAAATCTTGCTATCAGCCATGGCAAATAGATAGGGATAATCGTAGGCTGCCCGCCCAATCATCACGGCATCGACTAACTTTAATTGCTCCTGCACTTGCTCTAAACTGATAAATCCACCGTTAATTTCTATGAATAGGTGGGGAAATTCCTGCTTGAGGCGATGTACCTCCGGGTAGCGTAGGGGGGGGATGGTGCGATTATCTTTGGGACTCAAACCCTGTAACCACGCCTTGCGGGCGTGTACGGTAAAGCGCTGGCAACCTGCATCGGAGACGATGCGGACGAAGTTCGCCATGTCCTCGTAGCGATCGCACTCATCAATACCGATCCGGTGTTTAACTGTCACAGGCAGACTTGTCGCCTTTATCATCGCTGCCACACAGTCGGCTACTAGTTCCGGTTGCGCCATCAGGCAAGCGCCAAAGTTACCCTCTTGTACTCTACTGCTAGGGCAGCCAACGTTGAGGTTAATCTCGTCGTAGCCCATATCTTCAGCAATACGGGCACATTTAGCTAATTCTTGAGGATTATCGCCACCTACTTGAAGGGCAAGGGGTTTCTCTTCTAAAGAGAAGCCTAGTAAACGATCGCGATCGCCATGCAGAATAGCAGCACTAGTCACCATCTCGGTATAGAGTAAGGTGCAGCGGGTAATTTGGCGCAGGAAATAACGAAAGTGGCGATCGGTGCGATCCATCATCGGCGCGACACTCAAGGGGTAACCGCTGATGGTAAGTTTGCTGGGCAAAATGGCTATGGTCATGGTCTCAAGCAGATAATTAAAGTGAAGATGATGCGGTTAATAAATTCAGGGCTTGCCCACTCGCCCTCTTGCTAATGAAGAACCTCTCTCCATACCAAATCCACTCTACCCTGTACGAAGGTAGCGAAACGATTATCTATCGAGGACAGATACCGACTCACCCAGAGTCAACCATCCTTAAAGTTCTCAAAGCAGAATATCCGACCCTGGAAGCTATTACCCGCCTCAAGCACGAATATCAAATTCGGCAAACCTTAGATCATCCTAACATTGTTCCCGCCCTGAGCCTAGAAACCTTTAATCATCGTCTAGCCCTACTTCTAGAAGACTTTGGCGGCAACTCCCTATCCCAACTGCTGCAAACAGAAAAACTTCCCCTGATCAACTGTTTGAGTATCGCCACCCAACTCACCAAGGCCTTAGAGTACCTGCATCAAAATCAGATTATTCACAAAGATATCAAACCCAGCAATATTATCATCAACCCTCAAACCGGACTGGTTAAACTCACCGACTTCGGTATCGCCTCGCGCTTGTCTAAAGAAAATCCCCTTTTCCACAGTCCCAACTTTGTTGAAGGGACTCTCCTATATATGTCTCCCGAACAAACGGGGAGAATGAACCGCACCCTCGACTATCGTACTGATTTTTATTCTCTCGGCGTCACTTTATACGAAATGCTCGTAGGGCAATTACCCTTTGCCAGCCACGACCCGTTAGAGATAGTTTACAGCCATATTGCCCAATCCCCCATTCCACCCCAGCAATTAAATCCAGAAATTCCCCCAGCCATATCAGAACTGGTGATGAAGTTAATGGCTAAAAATGCCGAAGACCGATATCAAAGTGCGGCGGGATTGTTAGCTGATTTAGAAATTTGTTTGGATCTGTTAACTACAACAGGTAGGATTGGTAATTTTATCCCCGGACAACTCGATATTTGGAGTCAACTCCTCATCCCTCAAAAACTTTATGGTCGGGAAGAACAGGTCAATTTACTCTTAGCTGCTTTTGAACGGATCGGGGGAGGTTCGCCAGATAACCTATCGACAGAAGCAACACCAAACCTGCCTGTAGCGGGACGGTGCGAACTAATGCTGGTTTCAGGTTACTCCGGTATCGGGAAATCAGCAGTTGTTAATGAAGTCAACAAACCCATCACTCGGCAGCGCGGTTATTTTATTTCTGGGAAATTTGACCAGTTTAAACGTAATATTCCCTATGCCTCCCTCACTCAAGCTTTCAGCTCATTGATGCGTCAATTATTAACGGAAAAATCTGAGAAACTGCAAGAATGGCGGGAAAAAATTTTAACCGCTGTGGGGGCAAACGGGCAAGTCATTATCGATGTGATTCCCGACGTGGAATTAATTATCGGCCAACAACCAGAGGTGCCTCAACTTGGGCCAACGGAATCACAAAATCGCTTCAATCGGGTTTTCCAAGAATTTATCCGAGTCTTCACCCAAAAAGAGCATCCCTTAGTCATTTTTTTAGACGACTTACAATGGACAGACTCAGCCACGTTGAAATTAATGCAACTCTTGGTCACCGATCCAGATAGCCAATACCTGCTCGTCATTGGTGCCTATCGGGATAATGAGGTGAGTCCTACCCATCCTTTAATGCAGATCTTAGAAGAAATTGAGCAAACCGATACGGCAATTAATCGAATAGTTTTGCAACCGTTAAGCTTAGCCGATGTAACTCAGTTAATTGCTGACACCTTGAACGAGCGCACGACACGAATCAACCCTCTAGCTGAGTTAATCTGTAATAAAACTGGCGGCAACCCCTTCTTCTTCACTCAATTACTCCAAGCTCTTGCTCAGGAAAACTTATTAAAGTTTGACTTTAAGACCGTTTCCTGGCAGTGGAGCCTAGCTGAAATTCAGGCGATTGGGATTACCGATAAGAGTGTGGTAGAACTGGTAGCCGGACGGATTGCCAAGCTACCTCAAGCGACAATAAACATATTGAAACTAGCGGCTTGCGTGGGAGATAGATTTACCCTAGATGTTCTCTCTATTGTGAACGAGCAGTCTCCGAGTGCGGCAGCAGCTCAACTTTACCCAGCACTGCAAATGGGGTTAGTCTTACCCTTAAGCGAAGCTTACAAAATCCCCCTAGTCTTTAACGAAGAGGTAGAAAAAGACGAGTTTATCAGCTCTAAAATCCAGAACCTCAACTCGAAACTCGGTCAAGTTAGTTACAAATTCTTACACGACCGAGTCCAGCAAGCCGCCTATTCATTGATTCCCGAATCCCAAAAACAACAAACTCACCTCCAAATCGGCCAACTCCTGCTGCAATCTATCTCAGAATCAGAGGTTGAAGAAAACATTTTTGAAATCGTTAACCAACTCAATATGAGTATTGAGTTGATTGCTGACTTAAGCGAAAAAGTCAAGTTAGCTAAACTCAATCTCATCGCGGGGAAGAAAGCCAAGGCGGCGACGGCTTACGAACCTGCTCTCAGGTATTTAACCCTAGGCTTAGAACTCCTCCCCGCAGATAGTTGGCAAAGCCAGTATTCCCTAACCCTAGATTTGCATGTGGCGGCGATCGAAGCCGAATATCTCAATGCTCACCTAGAGCGTGCCGAAACCCTTGCCAATGTAGCTTTAGAACAAGCCACAACGCTTCTTGATCGCGTTAGCGTTTACAAGCAAAAAATCCAGCTGTATATCGGCCAAAACCAGATGCTCAGTGCGATCGCCACGGGACGACAAGTGCTGGAACTCCTTGGTGTCTCCCTATCTAATTTACCGAGCAGTGGCGGTGAGCCGATCGTCTTACCAACCCTTGAGGACTTAGAAACAATTCCCGTCCTAACAGATCCTTATCAACTGGCGGCGATGGAGATCCTAATGGCGATCGCTCCCGCAGGCTACCAAGCTGACACCCCAACCTATTTACAAGCGCTGGCAACGCTAGTTAATCTCTCCATCGTTCACGGTTATTCTGGCATATCGGCTTTTGGTTTTGCTCATTATGGCGTGATTTTGTGTGCGGTGATGGGGGATATTGATGCCGGATATCATGCCGATCGCATCGCTTGGCTCTTGTTCGATAAATTCCGAGCCAGCGAACTAAAATCTAAAATTTATCTGGGTTCTGGCGGTTATGTCCGACTCTGGCGAGAGCATCTCAGGGAAACCATTCCCATCGCCTTAGAAGGAATTCAAAGCGGACTGGACGTTGGTAATCTAGAATTTGCTAGCTATAATGCTCATCGTTATTGCGATCATCTCTTTTTTGCCGCAGAACCTCTCGATGTGACTGGGGCAAAAATGGTCAATTACATTGATATGTTGCAGAGGTTCAAACAGGAGGGCAATACCAACTATATCCAGATTTGGCATCAATTGGTCTTAAACTTACAAGGCTTAGCTCCCGATCGCAACCGCTTGATTGGCCAAAGCTTTGATGAAACCACCCAGCTACCTCAGTTATTGGCTGCCAACAACCAGATGGTGATTTGTTGTCTTTATCTGGCCAAGACGATGCTAGCTTATTTATTTAAGGATGTAGATCAGGCACTAGAAAATACTAGAGCAGCCGAAAGGTATAAACAAGCAGTCTTGGGATCTATCATTGCTGCCGAACACAATTTCTACTCGTCTCTAACTCTCCTGCAAACTTGCGCTCATCTCTGGGCTAGGAAACGCCAAAAACTATTGAGCCAAGTCGAAGGTAATCAAGAGATATTAAAACACTGGGCCTGCCATGCGCCGATGAATTATCAACACAAATACGATTTAATTGCAGCGGAAAGAGCCAGGATTAGGAAGCAAAATTGGGAAGCGATGGAGTATTACGATCGCGCCATTGCAGGTGCCAGAGAGCAGGGTTACGTTCAGGAAGAAGCCTTAGGGAATGAACTGGCTGCCGAATTTTATTTAGGGTGCGGGAGAGAGAAGATTGGCAGAACCTACTTAACCGATGCCTACTATGGCTATATCCGGTGGGGAGCGATCGCTAAAGTTAAAGACTTAGAAACCCAGTACCCTTTTCTAGTCGAACAAACTCCAAACCCCAAAACCCAGCAACTTGATGCCACTCGCACCACAACGGGAAGTACGACTAGTGGCAGTTTTAGCACCTCCTTAGACGTGGGGACATTTATCAAGTTCTCCCAAGCTATTACCAGCGAAATTGTTTTGGAAAGCTTGTTGAGTAAGTTAGTTAAACTTTTATTAGAAAATGCGGCAGCGCAAAAAGGAGTGCTGCTGCTGAAGGATGAATGTAAAGACTTTGCCGCAGGACGGCTCTGCATCGAAGCAACGGGTACGGTTACAGATAATACCATCACCGTTTTACAATCCATTCCCGTTGAAACCCGTCCAGATTTATTACCCCTCTCGGTTGTTCACTACGTCTTCAGGAGCCAGGAGAATCTCGTCTTAAATGACGCTACCGTGGCTGAACCCTTTAATAGCGATCCGTACATTCAACAGGCTCAACCTAGAGCCATCCTTTGTTTGCCAATTCTGTATCAATCTCAACTGCAAGGGATTATTTACTTAGAAAATAATCTGACCGTGGGGGCTTTTACCAAAGAAAGGCTAGAGGTGTTAAACGCAATCGTATCTCAGGCAGCGATCGCGATTATCAACGCCCAACTTTATGCACGAGTGCGGGAAAGTGAGAACCGACTCAGGCAATTCCTTGATGCTATGCCAGTGGGAGTCTTTGTCACCAATAGGAACGGTCAACCCTACTACACTAACGGGACTTAAACAAATTT
>DNXU01000531.1:5351-5477 GCA_003505715.1 Cyanobacteria bacterium UBA8803 | reverse complement strand
AAATTTGTTTAAGTCCCGTTAAGTCAGAAATTACCACATGACCCAGTGCAGAATTACTCAGCGCCCGTCGTGCGGCTTCCTCGATAAACTCAACAGAACCCGGTGCTATTCCCGCCATTCCCGCCA
>DNXU01000531.1:0-5242 GCA_003505715.1 Cyanobacteria bacterium UBA8803 | reverse complement strand
GGGAGTGAGGGGGTAAGGGAGTGAGGGGGTGGAGAAACTGGGGGAGAGGTGAACAGATGAGGGGAGCTGATCGCCCTGCAAATTACTAACCAGAGGCTGATGCAAAGCCGTACCGAGCGGTTCGCTCTCAACGGAAGTTCCCCTTATAGCCATAGTAGTCTCCATCGCGCTAAGGGCGATACTACATAAATTGCTACTACCGATAACCTCACCAGCAGATACCAGAAAACCACTACCATCCAACTCCGTCAGTAGCGGTGTGCTCATCCCCACTCCAGGAACAGAACTTTTACCAATAGCACCTGCTAAAATATCCTGTTGTGCTAGTTCAGAGCTGCCACTTAAATCAAATGACCCCGTCTCATTACTTAGAATTCCCTCGATCCTTTCCATCACACTTCTCCGGCAAACACAAAATTCACGCCTGGGATGCTCAGGATTAAACAGCTCAGGGCTTACGCACATTACCCCCTCAAAATTGAGGGGGAAAAGATAGAGAAAAAATTCTAGTTTCCTCTTGGGGAACGTTTGCGCAACTCCTGAGCTTGGCACCCCTATAGGTAACTCAGGTCAAAATCCAGAATTTTGTGCAAAATTGCTCAAATCAAAGTTGGGTCTCGCCTCTCGACCCAACCTACAAATGAGTTCTAAGTCCTGCTAAGCTGACTGCTTCAAGGTGCGGCGGAACTCCCCAGGAGTTGTCCCTGTCCAACGTTTAAAGGCTCGATGAAACGCACTGGTTTCTGAAAACCCTAGCAGAAAGGCCACCTCGCACACTGCCATTTGGCGTTCCTGTAAATAGTGAATTGACAGTTCCTGTCGCATGAGATCCAACAGTTCTTGATGGGAAGTACCTGCTTCCTTCAGCTTACGCTGTAAGGTACGAGGGGCAAATCCTAACTTTTTGGCGATCGCCTCCAACCCCGGATCGCCACCCCGCAACCCAACACCAATCTCGCGACGGACGCTATCTACAATACTTTCTTGTTGGGGCAACTTGGTTAATAACTCCATGACATAACGGTCTAACACCGCACAAAGTCCAGGGTTAGCCCTCAGCAGGGGTCGATCCAGCAGTGCTGCCTCAAAGATAATTTCGTTGACAGGTCGCTCAAATTCTAAAGGTGCCCGAAATAGACGCTGATAGGCAGAAAGATCCTCCGGCTGTTGGTGCTGAAACCCTACCTTCAGCGGGACTATATCCAATCCAGTCATTTTGCGACTGCTCAAGACGATATTAGCCAAGACCCACTGGCAAGCTGCTCCTGGTAGGGGAAGACCAAGCCCCGGAATCCCATGAGTGATTCTTACCACCTTACCTTTTTTCTCCAAGGTCAACTTCCCACCTTCGTGGATCAACCGAATGTAGCGCATCAATCGTGAGAGTCCTTCACCCAAGTTAGGACTGCTGTCTACTGCGTAACCAATTACATCGAAAGCGGCAGGTTCAACAAAGCTTGCTAGACGCAATCCAATTGCCTCCTCTCCAGAACGCCAGGTAATTTCCTGCCAAAGAGCAGAGAGTTTTTCATGAGAAATCCGCGCATCGGCATCCTGAAGGACAGAGGAGTCAAGTCCAATTGCATTAAGCAAGGTTTCAGTCTCTAAGTTGGCCTTCTCAGCAGCATTGAGAACGGCCTGCACTAATCTGATCCAAACCGTGTAAGGCATTTTACTGAGGGAGAGGGAGAGAGAGGGAAGCCAATTACCAATTACCAATTCCTGACATTTTGAGTCAATCTTTTGTCGCCATCGGTCACTGCGGAAACCTTGCCTTTCCCTCTAAATTATAAGCAATAGCCGCAAGGATACAGGAGCTACGCGCTTTAAAAACATCAAGTATTTAAGTACGCAGCAATGACCAGGGGTTGCCCGTGAAGGGAAAAACACGGTCAACATAAAGGAGCCTTAGACTTATGCAACTTACCAATCCAGAGAGCTTCTCAGAGAATGCTAACATCCAGCGTCAACCAAATTTTCAGGTCGTTAGTTTGAAGCCTGTAGCTCAACGGACTGTCATCTTAGCAATTATTGCCACTTTAGCTACGGGGGGAATCCTGTTTTACGGCACGCAGCGTTTCCAATTAACTCAAAACACTGCCTCCCCTATCCAGACAACTGTTGTACCTGAAATAACTAAGGTTACCGCCTTGGGGCGTTTGGAGCCTGAAGGAGAAGTGATTCAACTATCTGCACCTGCTTCGGCAGAAGGGAATCGAGTTGCTCAATTGCTGGTTAAACCAGGGGATAAAGTCCAATCTGGACAGGTCATTGCGGTTCTTGATTCTCGCGATCGCCTCTCGGCAGCTTTAGAACAAGCACGAGAACAGGTCAGGGTAGCTCAAGCGCGTTTAGCTCAAGTCCAAGCCGGGGCCAAAACGGGTGAAATTCAGGCCCAACAGGCTACCATTGCCCGCACCCAAGCGGAACAGCAGGGGGAGATTACTGCTCAAACTGCAACGATAGCACGATTAGAAGCCCAGTTACGCAATGCCGAAACCGAATATCAACGCTATCAGTTCCTATACCAAGAAGGAGCTACTTCTGCCTCGACTAGCGATAGCAAACGTTTAGCGATAGAGACCCTACAGCAGCAACTTAATGAGGCTAAAGCAAATCTGGCTCGGATCGAGCAAGCACGGCAACAGCAGTTAAAAGAGGCACAAGCTAACCTGAACCGAATTGCAGAGGTTCGTCCGGTAGATGTGCAAGCAGCACAAGCGGAAGTCAATAGCGCGATCGCGGCAGTCAAACGGGCACAAGCTGAACTCGATTTAGCCTACGTGCGATCGCCCCGAAAGGGACAGATTTTAGAAATTCACACCTGGCCTGGGGAAGCGCTTGGTAATGCAGGGATTGCTGATTTGGGACAAACCGAGCAGATGTATGCCGTCGCCGAAGTCTATGAAACAGATGTGGAGCAGGTGCGTGAAGGGCAACGAGCCGTTATTACCAGCAGTGCCTTTAAGGGGGAACTGACTGGAACTGTAGATCGGATTGGCTGGCAAGTTCAGAAAAAAGATGTCCTCAACACCGACCCCATTGCGGACATTGACGCCAGAGTGGTTGAGGTCAAAATCCGCCTAGATGCCGCTGCAACTTCTAAGGTGGCTCATTTAACCAACTCTCAAGTCAAGGTGGAGATTCAGCTATGATACGGCGCAAAATTCCCCTCTCTTGGTTGCAACTCACTCGCGAAAAACCTCGTCTCTTAGTAGCGCTGGCTGGTATTGCCTTTGCCGATATTCTTATGTTTATCCAAATGGGGTTTCAAGCGGCGCTTTATGATAGCACCACCCGACTGCACCAGCATTTAGAAGCTGACTTGGTGTTAATCAGTCCCCAAGCCCGCAACATGTTGAATATGAACACCTTCCCCCGCCGTCGCCTTTACCAGGCGATGAGCATAACTGGGGTGAAATCAGCCGATGCCCTCTATATAAATACAGCGGATTGGAAGAACCCCCAAACTCGCCGCAAGACGGCAATTTTAGTTTTGGGATTTGACCCCGAAGCAGCGGTGTTGAATTTACCCGGAGTCAACGAAAATCTAAATACCCTCAAACTACCAGACACAGTGTTATTTGACCGAGCCTCTAGAGGAGATTACCAACAGACCCTTACTAAAGTTGCTAACGGCCAAACTGTCACCACAGAAGTAGGCGATCGCCAAATTAAGATCGCGGGTTTGTTTAGCATCGGCGCTTCCTTTGGTGCCGATGGTAGCTTAATCACCAGCGATTTAAATTTTCTACGCCTGTTTCCCAAGCGCCATGCTGAAGGGGTCAGCGTGGGGTTAATTACCCTGCAACCGGGTACTGACCTCCACCAAACAACTACCGCCTTACGAGCTACCGTACCGGATGATGTCAAAGTTCTCACCCACCCAGAGTTTATTGACTTTGAAAAGGATTATTGGCGCAAAAATACAGCCATTGGCTTTATTTTCAGCCTGGGAACAATGATGGGCTTTATCGTTGGCGTCATTATTGTCTACCAAATCCTTTATACCGACGTAGCCGACCACATTGCTGAATACGCCACCCTCAAAGCCATGGGCTACAAAGACCTCTATTTGTTGGTATTGGTATTTCAAGAAGCTCTAATTTTATCAATCCTCGGCTATATCCCCGGAGCTTCTCTTTCAATTGGCCTGTACGCCCTAACCCGCCAAGCCACTAATTTACCCCTATTTATGGTTGCCACTCGCGCCATCAACGTTCTCATGCTGACGATTATCATGTGCGCGATATCGGGTGCGATCGCCATGCGCAAACTCCAAGCCGCAGACCCTGCTGACATTTTCTGAAATTGGTTGTTGGTTGTTGGTTGTTGGTTGTTGGTTGTTAGTTGTTGGTTGTTTGTGATATTATCAATTTACACAACATAACAAAAGTTAAATCAACTTAACCTAGCCAACAACAACCAACAAACAACAAATAACAAACAACAAACAACAATGTTACCCAAACCAGTTATTGCCATTAAGAATCTCAACCATTACTTTGGCCAAGGGAAACTGCGTAAGCAGGCATTATTTGACATCAACCTGGAGATTTATCAGGGTGAAATTGTGATTATGACCGGGCCATCTGGTTCGGGGAAGACCACTTTGTTGACGATGGCAGGTGGATTGCGGTCTGCTCAAGAGGGTAGTCTTCAAGTGTTGGGTCAAGAGTTATGTAGGGCGAAACAAAACCAACTAGTGCAGGTACGCCGTAATATTGGTTATATTTTCCAGGCTCATAATTTACTCAAAAGTTTGACGGCACAACAGAACGTGCAGATGTCGCTGGAACTGCATGACCACATTCCTGCTAAAGAAAGGTCAGTAAAAGCTAAACAGATGCTGGAAGCGGTCGGGTTAGGAAACCGCGTTAGTTACTATCCAGAAGACCTCTCTGGCGGACAAAAACAACGGGTAGCGATCGCTAGGGCGCTGGTGAGTCATCCTAAATTAGTATTAGCCGACGAACCCACAGCTGCACTCGATAAAAAATCCGGTCGGGATGTGGTTGAGTTGATGCAACATCTTGCTAAGGAACAAGGTTGCACTATATTAATGGTGACCCACGATAATCGAATTCTCGATATTGCCGATCGCATTGTCCATATGGAGGATGGACGTTTGAGTAACGATGCAGCTGTAGAGGTATCCCAGCCAAGCCATTTGGCTGTTGCGTAATACTTATAAGGCTTACGCAAACGCCCCCCTTTCTTTGGTAGGGCTAATTCATGATCA
>DNXU01000272.1 GCA_003505715.1 Cyanobacteria bacterium UBA8803 | reverse complement strand
CAAGCTCGATGTACCTCAGCAGAGCGGGAAATGCTATATAAAGCCAAATGCTTACTGGGTAAGGAATTACCAATTACCAATTACCCATTACCAATCACTAAAAATACCGTTTTCCACTATCAGTACGGGAGAACCAAAATTTCAGTAGTAATGCGGAAGCAGGTAGAAGAGAGCCAATTGATAATAGGAACTATCGCAATCGTAAATGAGTGCCAAACGCCTCTGAAAAAACCTGACAAAAGTTACTGTGCAACCTTTATTCCATCCTGCCTTCTTGGATTAGCCTAACTTTTTGCCATTTATTGTTCTTGGGAAGATGAGAGCAGTTGGCTCAGACAGCCAACTGCTTTTTTTATTTAAAAGCAGAGTTAAAGAGCGATCGCATTAACCTATAAAATTCCTCACATCAGTCCGTAAAATCACTAATTACATGAAGATTCTACAAATAACTGCTAATACTCTAGACATAAGCCTTAAAAATTAGCTACAACTCTATCGGAAGAGAAAAATCAGGAATCTAGCAAACTTGATTCCGTCAAAATTTCAACTTATTGTCCTCTGAAAACTGAGAGGGCAAATAACTCTTGTATCTTTTTTTCAGGAATAAACTCTCATGAATTTTAAGCTCGTCCAAAACCTGAGTGCCGCTGCCGCTGCTACTACCTTAGTCTGCTTGACCGCATCTGCTCAAGCTGCATCGTTAACGTCCAGCAATTTCGGCAAAATTGTCAAATTTAATAGCGATCAAGAAATTGAATTTACCTTCGTTGAATCCCATGGTATGTGGCGGTCAGACTTAGGGATTTACACGGGAAATAATAAACTAGTCAAAACGCTATTTTCCGAACGTAATCCGGGCTATGACAAAGGTAGTAATGACGCTAAAAACGATTGGTTAGGTACTTGTGGAAAAACAGTACTCCCGACACCTGGAACTTCAACCTGCACAACCCAATTCACATTTCTAGCTGGCGTTGAGTACTTCTTCGGCTTGACTGGTTCTAAGGGTACAGTATTCTCTAATACTAACCCAGCTGCCACCCGATTCACCTACGGTGATGGGAGCTACACTTACAACACCCAAGGCCCGTCCTGGATAGAGCAAAATCCTGGCAAAAAGCCTACTACCAATACCATACAGGTATCTATTGGTCAGGCATTACTAGCTATCAACGATTCCCATACAACTGACCAGGATGTCAACGATATGCTGGTTTCAGCTAGGGCTGTTCAGGCTGTGCCAGAACCAGGTACAGTTGGGGCATTAATCGGTATCGGCACCCTGGGCTTGATGAGGCGTCGCCAGCGCAAACCTACCGCTGATTAAAGGCGAATAGGAAGAGGGAAGAGAGACAGTAGTTTGGATTAGGTTAGTTTCCGGCACAGCAGTCCAACTCAGAAGCGAGTTCTTTAGCCGAGGGATATTTTTTAGCGGTTCAGGATTTCCCATCCCCCTTTATCCGAATCTAACTAAAATGGGGCTATGTCTAACTCCACTCCTGCCCCTAACCTCTCTCCCTCTGCTGACAATGAAGCGGCAGAGCGATCGCTCATTATCCTGGTTGACGGTCATTCTCTAGCTTTTCGCTCTTATTATGCGTTTGCCAAAGGACGAGATGGAGGACTGCACACCAAAACCGGAATTCCGACAAGTGTTAGTTTCGGCTTTCTGAAGTCCCTCTTAGAGGTGATCGGTTCGCAGCAACCCCAGTTGATGGTGGTTGCTTTTGACCTAGATTTGCCCACATTTCGCCATGAAGCCTGCGATACCTATAAAGCCGATCGGCAGGAGACACCAGAAGACTTCATTCCAGATTTAGAAAATCTCCAGGAGTTGCTAGCGGCGTTGAATTTACCTGTAGTCACCTGTCCCGGCTATGAGGCGGATGACGTGCTGGCAACATTAGCGCATCGTGCCAGGGATAAAGGTTATCGGGTCAAAATCTTAACGGGCGATCGCGACTTATTTCAGCTGGTAGATTCCCAACAGGGAATTAGCGTGTTGTATCTGAGTAAGGACTTTTTGAAGCGCGGCAGTACTACTGGGCCTGTGGAATTTGGGCCAGAGGAGGTGAAGGAGAAACTAGGCATTACTCCCACACAAGTCGTGGATTACAAAGCACTCTGCGGCGATAAGTCGGATAACATTCCTGGCATTAAGGGGATTGGGGAAAAAACTGCCGTCAAGTTGCTCAACGATTACGGTTCCTTAGCAGGAATTTATGCCTCTCTAGATCGGATTAAAGGCACCCTGAAAACCAAGTTGGCAACTGGAAAACCGGACGCCGAAAAGTCTAAGTACTTAGCTCAGCTCAAATTTGACGCTCCTGTAGAAATAGAGTTAGAGAAGGCTCAACTAAAAGGATTTGATAGATCCGTTCTGGAACCACTGCTGCAAAAGCTGGAATTTCAGTCCTTTTTAAGTAAAATTGACCAACTCCAGCAGCGTTTTGGGGGGAAAGTCATTTCAGATCCCCCAGCTGGGTTAGCAGTTCCACTAGAAATACCGCCAACGGATACCGAAGATGGAGATCTTTGGTTTTTCAGTGCTGCCGACACCGCAGCCTACCAGCAGCAAGCTGTCACCAAAAGTCCGATCCAACCTGAGATTATTAATACACCAGCCCAGTTAGAACAGTTAGTTCAGCAATTAAAACAGTATACCGATCCCGCAACTCCAGTAGCTTGGGATACAGAAACCAGCGACTTAGAGCCACGAGACGCTGAGTTAGTAGGGATTGGTTGTTGTTGGGGAACCGCACCAACTGACGTTGCTTATATCCCGATCGCCCACAACCATGGTGACAATTTAGACAAAAAGACGGTGCTAACAACCCTGCGTCCCATTCTAGAAAGTGCTGACTATCCCAAAGCATTGCAAAATGCCAAATTTGACCGACTGGTACTCCACTGTCAGGGTATTGACTTGAGAGGAGTGGTATTTGATACGATGCTGGCGAGTTACGTACTCAATCCAGATCGCAGCCATAACCTCAATGACTTAGCCGATCGCTACTTATCAGGAATAAAGCCCAAAAGCTACAAGGATTTGAATATTCCCAAGGGCAAAACTATTGCTGACCTCAGCGTGCCAGTAGTAGCAGACTACTGCGGCATGGATGCTTATGCTACGTTCGCTCTAGTTCCCAAATTGCGAGCCGAACTAGAGGAAGTTCCAGCACTGCACGAGTTATTACTGGAAATAGAACAGCCCTTAGAACCCATGTTAGCGGAGATGGAATATCAGGGAATTCGGGTTGATACGGTCTATCTTAAAGAACTTTCGGAAACTTTGGACAAGGATTTACAAGGGATTGAGCAGCAAGCTTACCAGTTAGCTGGGGAAAAATTTAATTTAGGTTCCCCTAAGCAGCTGAGCGAGTTACTCTTTGAAAAACTCAATCTAGACCGCCGCAAGTCCCGCAAAATTAAAACAGGTTACTCGACGGATCATGCCACCTTGGAAAAGTTGCAAGGGGATCATCCCATCATAGATGCAATTCTGGAACACCGTACCCTTTCTAAGTTGAAGTCAACTTATGTAGATGCCCTACCAGCTTTGGTGCGTCCGGATACCCAGCGAGTGCATACGGATTTCAACCAAACTGCTACCAGTACAGGGCGCTTATCATCTTCTAATCCCAACTTACAGAATATTCCGATCCGTACCGCCTTCTCCCGCCAGATTCGTAAAGCATTCCTTCCTCAAAATGGTTGGTTGCTAGTATCGGCTGACTATTCTCAAATCGAGTTACGCATCTTGGCGCACCTAAGTCAAGAACCTGTGCTAGTGGAAACCTATCGGCAGAATGAGGATATCCACGCCGTCACCGCCAAGCTGTTATTTGAGAAAGAAAAAGTGACCCCAGAGGAACGACGGTTGGGTAAAACTATTAACTTTGGCGTAATTTATGGCATGGGAGCGCAGCGATTTGCGCGGGAAGCTGGGGTATCTTCAGCAGAAGGCAAGACTTTTATAGATCGCTTAAAGCAGCGCTATCCTTTAGTTTTTGCCTATTTGGAACAGATGAAGCGAGAAGCGATCGCTAAAGGGTACGTTGAAACTATTTTAGGACGCCGCCGTTATTTTGAGTTCAGTAGCGAGAAGCTCCGCAAGTACCAAGGTAGCAATCCCCAAGATATTAACCTGGATAAAATTAAGGATTTAGAACAATATGATGCAGGTTTGTTACGGGCAGCAGCAAATGCTCCGATTCAAGGTTCTAGTGCTGATATCATCAAAATTGCGATGGTAAAGATGCACGAAGTTTTGCAGAACTACCAAGCGCGGTTGCTGTTGCAAGTCCATGATGAATTGGTCTTGGAAGTTCCACCCCAGGAGTGGGAAGAGTTACAGATAAAAGTACGAGCCACTATGGAATCAGCTGTTGAGTTGGCTGTACCGCTACTGGTTGATGTGAATGCAGGGCCAAATTGGATGGAAACAAAGTAACAGTTCAGCTCCCCGATTTCTTGAAGAAGTCGGGGAGCTTGGCGTTTACAATTGAAATAATTTGCTTCTCTTGTAAGATAAACTTTGGCGTACCTAAATACCACCTTTGCCTAATGACGAGATTTGTCCACGACCAATTCGCCAAAGAATATCTAAAAGAATTATTATCCCCCATCGGAGAAGTTGAGACTAGTCGAGACGTAGCCTCAGAAGTACGCTCTATTGATGTGTGGTTTAGACCAACTTCTATCTCAACTGCCTACGCCAAAAGTCTGGGATTATTAGGCACTTTGGCAGGAAGTGAGACTATATTTGAACCGTTTCGCAATCCTGTAACTAGGAGTGAGATTCGCAGTTGTATGGGGAAACTGTTTGACCTTCAGGCTAAATGGGAACGAGCTTATAAAAAAGAAGATAGGCGGCTAAAGGAAGAGGAATTGCCTCAGTTATGGATTTTGAGTCCAACAGCTTCAATCGCTTTATTAAATAGCTTTGGCTTTCAACGCATCAGTAATGAAGATTGTCCAAAAGGAGTTTATAGTCTGCGCTCGGCTCTCAAAACTGGGTTGTTAGTAATTCACCAGTTACCCCCTACTCCCCAAACGCTGTGGTTGAGGATTTTGGGTAGGGGCAGGGTACAGCAGAGGGCAATTCAGGAGTTAGCGGCCATGCCTGCGGATCATCCTGTGCGAGATAATGCGCTAGAATTGTTGTACAACTTGCAGGCTAATTTGAAGGTAAGTCGGGAGTTAGAGCAGGAGGATGAAAAGTTGATTATTGCTTTAGCACCTCTTTATAGACAACAGATTGATGCGGCTATTGAGCAAGGCCGGATTGCAGGAATTCAAGAGGGTAAAAAAGAAGGGATTCAGCAGGGTATTGAACGAGGAAGAATTGAAGAAAATCGTTCTATTTTAGAAAACTTCCTGCGAGTACGGCTGGGGGAATTAGACCCTATTATGACCGCTTTCATCGAACCATTATCGGCTCTACCTGCTGTTGACTTGACCATGTTGTTGGTGCAACTAGCAGCACTTACTGCGGATGACAATGGCGTGCAACAAGCCAGAAAGTTACTCGCTGAAAGTGCTTTGAGGATGCATTTTGGTCAATTAGATGAGCGTTTGACCAATCTCATCCCCACTTTACTAGCTTTAGCGCCAGATGAATTAGCATCGTTGCTTTTGCAGTTGCCGGAATTAGCGGTAGAGCAATTATTTGCTAGGTTAGCTAATTCTGAGAGTTAGATTGAAAATCCTGTTTTTCCCCACCCTCATCCCTTAGCAGAGTGGGGAGAAATAGGGGCTTAACCTGCCTCAAGCTTAATTTGGTAGTGCCAATCGAGTTGGAGTTTAAAAAGGCAAGATTATTTTATTTAGGCTTCTTGCGTTTTTCAATAGCTTCCCGGAGCCGGCGAGCTGTCTCTAGTTGGGCTTCTTTCTCTTTGTCTTGGTTAATGGTATTCATAATAGACAATTTCCTAAATTAAATGCCCCCTGCTTTTATTAAGCGTATACCTGAAAGAGGTCACTGCGCTATCTATCCTGGGGCAGAAATTAGTCATCGTTACTTAACGATAAATAGTTCTCCGCAGAATTAATCGGCTCTCCCAGAGCTTTGCTGGAGGTGGTAATTGGTAATTGGTTAACAATTTTTTGCCGATTACCTAAGATAATGTAACAAAAGATACATTTTTTCAGATAATCACGAGACCCCAATTGAGGAACTTTGGGTTAGGGTGGCTCATCTTCTAATTTTGCGTAAGTCCCCTGATTCCGTTACATCTGTTACCCATGTCTCGCCTGCAACTCAAATACCAACTCCTAGCTTCTGCGACTCTCCTGCTGTTGGGACTAGCCCTTACCCAAAGGTGTGGGCGGGCAATTTGGCTGAAAACAGCTAACAGCGATCGCAATTCTGCTATTGTTGCCCAGACTACTGCCCAGGAAATCCTGCAAGCCAATGAAATGCGATCGCTTCCAGGGCAGTTGGATACCGTACCGATGTTTAACAGTAATAGTCCAGAATGGGTGAAGACTCCAGGGATTTTACTCTCCACCTTTCCCCCAGAGGGTAAAAGCGTGAGTGCGGCTCATCTCAATTTTCCGTTTCAGGGCAGATTTGACCTGTTTGCCCACCACTTTACCCACACGCCTCCTGATTTACAAACTCTCTACCTGGGCATCATCGTCCATAACCCTGGCCAGCAACCCGTGACAGTAGAAGTTTTGCAAGCTGCAAGTTATCTGATGGAACCGGATGCTCCCTTTAAACAAAAGCCGCCAATGCTAGAAAATCCTAATGGTGAAGTGTATTCTGGTCCGGGAATTCGGGCAGTCGATACCGTCCTGCGGGGAGAACGACAACCAGATTTTCCTGCCAAGTTGGTCATTCCCCCAGGCGAAAGCCGCATGTTGATGAATCATCCGATACCAGTGCGGGGTTTGGAAAAACCCGTTAACGGTCGCTCCACCTTCATGGGGTTGAACAGTAACGGTAAGGTTTATTTAGCCAGTTTGGCAATGTATGCCAAAAAGAATCCCAATGGGACAGACCGCGCTCCCACTCTGCCAGAATGGCAACAGCTCTTAAATACAGGTGGGTTAGCCGGCCCTCGGGATAAAATCCCGACTCCCCCAGAACAAGTTGGCGGTCAACTGATTTACGGTCGAGTGGCTGGCGTGCAAAAAGGTTCTCAATGGCAAGCACAACTAGTTGACAAGACAGGTGCCACAACTCTCACCCTTCCCCAGCAAGGCAAAGCCTTCTCCTACCCAATTAGTACCTTACGGGGTGGCCGACTAGGAACCAGTCAAATCCAAGCCGCACCGATGCTAGTGCGCTATTCCGACACTGCCTACGAATCCCACGGCAACTACGGCCTTCGCTACGACCTCTCCTTACCTTTATTCAATCCCACCGACCAACCCCAAACCGTTACCCTAACTCTCGAAACCCCAATTAAAGAAGATACCCTCTCAAAAGGAGGACTACGCTTCCGTCAACCCCCCCTAGACTTCCCATTTTTCCGAGGCACGGTTCGCCTCCGTTACAATGATGACCGAGGACAACCAGTAACGCGCTACCTGCATTTATGGCAACGGCGGGGTCAGTTAGTCGAACCCTTAGTACAACTGAAGCTGAATGCAGGAGAAAAGCGCTTGGTGCGGGTTGATTTCCTCTATCCCCCAGATTCCACACCCCCCCAGGTGTTAACGGTGAGAACCTTGGCGGGAGAGGGATGAAGGATGAGGGATG
>DNXU01000383.1:6517-7150 GCA_003505715.1 Cyanobacteria bacterium UBA8803 | reverse complement strand
TACCACCAGCACCAGATACCGATACACCTGATGGTCAGCGGGCACCAGGAGGAACCCGCCCGGAACTAACTGAAGCTTGTCCCCAGACTAATCAACCCGTTACGGCTTTAGTTCCTGAAAATGGTAAGGGTTTAACCAGTGCTGAACATCCAGTCTTGTGGTTTTATATTCCTTACGCTCCTAAAGATATAGAATCCATCGAATTTTCCCTACATAACCGGGAGGAAACGACTACCATCTACCGAACTTCCCTCCAACTTACTAAAATCCCAGGAGCGATCGGTATACCCTTACCACCAGATCTCAAATACTCTCTACAACTTAATGAAACTTACCATTGGTACTTTATTGTTAATTGCCACCCTAAAAAAACCTCTGAAGACGATATCGTTCTGGACGGTTGGATAACAAGAGTTCAGCCAAGTTCTAACCTTTGGTATGATGACCTGACCAATCTAGCTCAACGCTATCTTGCCAACCCTGAAAATGCAGAACTTCAAAAGGCTTGGATAGACCTGTTGAAAGATATTGGCTTGGAAGAGCTGGGTCAAGAGCCACTAATTCTGTTGGCGAACCCTTCTAAGTAGGTGGTTATTGAGATCAGTCTTGAATAGTCGGGAATGGGGAATGGGG
>DNXU01000383.1:0-6406 GCA_003505715.1 Cyanobacteria bacterium UBA8803 | reverse complement strand
ATATTGTGGGCCCCGCAGATATGACTTAAATCAAAACCCGCCCTGCGACAGGTTTTATACCCTACTTCACAACCAGTTACCTACGAGAACGTAAGGTGCCCAATTGTAGGGAGATTTGTATTTCTTAAAAAGAGCTAACTGAGCCTGATGGAGTGCTTGAGATTTAGTCAGGTTAGGGTTAGTTAACTCCTTGTAAAACTGCTCCATCAGTTCAGCTGTGGAGCGATCGCTTACTTGCCATAGGGTTGCCAGCGTACTGCTTGCTCCTGATTTCACGGCTATTCCAGCTAGTCCTAAGGTAGCTCGGTTATCTCCTTGGGCTGTTTCGCAAGCGCTGAGAACGAGTAATTCCACTCTCTGCGCTGGCTTTTGATCGTTAGTGCGGAGTAGGTTGTTCAAGTCTTTGCTTTTGAGCAGCTGATTGTAAGCCAGAATATAGGTTTCTTCAGGATCGGAACTGAAGTTACCATGAGTGGCAATGTGAATTGCTGAGAAAATGCCTGTTTCAATCTCTGTTTGGAGATTGGCTTGAGTAAATTGGGGATTGAGCAGTGACTGGGATGGCACTAAATTGCCAATTTTTTGCAATTCTTCTACTACATTAGGTAGGGGATCGAACTTTCGTTCATTTACTTTTCGTTCCTCACTCACTCCGGCTGTTAATACGGTTAACTTTTCGCGCTGCAAGGGTCGGAGGTCGAACAGTTGTAAGCCGGGAACTAGGGCAAGGGCATACTGCTTTTGCATTAGATACTCTTTCCGTTGGCCATCATAGAGGACTGACATCGGAATATTGCGCAGAAATCCATCTAATACAAATACTAAGGTTTTGATCTCTGCACTTTTTTCTAGGTCTGGCTCTAGGGGTGCAATCAACCATTGGTATAGCTGTGTGGCTTTTTCTATGACCACTTCTGGATAGGCACGTTTTGATATATGTTTTTGTAGCTCGATCGCAGTTTTCTCCACTTCAATCTGCGTTACGGGAGTGGCATAGTGCTTCAAGGGCTGTCCTGGCAGTTTGGCCAGAACTTCTAAGCGATCTTTGAGCAGAATGGGATAGATGAAGGCAGCCTGCCGATCTACCTGATTAATATCCCGATCGAGCTTTACAGTAGGGGAAAGGTTGCAGCGCAGAAAATTTTCTAGTTCAGCTAATTGGAGGGCGTCAATAATCTCAGTAGCTCGCTGGAGATTCTCTTGGCTGGGTTCGGCACCTCCTTGAGGTCTCAACAGTAAATCGACCAGCTGGCGGTGAATGGGTTCTACTTCATCCCGGAAGGAGAATTGTACTTCGGAGTCGATCGTAAGCAAATCGCTGCGAACGGAATTGAGAGTTTTAACTGCTTCTTCATAAGCTTCGATCGCACCTTTAATATCTCCCTGTTGTTCTAATAAACGCCCTAACTGCCATTGCCAGCGGTAACCTATATCGGAAGTGAGGATTTCTTCGTCTAGTAGGAGAGCTTTGAGTGCTTGCTGGGTAAGGTCTATCGCTTGCGATCGCTGTCCGGTCAACTCGTAAAGTTCACCCAGTTGGCCGAGGGCATAGGATTCGGCTCTTTGGTCTTTCAGGTTTTGAGCCTGTTGGAGGGCAGTGGCTATAATTTGGGCGATCGCTTTCCAAGTTGGGGTTTCTGAGGCAAGGCTGGTTTGGGGCGGATTTTCCCGCAGTTTTTCTTGGCGGAGGTGGCTAATACACGAAAGGTATTCTGTGTCAACTCCCTGCTTGAGACAAGTTAGGCTGCGGGCAAAGTTAAGTTGGGCATAGATCGTGGTGCGGCTGGGGGGTAATTTGGCGATCGCCTCCTGGATATCTAGCCATAGTTTTCCGGTTTGAGACCCTTTTCCGGTTTCTATTAAAAAGCTGAGCTGGTTCAGTTGAGCTTGAAGTTTCAGGGTAGGTGAGTTGGATTTGATGACGGATTGATAGTAATCGAGGGCGGCTTGGGTATGCTGTTGACCTTCTGGATCTTTACTGAGCGCGACTGCTCGATTTGCCAGAGCGCGTTCGGTATTTCCTAATTCCAGCAATGCGGCATATTTAGCGTTACTAAGCGTAAATTGTTCGGCCTCTGTTAAACTTTCTTGTAAAACTCCCTGAGATTTTTCTAGCTCGCCCATTTGTCTGTAAGCAGTACCGAGACTCAGCCATAGTCTGGCTTTAATCTGCGGTTCTGATTGTTGCTTTACCAGGGGGTAAATATTTTCTAATGTATTTTTAGCCTGAAAGCTAGCTCCTAGAGCTTGCATGGCTCTGGCTTGGTTAATTAAGCTATGAATTACGCCCGTATCATTATTGGCTTTGGCATAGTAAAGCTCGGCATTTCGCCAGGATTGGAGCGCGTTTTCTAACTGCCCTTTTGCCCATTGCCAACGCCCCTGGGTGTTATAAGCTTTAGCTAAAATTTCTGAGTAAGTTTGGGTGTTGGTTATGTTGTTGGGGTTTTGGAGGAGGTTGAGGCTTTGAGTAATTGCTGCTTCTGCCTGCTGCCACTGTCCTAGATGCTGATAGGCTAAGGAAAGATTGCTTAAGGCTAGGGCTTGATTAAGGGTATCTCCTTGGCTGGCAAAGGCACCTACCGCTGTCTGCCAAATTTGAGCAGCATCGGAGAACCGTTCGACTTCGTAAAGTTCTATACCTTGTTGCAATAATTGTTGGGCATTGGCAGGTTGATTAATTGCCTGCGGAGTTCCTGTAATGGGTTGAATAGAGAGAGCAGGAACGGTTAGGGTTATGATGAGTCCTAATAAGGTTAATAGCGTGATTTTGACGATCTGGCGGTAGACTCTGATTCGTGGGTATTGCATATAAAAAAGTATTCCTGTAGGGGCGAGTCGCTGTTTTATTGTTTAGCCTCACGATCCCATCAATCGACTCGCCCTGATTTTTGCCCTAGTGTAGGTAACAACTGCCTTGAGGTGTCTGGTTAGGCATCTGTGCAACCAGAATAACTTTCCCTTTTTCATCTATCGTCCATCCTTGCGCTTCAACAAGGCGATCGCCCTCTATTGTAGGTGAGTCAGTAGCATGAGTAGTTTCTTGGCTTGGCAGTTGCACGTCTTCCCAAATATCATTGCTGCTGAGAGGTTCATCGGGATTAGTGGGTAAACCCCCGCGTCCGGCATTGATAAATCGACTGGTTGATAAACCTCCCACTGGACAGCCTTGGTTAAATTGCGAATTGACTGGTGCATCGGGTAAGGGGGTTAATCCTTGGCTGGGGTCTACATCCGGTGAATTAATCGCCGCCACGCCATCAATACCAAACTCAGAACTAACTGTAATATCGTTTCCTGAAGTTAAGTCTGGCCGAAACTCAATGCCATAAATATCTTGAGCGGTAATGTTAACTCGACCGCCATTCCCAAAGACGGCATTAGCAATAATATCACTACCATTTGCTCCCTCTGGAGATAACCCAATCAAAAAGTTCGTATCTATATTTATATTGCCGCCCTTGGCGGTATTGAAAGCGTTGGCCGAAATTAGGCTTTCGTTCTCCAAAATTGTCCAGTTTGATATTTGTAACCCAATATTCGCCCCACCTTCACCTTGGCCTAATCCAGTTTCCGCAGTAATACTGCCCCGATTTAACCGCAAATAATTTGCTTGAATTGTCAAATTACCCGCTTGCCCTAAGGGACTGCTCACTGTTACTTGTGCCCCATTCTTAATGGTCATTTGCCCAGTGTTAATAGTCAAATTACCAGCTGTACCGCCAGCTACAGCCTCAACTGATATAGTTCCGCCATCACTCACTTGCACGGACTCAGTTGTATTAACAGCAACATTGCCCGCCCTGCCCAAGTTACCAATATCCGCCGTCCCAGCTCCCACTCGCGAACTGATAATATTGACATTGGTGGCATTAATGGTTAAGTTGCCAGCATCTCCCCATCCCAAAGTATCAGCGCTAATAAATGCGCCATCCAAGAGGCTTACTTCCTGGGCAGTCAAAGTCAAATCCCCTGCTTTACCAACTCCCAATATCCCAGTTCCTAAACCGACCTTACCTTGTAACAATACTTGATTAACATTCACGGTTAAATCGCCCCCATTTCCCGTACCAGTTGGAGAAACTGAGGTAGAAATTCCTGCCCCATTTTTAACGGTTAACTGCCCACCAGTAATCGTTAAGTTCCCAGCATTGCCACTCCCTTGAGTTGCAGTAGTTAAACCTACTCCTATTCCAGCCAAGGCGTTAATGGTGTTAATATCAAATTTAATTGGAAATTGTCCGGGGTCGCTGCCGCTGATTTCAATCAGCTCAGAAGCGTTGATAGTTAAATTGCCACCATCACCGCTGCTACCAAAAATAGCGGCAGTGGAGATGCCCGCTTGATCGGCTAAGTTGGGTTGGTTCTGGTGGCGGATGGTCAATCTATGGGTATTAATATTAATATCACCACTTTGGCTAGAACCACTTGTATTGCTGCCTAAACCCCCACCCTGAGTTATATCTAAAGAAACAGCATTGATATTTATATTTCCCCCTGCTCCTGCGCTCGGCAGTCCTGTCAACGTCAAGATGCGTGAATTGTTTAGGGATATTAATGGAGCAGCGAGATTGATATCACCGCCTTGATTATCGTTAGCCGTATCGCTGATGACAAAAGTTCGCTCCAGGATAATTGCATCAGTAGCTAGGAGAGTAATATCTCCGGCATTACCAGAGCCAGATGAGGCAAATATTATGCTGTGGGGAGGATTTGTCAGGTTACTACCAGTTAAGGCAATCTGGCTGCGGGAGTCAATAATTACTGAACCGCCATTACCAGAAAAGCTCTCAATGTCAATAGAGCTAAAACTCTTTCTAGGGCTGACAGTCAGGCGGGACGGCACAATGCGATCGGCTGTAAAAATGGCACCAACCTGAACGGTGCCACCAGGTAATGCTAGATTGGGCTGGTACTGATTGGTTAAAAAAACCAGACCATCAGGAATATTACTCTGCACTAGAGCTATACCAATATTAATATCCCCCCTCGTTACCGTACTACTCAATTGGGGAATACCAAAGTAATTGGGATCGACTCCAGCCCTTATATCTAGAGTAGGTCTGGCGCTGCCATTAATCGGCGCGATCGCACCATTAGATAGGGTCACATTCTCGGTAATATAATTAACCCCAGCCTGACCTGTTTGTGGGCTAGTAATGACGATGATGCCAGGGATGGTTACGCTACCCCCAGCCATAATATGTAGGGATGCTCCCTGATAGTTATTGAAACTCACATCCCCAACAGAACGAATAATGGGATCTGCGGGACTATCTAAATCTCCTAAAGTACCGTCCAACTGCTCAATCCGAAAACTTCCCCCACTCCAGTAGCGTGCATCTCCGCCTACTGGAATAGGCGATCGCAACACCATATCCCCACCTGAAAATATCTGGCTATTGGGATGGTTTAAGGCCACAATATCTACTTTTTGATTACCCTGAATCAATAGCTGATTCCCTGCTGAGGCAATTAAAGGAACTGCTACACTGTCTCGCGCCTGTACTGTATCTTGTGCCCAGAGTGTCAAATTTTCCCCTGCCTCTAGCTGTCCCTGTAAGTCCAGCTTCTGTGCGGCTAGAGTCAAATTTTGCCCTACTTTTAACTTACCAGTATTGGCAATAGTTGCTCCTGAAGGACTTAACCCATACTGTAACCCCGGAGTCAGATTAACCGTTAGTAGTGGTGCTACATCCGGATGCTTTGCACTAAACTCAACCCCATTTTCAAACACCAACCGCTCCGCCGTACTCGCTACCAACGAACCCCGAATATCCAACTGAGCATTGGGGCCAAAAATAATCCCATTCGGGTTAATTAAAAATAGACTTGCCCTCCCATTTACCCCCAACGTCCCCAAAATATTTGAAGCCTCGTTCCCCGTCACCCGACTAAAAATACTTTCAATTCCCACCGGGTTAGTAAAATAAACCCGCTGCCCCTCACCCACATTAAACTGCCAAAAACTGTGAAATAACGCCGCCCCCCGACTTGCCCCACCCTCAATCAACTCCGCCGGAAGGAGATTAATATTGCCCTGATTAACTACAGAACCTTCCGTTCCCAACGTCCCATCCGGTGTAATCTGCGCCAGCACCCTATTTCCAGATGCCGTAACAGTTACCTCAATTACAGCTAAAGAAATTGCTAGATATAATTTCCCCAGCCCACCCAACCAGGTTAACCTTCTCATAACCCTGATCACTAGTTATTAAACAAATCAGTTCGTTCCGATTACTTTTTAAACTCTCCCCTGAAGATTATCTAATTAATAGTTACTATCTAAATATTTGTTAAATGATTTGTAATATTTAACAGCAGCTCAGGGCATACTACCGAGCCAAAATGTTCGGTGTGAACATCAGCATTCCAAATGTGGAAAAATTGAATTCCCTAAACCTGG
>DNXU01000469.1:347-3199 GCA_003505715.1 Cyanobacteria bacterium UBA8803 | reverse complement strand
TAACGGAAGAAAAGTGGAGAGGCATCTGTTAACAGTGCCTCGTAACAACTTTTTAAGAATCCCCTTTCTTCAGATGTGGGAGCACGTCAACTATCAAAAATACCTAGAACCTCGGTTTCGTGACCTCGACCCAACCTACAAATTATTTGATTTTCCCCATTCCCGATTCCCTTATCGCATAATTTCAAACCTTTGTAACCCTTCCGGTTCTTCGTACTCAACTACAACCTCCTTAACTACAGCACCTCTCGATCCCGTGTGACACCAGCGAACTATCGCCTGTACGGCATCCTGCTCTCCTTCAAACACGCCTTCCACACGGCCATCTAAAAGATTTCGCACCCAGCCACTCACCCCCAGATGTTTTGCCTGACGCGAAGTGTAGTACCGATAACCTACCCCCTGAACCTTTCCAGAAACGAAAACGTGGACGCGGATTTGTTCTTGTTTTGCTGATTGGTTTTGCATCGATCAGTTTAATTTCGAGGATAGCAATTAAATCTCAGGAAAGTCCCCAAAGTTAATCCTTGTTTCCTAGCTCAACCGCCAACTTTCAAACTTCCAGATTCTGCTTGTGGCAATTCTTCCCGAAGCATCCGTTGATAAATCCCTGGTAAATACCCTGTCATGGCATTATTTTCTATGCCGTAACCCAAACTCGTCCAAGTACCGGAGAGCCGCCGCAATACTCGATTTAAGCGCCCTTGCCTTAGTTGCGCTGAAATATCCATGTCCCAAGCTTGCTTGTCACTCAGCCAAGCATAAACTACTGCATCCTGATATTGCGGTTCAAAGCTGTAGCCCTGCCAAATCCAAAAACCCCAAGGCTGAGGATGGTAGCGCCTTGCCTTATCATACCAAGTGGTATTGATAAACTGATACCGTCCTGCTGCCGTTGTGCAGTTACCTATATTAGGACCGGCAACAATCGGTACGCAGCGATTGGGATGGCGGCTTAAATCCCAAACATGGGTACCGCCATAAAGCACTGAATAGGGACGGGAAACATTTGCTTCGCTGGCAGATATCGTTCGCATTAAAGCACGAATATAAGGATCGCCACCCCTCATCACTAATGGAGGGGTTCCGTAGATACCTCTAGGATTAGTAGGATTCCATCCCAGTGGTTTGTATTCTGCACTTAGCTCTAAGAAGACAACTAATAATACTAATAAACTAGCCCAGGTAATTAAATGCTTCATGACGAATTACTGGAAAAGGCGAGCCTGGAAGTTTCAGTTTCTAGACTGTGTCGAGCCAATCCCCGCATTAAAAATGCGGGGATTGAGGCTAGAAGTTGAGGATAGCTTTTTATTACGACTTTCTGCCCCTTGGCCGCTTTAGAAGCGAATGCACCTCATCAATCAGGAGACATTGGCAAATAACTCTTGCCAATTGATATCGGCAGCTTCAGAGCGGGCGACTACTTCTACTATTTTATTCCGAGCTTCTGGTTGGAACAATGCCTCAACACAAACTTGTGCCACCTTCGTCCGAGGAATACTACCCTCAAACAGGGTATCTGCACCTTGCATGACAACAGGATCTGGACTATCCTCATTTTTTAGCCCACCGGGTCGCACAATGGTGTAAGTCAAACCGCTGTTTTGCAGGTATTCCTCGGCTTGCTTCTTCCACACCAGAATCAGCCAAAACAGATTGAGCGGATGGAAAAATTGGGAAACGCACAGAGAAGAGACCATAACAAAATGCTCAATAGCGCTAGTCTTGGCGACATCTACCAGATTTTTAGTGCCTTCATAGTCTACCTGATAGGGCGCAGTGGGATTAAACGAGGGGCTAGCACCAGTAGCAGACAGGATTATGGTGCTATCACCAATGGCAGCACTGAGACTATCGAGCTTTAACACATCTCCCACCACTAATTCCGTCTCTGGTGGTAAAAGTTCTTTCCCTTTCTCCAAATTGCGCACCAAAGCACGCACAGGAATATTACGCTTTACGAGTTCTTTGACAATTCGGCGTCCCGTCTCGCCAGTCGCTCCGGCTACAAAAGCTTTCATTTGGCAATCTCCCTAAATCCCCCATGGTTAACCACGAGACTCACAAGTTATGCTGAGGGAGCGAGAAATTCTTCCTCGATCGGTAAACTCCCACGTCTCAATTGTATGAAGTTTAGATGAAGATTTTAAATTATGTACAGGTCTTTACCGGAGATCGGTGACAGTGAAGTAAGAATGGACACCTAAAAGTGGGAATTTTAGAGATAGGTCACAGGTAACCGACATATTGGAGCAAGTATGCATTCTCAATTCGCTGACAATCGACCGAGTGAAATAGAGCCAGCGCACTTGAAGACCCCATCCAGTTTCGTAAATATTGACAGTTTAATGACCCAAGCCCCTTACTCAACCAGTGAGTTCACTGAGTTCCAAGGTCATTTCCAAGGCTGTATGGACTTGTATGCTGAAACCGATCGCGTTACAGCCTATCTGGATACTCACCAAAATTGGTTCGGTCGCTGCGCCCATCCCATGAAGGCAGAACCCCTAGGTGCAAATGGCTACGCTTTAGTGATTGGGCGCTTTGGCTCCTTTGGCTACGAGGTGGAACCGAAAATCGGTTTAGAACTGTTACCTCAACAGGATGGGATATATCGAATTCAAACGATTCCTGTCCCGGATTATATTCCGCCAGGGTATGAGGTTGACTTCCAGGCATCTCAATGGTTGGTATCCTTACCGACTAGCGAATATATTCTGGAGCAAGAGTCTGAGAATTTTCAGTTGCCTCCCACCATTACCCGCCTTGAGTGGGAACTTAAACTGAAGGTGGGTGTCCGGTTTCCCAAATTTATTCAAAAGTTACCCCAGTCTCTTATTCTCACCACA
>DNXU01000469.1:0-305 GCA_003505715.1 Cyanobacteria bacterium UBA8803 | reverse complement strand
TCGCCTCTTACGTCAAATCGTGCGCCAAGTTTCCCGACGCTTGAGTTACAAGGTACAACAAGACTTTCACAACAGTTTGGGCATTCCTTTGGCCAAACCTTTAAGGCGGTGTTGAGAGCGGGCGAGTCAAGTTGCCTTATCCCTAATGACTGATATTGGAAACAGCGACTCGCCCCTACAGTGATATATTGATATATCTACATAGAATTTATTGGCTCGCCCTGGATGGGATAAAGGTTAAAGGTTACCCAATTCCCCCGATGCCATCCCGATATTTTGAAAAAATTCCGATACACCCCCCCAAC
>DNXU01000366.1:1640-6966 GCA_003505715.1 Cyanobacteria bacterium UBA8803 | reverse complement strand
GTTTCACCCAAACGTCTTCAGAAGATTCTGGGTTGCTCTTAGCGATCGCACTACAGGCACCCACACAGTCCCTCGCAGTAGATGAGGAGGTTTATATTCTTCCTAGCGATGCACCGTAATTTGAATTTAAATAACCCATTGCTAACCTTTGCCAGGACTCTAATAAACTAATGAATAACTAGGCCACCTCGAATACCAGCCCTGACTAGATATTGACCTTCTTCGGCACCATGTAGATAATGGCACCCTTTACCAACATTTAGTTGGCACATCCTTTTGGGATTATACAATTGTTAAGTTTTATTTTCTACCCTCAGGAAGAGCTATTTTTAGAATTTAAAGTAATACACCGATATTACTTGTCATATGAAATAGGTATAATTGACCAAATCAACAAAATCCTGGGTCTAGATAAATCAGAACGGTAAGCCTGTAGGGTGCGTTACCGCGCAGCATAACGCACCATCATTAATACCAAAATCATGTCTAAGATCCAACTTGCAAAATATCAAACTTGACAAGATACACCAAAGTACGCAGTAATTCAGCTGAGTTTTCGCCACCATGGCGATTTAAGATTTCTGCTACAGATTGGCAACCCTCTTGTTGGATATCGGCTAAGATAATATCTACACTAGCAGTTGGCGTTCTGCGATTTGCGCCGAAGTTAGTTATCCACAGTTGTCGCAGTTGATTCAAATGTTCTGGTTGTGACATCGCACCCAGTTTAAGAACTGAGTCTTTAGTTAAACTGGCAGTCGGGTAGTGGGCAAAAAATCTAAAAGGATCGTCGTATAAAGGATGGGGTGGCATACCTGCTGTTACTGGTACGGATAGGGAAGCCGCAGCGCGAATTTCAGCTAATTCTTGCCATAAATTTTCATAGGCAGCGATCGCAACTTGCCAATCATACAGTTCCCTAGCCCGTTGCTTACCGCTTTCCCCCATCTGCTGCCTGAGCTGACTATCCTCAATTAACATAGTCAAAGCTCGAGCGCAAGCTGCAATATCAACAGCAGCAGCCATTGAGGCATGACCAATATAGGTGCTGTAATTTAAGTTTTCAGCTAGATAATCAAAGGCTAAATCCAAGCCAGATTCGGGTGGTGGGGTTAACGTGGGTATTCTAAACCCATCAACTTCATGGCGTACTGATTCCTGATACCCATTCCAATCGGAAACAATCACAGGTAAACCAGCTGCCATGGCTTCAATAGGTGTTAAGCCAAAAGTTTCTTGAATGTTATCTGCAAGAGAAATAAAAATATCGGCAGCTGACCAAATGCTTGACCGGATTTGCGGTTCTCGTCCGTCTAGAAAAATACTATTAACCGAGGGGCAGAAAATTTTGGCACTTTCTTTGAAGGATAATTCTTCTTTGGTATCTTCAAACCAGCCCGCTTGGATTAGATGAACCTTCACCTGGGTAGTTTGGACTGCCTTTTCTAAGGCTAAATACATCGGGATGGGATGGGCTTTAGCATAGAAACACAAACGCCCGATAAACAGGATAACTATATCATTTGGGGCAATTCCTAAAAGTTGGCGCAGTTGCTGGCGAATTTTTGGTGCTACACTGAGTTGAGCAAAGGAATTACAATCAACACCTAGGGGAATAATCGGGAGTTGGATGTTAGGATTAGGTTTGCCGCCCGTGCGTTGAGCGAGGTATTCTGCCCAGGTATCGAGCAGGTGTTCAACTGCGGTTTTAACAGCTCTAGAAGTACAGATCAGGGCATCCCAAGGTTGAACGGGAGCAATCAGCACATCACCAATATTTTGCAGGGCACCCATACTGGCAATAGTATGAGTAATGCCGCAGACGCTATAGGATCGCTGATCGGTAAAGCGGCGTTGCCAAACTAATTTGGCGATATTGGGATCGGGGTTATAAATAGCACCGGGTTGAGCTAAGGTTTTAGGATCGGCAGCATTTAGCCACTGCACCTGACGAGGACGTTGCAGCCAGGGTTGGATACGCTGGCAAAATTCTCGGAATTCTGTGGCGGTAGCTGCGTAACAGTATAAGCCTTCTGCTCTACCAAATTCCACTAAGCCTTTGAGAAACCCTTCACCCGCAGCTTGACGACCGAGCAGTCTTTTACTACTCGTATTGTAACCATCACTTTTGTAAAGAACTGCTGCTGTCGGAATCATCTGGGAGTTGTTTCCTCTGGGCGGGATGGACAAGGTTTTTGGTTAGGAATGCTGCTTTTAACTATGAAGATGCGATCGCTAGACTAGCGCGGCTGAAACAAGTATAATGAAAGCTTAATTCCCCATTCCCCATTCCCCATTCCCGACAGATCTCAGTGGGAATGCTTTACCCTTGTTTAGGGGGTTCCGGTTGAGGACATGTCTTATTTGCCCAATCACATTGATAGAGGTAGGGTTTCTGCCACGAGAGGGGAATTTCTAGTAAGTCCCGCGTGCCTGTCATGCCTTGTCCGATAAAGAGCAGTAAGGCAAAGCAATTCAAAATAATGTGGACGTAGCGCCAGCGATTAGACCGATCCTTGTAGATATCTTCCACAATTGCTAAGGAGAACACCATTAGTAGTGCGGCAGCCATACCTATATAGTAGTGAGACCAATACCACTCATCGCTGCGCCGAAAGACTCCATCCTGACAGCCGAGAATGACTAAACCCATGCCAGTGAGGGTGGCAAAAATCCCTCGCCAGTGTCGCTGTCTGGCTCGGTCAAGGCACGCTAAAGAAGCAATGGTGGCAGCAAACATCAGAGCGATAAAGATCGCTTGGAAAGGATTTTTGCTCCAGAGTTGTTCCTCGATAATGCTTTTGGAAATAATAGCGTAAGCCAGCCCCAGCAAGGTAATGCCCACGACACCAAAAGTGAGCCAGCGGCCTAGATTTACATGTTCGCGTCCCACAACGGGCGGAATTTTACTTTTACCGTCATTGGCAGTTTGCAGGCGTCGCTGGCGAGTTTGCCATGCAAAGTTAACAACCATGCCAATTAAGGGAAAAACGACGGCAACTGCGATCGCGGGATGGAGTAAGGCAAACAGATCGGAAGCGTCCATACAGGAACCTCTAGCTAAAAGAGAGTCTTTGAACAGAGCAATAAGTCTGCTGGCTTAAGAGCAAGTAAGAATAGCATAACGTTGACGAGCAGAGTTTTATCTAAGAAATTTCTGTGAAACTTCTCAGGCAAATCTCAGTAGTTGCTTATAAACACCCATAAAGTTCAAATAGTTTTTGATAAAAAATGCGATCGCTATTTATTAGTTTTTCGATATGCTTTTTATTATCCCACGCATGACATCGACCCCTCCTTATGTTGCGTCAACCCAATAAGCGCTGGACTCCCTCCCACTGGGCTAGCTGGAAACCTTTTGGTATTGGCGAACAATACCCCAATAATTACTGGGAAGTTTTGAGAGCCGTTTGGGTCAACCGAGACCAATTCCCCTATGCTTGGGATATCCTTAACCACGGAGTCTGTGACGGCTGTGCTTTAGGCACAACTGGGATGCAAGATTGGACGGTTGAGGGTATCCACGTCTGTAATGTCCGGTTGCGCTTGTTGCGGATGAATACGATGCCCGCTTTTGATGCTCAAGTGTTAGCCGATGTTTCTCAACTCAACCAGAAAAGAAGTGCTGAACTGCGAGAGATGGGGCGGTTGCCTTACCCGATGATCCGCCAGCGGGGAGAGAAAGGCTTTCGGCGTATCAGTTGGGATCAAGCATTGGGGGTAATTAGCGATCGCCTCCGCACCACTACACCTGACAAACTTGGTGTTTACCTGACTAGTCGAGGGACGGTTAACGAAACCTATTATGCCGCCCAGAAAGCAGTACGGGCGATGGGTACTAATAATATAGATAATGCTGCCCGGATTTGCCATTCTCCCAGCACTGCTGGACTGAAAGCTGCTTTGGGTGTAGCGGCAACAACCTGTTCCTATCAAGATTGGATTGGTACGGATCTATTAGTCTTCATTGGCTCCAACGTCGCTAATAACCAACCAGTTACCGTTAAGTATCTCCACTAGGCGAAAAAAGCTGGCACTAGAATAGTGGTAATTAATACTTATCGGGAACCGGGAATGGAGCGCTATTGGGTGCCTTCTATTCCCGAAAGCGCCCTCTTTGGCACCAAATTCGCTGAAGACTTCTTTTTAGTCAACATGGGTGGGGATATCGCCTTTTTCAACGGTGTCCTCAAGCACGCGATCGAAAACGGCTGGGTGGATGAGTCGTTTATTAAAAATTACACTACAGGCTTTGAGGAACTTAAAGCTACCCTCAATACCCAATCTTGGCAGGAACTCGAACGCCTCTCCGGTGCTTCCCGCGAGGAGATGTTAGCTTTTGCCAAGATGGTGGGAGAAGCTGAAAAAGCTGTTTTTGTCTGGAGTATGGGCATTACCCAGCACGAATGCGGTGAGGATAACGTGCGCTCTATTATTAACCTAACGCTGACGAAGGGGTTTGTCGGTAGGGAAGGGTGCGGCTTGATGCCAATTCGGGGTCACTCTGGCGTGCAGGGAGGTGCCGAAATGGGATGTTACGCCACCGTCTTTCCCGGTGGTAAGCCTATTACCCCAGAAAATGCGGCTCAGTTAAGCGAAAAATGGGGCTTTGCAGTGCCTACCTCTCAGGGATTAACGGCTGCCGAGATGATTAATGCCGCCGATGAGGGACAATTAGAAGTGCTGTTTTCCGTAGGCGGCAATTTCCTGGAAGTATTGCCGGAACCCGATTATGTAGAAAAGGCTCTTCAGCGAGTCCCCTTAAGGGTTCACATGGATATTATTGCCTCCAGTCAGATGCTAGTTGAGCCAGCGGATACGGTAATATTGCTACCTGCTACCACTCGCTACGAAATACCGGGAGGAGTTACGGAAACTAGCACCGAAAGGCGGGTGATTTTTAGTCCGGAAATTAAAGGCCCTCGGATCGGTGAGGCACGTCCGGAGTGGGAGGTATTTTTGGAACTGGCAAAACAGGTGCGTCCCCATTTAGCAAATAAGTTACAGTTTGCGGGAACTCCTGCCATTAGGGCAGAAATTGCCCGCATTATCCCCCAGTATGCAGGGATTCAGCATTTAAAGGAAGCAGGCGACCAGTTTCAGTATGGGGGGTCTCACCTCTGCTTTGGTTGGAACTTCCCCACACCAGATGGCAAAGCTCATTTTACCCCCCTATCGCCACCTAAGCGAGAGTTGCCTGAGGGCTGTTTCCGAGTGACGACGCGGCGCGGTAAGCAGTTCAACAGTATGGTACAAGAATCGAAAGATGCTATTACGGGGGCGCTACGAGAGGCGGTGCTGATGAGTGGCGCAGATGCTGCGGATT
>DNXU01000366.1:1290-1626 GCA_003505715.1 Cyanobacteria bacterium UBA8803 | reverse complement strand
GGATTTGGGGTTAAAACAGGGCGATCGCGTACTACTCAAAAATGATTGCGGCGAACTCCAAGGGCGGGTTTATATCGCACCTATTAAGCCAGGGAACTTACAAGTGCATTGGCCGGAGGGGAATGTACTGTTGGATAAGAATAAGCGATCGCCTGAAGTGGCAATTCCAGATTACAACGCTATAGTAAAGTTGGAAATATTGGCCATGTAGGATATCGCATTGGTTTGATTTAAGAATTCCGATAGCACGAGCTTTTCCATATCGCCGCAAAGCCTTATGATGAGAGCCGTTGTTGAATCTCTTTATTCCGTTGAGCCGCATCATTCAGCTACTGC
>DNXU01000366.1:0-1130 GCA_003505715.1 Cyanobacteria bacterium UBA8803 | reverse complement strand
TGTACGCGATCGAGTGCGAGGGTATCACTCAGGGGCTGATGATGCTTGATGTCTTGAAGAAACGCTGTCAGATTGAATCTCAGTTGCGGCGACGGTTGGTATATATTAGTGCTTTGGCAACCGCCCCTTGGAATCGCCCCGTCATCACTGATCCTCCGACTTACAAAGGTGTTGGGGGCAATCTGGTGGATTTCGCAATTGCCCGCAGCCACGAACTGGGTTATCAAGGCAGAATAGGATTACATGCGCTTCCAGGTGCGCTAGGATTTTACAGAAAGCTGAGAGTTGGACTGCTCAATTGCGGTCTTGACCCTGAAGAACCCGATAACCTCGTTTACTTCGAGACGCTGAGGATAGACGACCCATGACTCAATCGATTCCTGCCCAGCCAAAAGCCGCCTCTGACAACGCGGCTCGTCATCAGCGTCTGCTAGAACTGGTTGAAGCAGAGGACGCTGCCAATGGCGAAGTGGGTTGCGGGCGGGATTTGGGAAAGGGGCTTTCAGGGTATCTCAGTACTCGCGGGGTTGCTCTTGACGAAGAGAAATTGAAGAGTCTGTTGCGAGAGCACTTGGGGCACATTCTGATGGAACCAGATTTTGATTCCATTACCACCCAGATTCAACGTCGGCTTGAATCTTTGCTTGTGCAATCCCTAGACAGTTCTTCGAGTTCTACATCTTTGTTAGATTCAACAAATGTCACAGAGCATATTCCAACAAAGGAACTCAGAAAACTATTTCAATCACAGATTGCTGATCTTTGCTCTGAAGATACCTTAGAACAACTGATTCAGTGGAGCCATCAGATTATTCATAAAGCAGTACTCCAACCCCGACATATCTGGCCTAAGCCGATATGGGTGCTGCGAGGCGAAACACAGATTTACATTGTTCAGGAAACTGGAATTGAAGAAGCGATCGCCAAAGTCAAGACTCAGCATCCTCAAGAAACCAGCAAATTGCAAGTCATCATAGTCGGAGGCTTGCTGGCACCCGATCAAGTAATTTCCCTGGATACAAACTTGTTTTAGGGAGATTACCTAGAGATAATTTCCAAGATAAATTTTTATCCAAGAATCTTAGATATTTTGTTAACTCCTGAAATCTACTAACGGGACTTAAACAAAT
>DNXU01000631.1:310-6435 GCA_003505715.1 Cyanobacteria bacterium UBA8803 | reverse complement strand
CTCCTCGAACTCCTCACCGAAGCTAACGCTAACATCCGCCAAGGAGTTGACCCCCAACTATTAGCACAAGAACGGAGTTTACAACAACAACTTAACGACTTAGACCGTCGGAGATACGAACTCACTAGCAGTCAATATTCCGAAACAGCTCTCAATCGAATTAAACAAAATATAGATAATACTCTTAGTCAACTCAAACAACTCGAAGCCCAAATTAGAGTTGCTAGTCCCCGCTATGCTAACTTGAAATATCCTCAACCATTAACCCTAGCAGAAATTCAACAACAGGTACTAGACGACGATACCATTCTCTTAGAATATTCCCTAGGCCCAGAGCGCAGTTATCTCTGGGCTGTCACTAAAAATACTATCACTAGCTATCAACTACCCAACCAAAAAGAAATTGAAGCAGCCGCCCAAACCTTCCGAGTCTCTCTCACTCAAAATAGTACCGCCACCCTAGAAACTGGCATTCCCCTCAGTCAAATTCTCCTTACCCCAGTCGCCGCTCAACTCGGTCAAAAACGCTTACTAATTGTAGGAGATGGAGTCTTGCAATATATTCCTTTTGCCGCATTACCTCTACCTTCTTCTCCTACCACTCCCTTATTAGTCCAAAATGAAATTGTTACCCTCCCTTCTGCCTCCACCATTGCTCTTCAACGCCAACAACTGCAAAACCGTTCCCCTGCGGCTAAAACTCTAGCTGTCTTAGCTAACCCCGTTTTCAGTATTAATGATTCTCGCTTTACCAGTAATTCACCCCAACAAACCCCTGAAACACCAGATAATTATGCCCTAAATCGTGCCGCCCGCAATTTGGGTATCGGGGAAAATGCTACAGCATTTAGCCCACTACCATTTACTCGCACTGAAGCCGAGAAAATCCTGGCTTTGATTCCAGAAACCCAAGGGCTGAAAGCCTTAGACTTTAACGCTTCTCGCACCCAAGCCACCGCTCCCGATTTAGCCCAATATCAGATGGTTCATTTTGCCACTCATGGCTTCCTTGACTCGGTTAATCCGGAATTATCTGGCCTAGTGTTATCCCTATTTAATGAGAAAGGAGAATCTCAGGATGGCTTTTTACGCCTCCACGATATTTTTAACCTGAATTTACCTGCGGAATTAGTGGTTTTAAGTGCTTGTAAAACCGGATTGGGTGAGAATGTGAAAGGGGAAGGAATTGTCGGCTTGACCAGAGGCTTCATGTATGCTGGAGCAAGGCGAGTTGTGGTTAGTTTGTGGAGTGTTAACGATTTAGCGACTTCTGAGGTGATGAGTAAATTCTATCAGAAGATGCTTGAGGAGGGGCAAAATCCGGTGACTGCTTTGAGAGAGGCACAGTTGGAGATGTGGAATTCTGCACAATGGCAGTCTCCTTATTATTGGGCAGCGTTTACGATACAGGGGGATTGGCGGTAGGGATAGTTTAGGGGAGCATATCAGGGACAGCACATCAATCCGAAAGCCCTCTCACTCCTGACGAGTGATTATCATTATCAAGAATAGGGAGTTCAACACCTCATTCTCAACAAGCCTGTCAATAAGCTGATCTCTTTGTGTCGGTCAATGGAGGAGAAAGTTGATGAATCCAGCTTTCAGCTATACTGGCTATATAGCGATTCTATAGTCATTAATGTTTTACCAAGCAAATAAGTTATGAATTATCCATTTAAATTTAACTTAGATAAAGGAATTGAAGCAATTCTGTACATTACTCAAAATGTACATGATCCGACATTCCATCGTATTTCTAAAATCATGTACTTTGCCGATATAAAACATCTAGAAAAATATGGGCGATTTATTTGTGGGGATAGTTATGTTGCAATGAAACATGGTCCAGTACCAAGCGAAATATATGATATTTTAAAGTCTGTTAGAGCTGACGCAGTATTATCTTTTAAATCTGATGAAGCGGTTAAAAAAGTTCAATCTGCTTTTAGCGTCCAGGAGCAATATGAGGTCAAACAATTAAGAGAAGCCAATTTAGATTTTTTCAGTGAATCTGACTTAGAATGTTTAAATTATTCAATAGAGAATTACAGAAATTTATCCTTCGATGAACTGACAGAATTAAGCCACGATAAGGCTTGGAAAGCAGCTAATGAAAATGATTTTATAGAAATTGATCAAATTGCTAGAACGCTGAACAACGCAGAGGAACTAATTAGCCATCTGCAAGATCAGCATCCGGGAGAAGCATTATGATCTCAAAGTGGGAAGTATTTTATGTGCCTTCTTGCCGCCATACTAAACCAACGCCAAAACCTAAATTTGTAGTAATTGTCTACCTGAGTCCTTCACCTCACGGATTCTTGATTAATTCAAGAATTAATAATTTTATACTAAATAGATCTTATCTTTTACCTTGTGAAGCTCAAATATTAGCTAGTCAACATTCCTTCCTGAATTATGATTCTTATATAGACTGTAGAGAAATATTTATGTTTGATGACAGTGAGCTAACTAATACAAGAGGAACTCTTAGCTCAGATGCAAAAGAAGCAGTCATTAACGCTGTAAATGCTTGTCCTGTTCTAGAAAACATACACAAAACTAGAATTTAGGGTGAGGAAGGTTTCAATGGTATAAAGCGATCGCCTCAGCTGCTTTCAAGTACATAGAAAGCCCACCAGGAAAGCCGAAGGCAATTCCCACGTACAGTAAACTGAAAAGAACCCCATTAGCCTCAATTAACAAATTATGCCGCGCTGGTTCAATACCGCTGGCCCCTGCCGCGCCGACATCCACTACATGTTACCAGCAACCAGTCGCCTCCCCAACCTAGAACGGCTGATTGCTCAGGAAAACTATTTCGTCATTCATGCACCGCGACAAATTGGTAAAACCACAGCAATGCTGGCTTTAGCCAAACAACTCACCGAGAGCGGAAAATACACCGCAGTGATGCTATCGGTGGAAGTGGGCGCACCTTTCAGTCAAGATATTGCTGGTGCTGAAGAGGCGATTTAATATTAAAGTGAGATCCTTAACGCTGAGAAATTTTAACGCAGCCGAAGTAGCAGAACTATACCAACAACACACCCAAGATACCGGACAAGTCTTTACAGCAGAAGCAATAGCCTTAGCCTTTGAACTAACTCAGGGACAGCCTTGGTTGGTCAATGCTTTAGCTAAAGAAATAGTAGAAGAATTAGTTACAGATGAATCAATAGCCATTACAGCCGAACATATTTTAACAGCCAAAGAAATTTTAATTCAACGTCAAGATACCCACTTGGATAGTTTAGCAGAAAGGCTGAGAGAAAATCGTGTGAAAGCGATTATCGAGCCGATGCTGGCAGGTTTAGAACTGGGCAATATCCCCAATGATGATATTCAATTCTTAATCGACCTAGGTTTGTGTAAGATGGATACTCAGGGTGGATTAGCGATCGCCAACCCCATTTATCGCGAAGTTTTACCCCGCGTCCTAACTGTAACCCCAATGGCTTCATTGCCCCAAATTGCTCCGAGTTGGTTGACTGCTGAAGGTAAATTAGACACTCCAAAATTACTTCAAGCTTTTCTGGAATTCTGGTTACAGCATGGGGAACCTTTACTCAAAAGAGCATCCTATCCGGAAATTGCCCCACATTTAGTGCTGATGGCATTTCTCCATCGGGTGATTAATGGCGGGGGCACCTTGGAGAGGGAATATGCGATTGGGCGGGATAGAATGGATTTGTGTTTGCGTTATGGTGATGTAACGTTAGGAATTGAACTGAAAGTTTGGCGAACTAGAAAAGTCGATCCCATTAGTAAAGCTTTGGAACAGTTAGATGGATATCTAGCCAAATTGGGACAAGATCAGGGGTGGTTGGTGATTTTCGACCGCAGAGACAATGCACCGGAATTAGAAGAGCGGCTGAAAACTGAAACTCATACTAGCAAAATGGGGCGCTCCATTACAGTGATTCGAGCCTAAAGTAGAGGGGGAGTTTTGATTTAAGCATTATCCTGGATTGGTCAAGATCTATCCCCTTTTACAGTAATAGCACCTTTTATCTTGGTAAAGTTAAACCTCTCCCAGATCAGATGAAGTTTCCTCATCTACCTGCTCAAAATTCACCTTATTATAGATATCTGATATAGAAATTTCAAACGACACTGAAGCTAGCGCGATCGCTTCATCAGATTCATCATAGTCCCTAAAGTCCCATCGCCGCTCATTCGTCTTATGAAAATGTTCGATATATATCTGAGTTTGATCGATTAATAAATATTCCTGAAATGTCGGAATTGTGCGGTATCCTTTAAACTTGTCGCTCTTGTCGTATCCCTTGGTTGACGGGGACAAAACCTCGATAATTATTCTCGGATTAGTAATCGTATCCTTGCGATTATTATAATACTCAGGTTTTTCAGCCACTAACATCACATCAGGATAAGTATAGATGCGCAGCTTGGGTATCCACAAACGCACATCACTCATAAATACCCGATAATCAAGTTTTTTGAAGGCAACACCGAGTTCGATATAGAAATTACCAGCTATTTGATTATGATTAGTAGATCCACCTGCCATAGGAATAATTTCACCGTCAATGTATTCGCTTTTATAGTCAGCAGCCTCCTCCAGTGTTAGATATTCCTCTGGAGAGTAGTATCGTTGTTGTGTAGCTGGCATGGTTCGATGGGGAGCATTTGGCTGGGATTTACCTCTACTTTAGCATTGACAGGTAAGCTTGGTTTGTTTTCAAGTCTTCCAGTTTTAGCTTTTGAGAGGCAACTTCTGATGAAATGCGATCGCAAAGGGAAGCTGGCGTGATCGCACCTCTGGCAGGATAGGATAAGATCGTGTCCAGTTATAGCGTTCTTGTTTGTAGTAGGCACTTTAGTGCCTCAAAAGCTCATCGTGTTGGGCACTAAATTGTTTACTAAGAGCGCTTTTTTTCTCCATTAACCTGAACAAAGCATTTCCCATCCCACTCTTGTCAAAACACTATGATGACTCCCCATAATTCTCTAAAAATTCATCGGTGTTTAGCACTGTTAATGGGTGTGGTATTTGCTAGTGCTTACAGCATACCTGTTAGTGGTCAACCGACGATTAAAAGAGTTTCTCAGTTACAGACGACAGAAAATCCAAAAGATTCAAGAACTCAACAACCCGTGCAGACATTTGGCGGTCAAATTGCCCTGTTATTAGGGCATGAGCAGCTAATCGTGAGTGTAGAATTTAGCCCTGATGGTCAGGAAATCCTGACTGCCAGTTGGGATAACACCGCCCGGTTGTGGGATAACCAAGGTAACCTTATCGCTATCTTGCGGGGACATGAGGGTTGGATCATGAGTGCCGTATTTAGCCCCGATGGTCGCCAAATTTTGACAGCTAGCGAGGATAACACCGCCCGGTTGTGGGATAACCAAGGTAAACTTCTGGCTGTCTTGCAGGGACATGAGGGTATCGTCAACAGTGCCCTATTTAGCCCTGATAGTCAGCACATCTTAACGGCTAGCAACGATAAGAACGCCCGGTTATGGGATAGCCAAGGTCATCTTCTGGCTGTCTTGCAAGGGCATGATACTGGGGTCGGAAGTGCAGAATTTAGCCCCGATGGTCGCTACATCTTGACAGCCAGTGGAGATGCCCGGTTATGGGATAACCAAGGTCATCTCCTTGCTATCTTGCGAGGGCATGAGACTGGGGTCAGAAGTGCAGTATTTAGTCCCGATGGTCGGCACATCTTGACTAATGGTTTTGATCCCGATCAAACCGCCCGGTTATGGGATAGCCAAGGTTACCTTCTGGCTATCTTGCGGGGGCATGAGGGTTATGTCAGAAGTGCAGAATTTAGCCCCGATGGTCAGCACATCTTGACGGCTAGCGACGATAAGACTGCTCGGTTGTGGGATAACCAAGGTAATCTTCTGGCTGTCTTGCGGGGTCATGAGAGTGGGGTTACAGGTGCAGAATTCAGCCCTGATGGTCGTCAAATCCTGACTTTCAGCAGCGATCAAACCGTTCGGTTATGGGATAGCCAAGGTCATCTCCTGACTGTCCTAGGGGGGCATGAGCGTTCTTTTATCAGCAGTGCAGTGTTTAGCCCCGATGGTCAGCACATCTTGACGGCTAGCGACGATAAGACTGCTCGGTTGTGGGATAACCAAGGTAA